>MGFG01000034.1 GCA_001791745.1 Candidatus Uhrbacteria bacterium RIFOXYC2_FULL_47_19 | reverse complement strand
ACAGGTCGAAGGTTTCCCACATAGTTGCGTTACATCATGGACGATTAGCTCAGTTGGTTAGAGCGGTCCGGCAGACATCCGCCGGACAGGTCGAAGATTTCCCACATAGTTGCGTTACATCATGGACGATTAGCTCAGTTGGTTAGAGCGTCTCGCTTACACCGAGAAGGTCGAAGGTTCGAGCCCTTCATCGTCCACCACTTAATGTTTTATAAATTCTAAAAAAGATGAATACATTAAAGGGTTCACAAACTGAAAAGAATTTATTGAAAGCTTTTGCTGGAGAATCTCAAGCAAGAATGCGCTATGATTATTTTTCTAAGCAAGCAAAAAAAGAAGGATTAGAACAATTTTCTGCTATTTTTGCCGAGACTGCATTAAACGAGAAAGAGCACGCAAAAAGGTTTTTTAAATTTTTAGAAGGTGGAGCGGTCGAAATCACAGCTACTTATCCTGCTGGTAAGATCGGAACCACTCTTGAGAATTTAAAAGAAGCTGCTGAAGGTGAAAATGAAGAATGGACAACTCTATATCCCGAATTTGCAAAAATTGCACAGGAAGAGGATTTTATGGAAATTGCGACTGCTTTTACCATGATTGCAAAAGTTGAAAAATCCCACGAAGAAAGGTACAGGAAATTGTACAAAAATTTAGAAGAAGGAATGGTCTTTAAGGTAAAAGATAAGATTATTTGGAAGTGTCTAAATTGTGGCTATTTACATGAAGACACATCCGCTCCGGAAAAATGTCCCGCTTGTTTGCATCCACAGTCTTACTTTCAAATTAAAGAAAATAATTACTAGGCAAAAACTTTACACACTTGTTTAGGTGTTTTGGTGTCATGTGTTAAAACATCCCTTATCTATAAGTCTAAATTTATGTCAGGTCAGTCGTCCGAGTCGTCGGGTACTCCATTAAATCGACCTCAGTTTGAACCACAACCACTATCATGTTGTTCTGCCCGGTCGCAGGCACCGAAGATGATTTTGGCTGTGGTTTTAACTGCAATTATTGTTGGTGGTGGAGTTTTTTTCTGGCAGCAGGGTTTGTTTACGGTCAAAGAGACCCCTCAGCCGATCGTGGTGACGGAGAACTGCGACAAGGTTGATGGGCTTACTCAAGAGCTCCAGCTGAGTGAGGAACAAGTTGGTAACCTTCAGGATCAGTTGCTTGAGACCAAGGTCAAGCTGGCTTTCGTCAACCCGTCTGGTCGGCATTTGCCGGTCTTTCGGCTGGGCGACAGCGACACTTTCGTCTTGGTCAGGGTATCGCCTGACGGACCGAACAGCATCTTCACCGTGGACGCCTACGATCAGGCCAAGGATCTCGAATATTCGAACACCGGTAACGTTAGTCTGGACTTGAGTTCGGTTTCTTACCTCTATCGAGAGGAGATGTCCGCGGACAGCAGGCTCGATGTCGTCGGGTTGGACGGCTCCAGGCTGGTGCTCTGGGAAACCGGAGCGGACAACTCGCCCGGTCCGTGCTTCGACCCTTGGTTGGCCGAGGGACTGAATTACCTCGACCTGAACGAGGAGTCGCCGACCAGAAAACCGTATCAGGCTCCGCAGTCGATATTGAACGAAGCACAGATTGAGTTTTCCAATTGTTTGGATGCAGATTGAATGGTCAATTCGTTAGCGAACTAACGAAGTACGAATTGTCTCCTATAAGACAGACAGCAGGCTCCCGCTTATGGGGGCCTTTGTCATTTTATTGGAGGTCTCGAGTTTTTGGTTATTTTAATAGCAAATCGAGTGATTTAAAAGTTGGTCAGCTAAGTTGTAATTCTGGTACACTTCATCCGTCGAATAAATTAGAATTCAATTTTTGATGTGATTTCGGATGGTAGTGAATTGGTTTAACTCTGATCGTATAAGAAAGTAATCATGCATGTCATTTATCGAACAATCGGTGGTTTGGTGTTAGTAGGAATTGGAATTTTGCCAATACTGAAGACTGAATGGTTCATGCGTAACTTCGGCCGGATTGAATGGGCGGAACAGAAATTGGGCGATTCGCGTCTATTTTATAAGCTCATTGGATTGGCCGTTATTTTTATTGGACTAATGGCTATGACTGGACTATTGAGTAGTTTCTTACTTGGTACTGTCGGTACTTTATTTAGGGTGCCAACTTAAGATGTATGTATGATTAGCGTACCGACCGGTAGAGAATTGATTGATCCGTTCAAAGTTTTGGAAGAGGCCGAAGTTGAAGCTGGCCTAACCATTGCTGATTTTGGTTGTGGTACTTTGGGTCACTATGTTTTTCCGGCGGCCGAACTAGTCGGGTCAGACGGTCGGGTTTTTGCTGTAGACATTCTTAAGTCGGTGTTGAGTGGTATCGAGAGCAGACGCAAGGTGGAAAGTGCAACTAATGTTGAAACAGTTTGGAGTGACATTGAACGTTCAAACGGTATTCGCATTGAGAGTGAAACGGTAGATATTGGTTTGCTCATCAATAATCTGTTCATGTCTAAACAAAAAGAGGTAATGCTGCGCGAGTGTATGCGAACATTGAAGCCGTCTGGTAGATTGGTGTTGATCGATTGGTTGTCGACTGGGATTAAATTTTTTGGACCAGCAACCGATCAATTGGTTGTACCTGAGGAAGCACGACGTTTAGCCGAGGTGGCAGGACTTCGAGTCGAAAAAGAGTTCTCACCCGGTAGATTTCATTATGGCTTAATTTGTCGCAAGCCATAGTTGTTGATTGGTGAGCTCTTAATTGAAAGAGATCGATTCCCGAGATGGGAATTTTTTAATTTATCCACCATCTATCATCTTTCTTGGCTGATTTTACGGCTCTATCCACGCCACCTCTTGCCTTTAAGCGCCACTTCCCTTACATTGGAATCCGCTAATACCCCAATGTGAGTATGAATTTTTTAGCCGGTTACGCGCCATTACTAGACTACCGTTATTGGATAAATCCATCGCCGATCCCTCTTGGTCCATCGCTGGTTGGTTCGATGACAGTGTTCTTTGCCTGGTTCTTGATTGCTGCCGCAATCCTATATTTGGTTGCCCGATCAATGGATCGGCACGACACACTTAAAGCAGATATTTGTCGACGAGCTGGACGACTGTTGTTCGTCACTGGCTTATTAGCCTTTCTGGAATTGTTCTTTGTCTATGAGCAGGTGCCGGTTTTGAGTATGCGATTATGGTTCCTGATTTTGTTTATTCTGTTTGTTGAGTGGTTGGTGCGGCTTATTGTTTTTGCGGTGCATGACTACCCTAAGATTAAGCGGCAGGAAGAGGAGAAGGCCCGGTTCGAGAAGTATCTGCCTAAGTCTAAGTAGAAATTGGTGACATGTCGGTTCGAGCAGTATTGGGACTCGCCGGTGAGCAAGCTGCTGCTCGTTACCTAAAGCGCCACGGATTTCGAATAGTTGATCAACGTTGGAGCTGTCGGTTTGGTGAGGTCGACCTGGTTGTTGAAAAAGACAATCAGGTCGTTTTTGTTGAGGTTAAGACTCGGACCAGTAATTCTTTCGGTGGTGGTGTAGCAGCAGTTGGTTTTCGTAAATCAGCTCGTTTGCGCGCTACAGCTTATTCTTATCTACAGGCTAAGGGTTTGATTGGTTGTCCGTTTAGAATCGACGTGGTAGTGGTCGAGCCGGCCGGGTTTGGTCGGTTTCGAATCAGTCACCTTCCGTCAGTGGTCGGCGAGGAGGATTAATCGGTTGGAATTAGTCTACTGATTGTGTCGACCGGACTCTAAATACGCGCTTTTACTATTTGACGATTTTGTTTAGATCTTTTAAGGTTGTCCATCGTTTTTTGGTGTTCAAGCTTCATTGCTTGAGGGAGGTGAGAGATGGTGCCTCTGAACCAGAAGGCTTTTTGGATCTATGTTATCAGCGGCTGTGCAATGGTCTTGGCGGGTTGGTGCCTGACCCAGAGTCAGGGGTATCGGATATTTCCCAGTCGGGAATATGTCCAATTTCAGCAGGCGACCAAGGAGTACCAATCAGCCCGGGATGCTTGGACCAAGGAAACCAATCAGTGGGGTCAACTACGGTCCTCCTGGCGGAAGCGTCGGGACATCTGGCAGCAGCAACGAGCCGCCTGGGAACAGTGGTCATCTGATCATTTTGTACAGTTCGAGCAACGTCGGTTTGAGGAGGCTTTGGTTGGCACAGGTCCAACCTCGGCTATCGAGGACGTCGGACTGCGGGAGTTGGCTGAGACGGTTATCTTGCTGGCTAGATCGTCGGGATTGGATAGTAGTATTGTCGTCACTCCAGATGAGCGGGCTAGGGCTATCTCTGTATTGGTATCAACCGATGGGCAAGGGAGGACTTGGATCGTAATGTACCAAGCTCAAGCCGTTGTATTACTAGAACAGCGTCGCCTGGCCCAGTTGTTGGCCGGCGATACTACAGTAATTCGACCAGAGTTACCGGAGCGTCCGGCAGCTCCGCGTCATCCTGATCCATTACCCAACGAGCCGGTTGAACCGACTGCTCCGATTTTTCCGACTAGTGCGCCGATGATGGGTCAGCTGCCCTATCAAGGTTCGTCCTACCAGCTGCCAATCATCTGGTTGGTGGCCTCAGTGGTTTTCATGTTGGGTTTCGTTCTGGCTGGACTGATCGGATATCGGGTCAATGGGCAGTCCCAGGATTTCCATCCGTTGCGGGCCTTTCCGAAATTCATTTTCGGTTGGTTAGTGATTTTGGCTGCCGCACCGGGTTGGTTACTGTTTCAATTCATCCGTCTGCTACTCAGTGATTTGGGACCGTTCTGGGGTTGGTTGCGTCGCAAGTTAGGTCGACAAACCGAAGAAGATCAGTTTGCTGACTTGATTACCCAACTGCGAGAGATAGAGGTTCGTGCCGCCGAGAGAGAAGATTCGGAATTGGAAGGTAAGGCCAGAGGGCTACTGGCTCGTGTTCGGGAGCGACGCAGTGAGGATACTCTTGCTGTGTTGAGGGCTAGGGCTGGAGAGATCGGCATTGGCCTGGACGCACTCGACGAGGCAGACAGAGTCTGATTGAGCGTTCCACGCTGACCAATATTCACATCAATCGTACTTGCCGCCTCTGTAATTGGGGCGGTCTTTTTTATCTATTGACCGTCGATCCTTGCATTTGACGAGCGAAGGGTGTATTCTATTCGCTGTTAGCTAGTTCCGGATGGGACTAGCTCTCTTTTATAAGAGGGTGTGCGATCAATTGATTGAGTTCGTCACCAAATTACAATTCAATAGTACAACTGAATAAGCACAATCTATTTATGTCATCGCCAATCTATCAGGCAATCAAACAATTAAGCGAGGAAAAAGATATTCCCGAGGAGTCCGTGATTGAGACTATTGAGGCCGCGCTTGCAGCCGCTTTTCGTAAGGACTTCGGTGAAAAGGATCAGAACGTGAAGGTCAATTTTGACAAGGAGACCGGTGATTTTGATGTATTTGACGTTAAAACCGTGGTCGAGGATATGGAATTACCAGAGGAAGAAGATGAGTCCGCCGAGAACGAGACTCCCAAAGTTAGACCTATTGCCATTGTCCCAGCGGTCGGACCAAACGGTGAACCAATCGAGGACGAAGGACCGAAGTTCAATCCCAAGACCGATATTATGGTTAGTGCGGCCAGGGAGACACTGAAGTCGGATGCCGAGGTCGGCGAAGTAATTCGTACTCAGCTCGAGGTGCCGGCTGCTTTTGGTCGTATGGCTGCTCAGACCGCCAAACAAGTCATTATTCAGAAGATTCGTGAAGCCGAACGGATTAAGTTGTTTGGTGAATTTAAGGATCGTGAGCACGAGTTGGTGAACGCCACTGTTCAGCGGCGTGAGGGTCGGTTAGTGTTGATTGATCTTGGTCGGGTTACGGGTGTCATGCCACCAGACGAACAGGTTCCGACGGAGCGTTACGCTCCAGGTGATCGGGTGAAAGTTTATATTGTGCGGGTCGAGATGGCCACTCGCGGTCCAGAAATTATTGTCTCTCGCTCGCATCCTGATATTATTCGTCGTTTGTTCACTCTGGAAATTCCTGAGGTTGCAGCTGGCACAGTTGAAATTCATGGTGTAGCTCGTGAAGCCGGCGCTCGAGCCAAGGTTTCTGTTTCCTCGCATCAAGAGAATATCGATCCGATCGGTTCTTGTATTGGTCAGCGTGGAACGCGTATTCAGACAGTTATTTCTGAGTTAGGTGGAGAGAAGGTTGATGTTATACTTTTCGACGAGAATCCATCTGTTTACATCATGAACGCCCTGTCTCCAGCCAAGGTTGTAGAGATCAAGCTAGATGAGGAAAATCGAACAGCTGATGTGTTGGTTGATGAAGACCAGTTATCGTTGTCTATCGGTCGTGGTGGTCAGAATGTTAGACTGGCATCGCGACTCACTGGTTGGAAGATTAATATTCGTAAGATTGGTGAGACGACTGCAGCCTTTGTGACAGATGGTACAGAGAGTGTTGTTGTAGAGTCGGAGGAGTCTGATGGAAAAGTAGGGGAGTCGACAGAAGAATCTGACGAAAACAAAGAAATTGAAGAAAAATCTGTTGTGACTGAATCAACAGATGAAATCATTGAGGAGAGTGAGGACGAAGAAGCTGCAGAAGAAAATGATGCGTCGGCCGCAGACGAGGAAGGAAAAGAGAAATAAGGAGGATAACCCAAACTAAGTATTATGTCCGGTCTTTACACTACAATTCTTTTCCAGCCGATCTTTAACTTGCTCGTCTGGTTGCACAATATTATTCCGGGGCACAACATTGGTCTGGCCATTATTGCGTTGACTGTCTTGGTCAAACTGATTCTTTGGCCGATCACTCTCAAGTCACTCAAGTCACAGAAGGCCTTGCAAGAGATTCAACCCAAGATGGAGGAGCTGAAGCGCAAGTATCCGAACAAGGAGGACAAAGAGAAGTTGGCCAAGGAGATGATGGAGCTCTATTCGAAGGAGAAGGTTAATCCACTCTCTTCCTGTTTGCCGCTTTTGATCCAGTTGCCAGTTTTTATTGCACTTTACCAGTCGTTATCACGCGGTCTGCAGTCGAGTGGTTTTGATTTACTGTATCCGTTCATATCTAATCCCGGGACGATCAGTACCTCGATGTTTGGCATTATCGATCTGGCTAGTCCTAACGTTATGCTGGCGGTACTAGCAGCCATCTCTCAGTTCTTCCAGGCTAGAATGATGATTACTCGTCAGCAGCCGAAGAAGGTTCCGGGTTCCAAAGATGAACAGGCTTTGGCCAGTATGAACAAGTCGATGGTCTACGCAATGCCGGTAGTTACGCTGATTATCGGTCTGCGGTTTCCGGGTGGACTGACGCTTTACTGGTTAACCATGAATCTATTAACTATTCTGCAGCAGTGGTTGACGCTTGGACGGAAGACAGCAGTGTCAGAGGTTTCAGAGGAGAAAAAGTAGGGTAATCGACTAATTTTGGATTCGATATGAGATACCGCGATTCGCAGTTGCGTGGCGCACCGGCCTTTACTGAGGATGGACAGCGGATTGGTCGACTGGTTGGTTTGATTGTTGATGTGGTGACGCATGAGGTGGTTCAATATGTAGTTCGTCGTTCCGTTGCTTTGGCTCGTCCATTGCCGGGTGAGCTATTAGTCGATCGTCGGCAGGTGATATCTCTGGACGATAAAAGTTTAGTGGTGCGCAATGCGGCAGTGACCGAAGAAGTGCTAACTCAGGAGTCGGGACAGATTTCGGAGCAGGCTCAGGAAGCCGTCGTTTTGAATCGAACCACCGAATAGTTTTTGCGATCAGGTAGATAAAAGGCCGTCCTCCCGGGCGGTCTTTGGATTTAGGCGGGTGCGACTTATGGTACCCGGCCTATTTTTGTCAGAAAAAAGAACGGTTCAGAGACCGTTTCTAAGAAGTTCGGGTACATTGTTTACCCGACTAGCTGCCCGTCGCACAGCCGCAGTACTTACAGACCTTCCGGGTCTGGGCGCAGCTGTCGCACAGGTGGTAGGACAGACTGCACGTCCTTTTTTGCAGACTTGGCACTGTCCGTCGGCGATCAATGGCGATCCCCGCCGGCAGCTCTCACAGAGGACCGGCGTCTTGCTCACCGGACTCAAGTCGTGTCCGGAAGTGAACTGGCCCATTAGCGTCAATTTTCGTCCTCGATCATTCGTCAGCATTTCTTTTCCTCCAATGGTGACCTGGCCTGGGCTACACCTTATACAGCTTCAGGTTAAGATCTATCTCTCATCAGCCGCTTTTTTCGCAGTCTGGTACGATGAAGCAGTAAATCTTTTGGCTTACCCTTGTGAATCAGCCCACTCACGATATTTCTCTTAATGAGAGTGTTTTAGCTGTCCTGGCCTGGTTTGATGTTTTTGGCTATCCGCTGACCCTGGTTGAAGTGGTTCGTTTTGCTCGATTGACTGGTGGTAGGGAACTAATCGGTTCAAGAGTTAAAGAGGAACTGGAAAGCGATCATCGGATTGTTCAGTTTAATGGTTATTATTTTTTGGTTGGAAGTGAGGCAATTGTTAAATTGCGTCGGAGAAGATTTCGTCTAGCTACCCGTAAGCTCAAAAAAGCTCGTTGTGCTGCTCGATTATTTGGTTTATTACCTTCAGTTCGTTTGGTTGGAGTCTGTAATTCATTAGCCTTCTCTAGTGCGGATGATAATAGCGATATCGATCTATTTGTGGTTTGTCGTCCTGGTACAATTTGGACCACTCGACTGTTTTTGACTGGAGCGCTCACTTTGCTTGGTTTGCGTCCAACACCCAAGGTGCAACGTGATCGGCTTTGTCCTAGTTTTTTTGTAACTGAAACGGCCCTAGATTTGTCATCACACGCACTATCGGACGGCGATCCATATCTTAAGTTTTGGATTTGTACTTTGCTTCCACTCTATGATGCCGGTGGTGTTTACGAACATTTTTTAGCTGCTAATAGTTGGATTTTTGGTCCGACCAATGTTGTGGCAGTAGATAATGTTCAATCTAAAATACAGATGGGTGTATTTGAGCGGACAGCTCGGCAATTTCAACGATGTAAGTTTCCGTCTCAAATTAAGGACATGGCCAACCGCGATAGTCGAGTAGTTATTTCAGACGAGGTATTAAAGTTTCATATCATCGATCGACGAGCAAACTTTCGTGATGAATATCATCATCGTCTGACTAATTTGGGAATTTCTATATGCGATTAGGACGCTTTGGAAATTTGCGGCAGAAATTTTTTGACTCCTTACTTCTTGTTTTGCTGGCCCTGGCACCACTGACTACCGGTTACATCTTTTATCATAAGAGTCATCTCGAGGGTGGTGCGTCCGATGAGGTGCGTGGGGTGTTATTCGCAACTCAACTACTGACTCTGCTGGTAATTATGGCGGGGGTTTGGATTTGGCGTCATGGATTGATTGATCGATCTTCTCGTCTTGTTTTACGAATGTCTTTTGCGTTGTTAGTCGTGGTGGCATTGTCTGCATTTTTTTCTGGTCGTCCAGATAGTTACATTCCAACAGCCTGGTTGTTATTGGGTTATTTGCTGACTTGGTCGATATTTGCGTTTTTTAAATTGTCTATTCGTTTGGTGGCTATTGCTTTGTCGATTGGTGGAGCATTGCAGTTTATGTTGGCTCTATCCCAGTTTTCATTTCAGCGGGTCATAGCCAACAAATGGTTGGGCATAGCCGAGCATTTACCAGACATTGCTGGTACATCGGTTGTGGAGACGATTAACGGTCGTTGGTTGCGAGCTTATGGTTCATTACCTCATCCGAACATGTTGGGGACGTATCTGGCGATAGCCGCACTAGCTTCACTATTCCTGTTCCTATCGGTTAGGGGTCGATGGCGCTTGTTAGCTGGACTAGGCGCAATGGTGAACATTTTGGGGATGGGTCTGACTTTTTCTCGCAGTGCTTTTGTTGGTTTTCTAGCCGGTTTGGTCGTGTTGCTGGCTGGTTACGCTTTAGTCACTAAGCGATCAGATCGTCGGTCCGTACTACTAGTCGCCGGTTTTTCATTGACTATCTTGATAGCGGTTTCGGCCTTACTTTATGAGCCATTTTTGACTCGTATCATGGCAATTGGTCGATTGGAGCGCATCTCAATTGAATCTCGTTTGAATCAGTACGACGAGGCTTGGGGTCTGGTTAAGATGAGCCCGTGGTTTGGTGTCGGGCCTGGAATGATGCCCGAAGTTTCAGCTTACGTCTTGGCTATGTATCCCAATCCTTGGGATTACCAACCGATTCATAATTTGCCAATTTTAATCTTAGTTGAAACCGGTATTGTTGGCCTAATTGTTTGGTTGGCGCTGGTTTTGTCTCTTCTTAGACTGGGAATTAAAACTGTGTTTAGACGCACTGGTTTCGATTCAGTTTTACCAGTCGTCTTGTTGATTGTTTTATTGACTGCTGGATTATTTGATCACTTCGTTTGGTCGTCTTGGTTCGGACAATTATTGTTTTGGGCATCATCTGGCTTGTTGCTTGCGGCAGTTAGAGTGAAGATTGACAGCAGTGTCGAACGGTGATTTACTTTCAGATCCAGCCTGACAAAGGCGGATAGAAGGAGGATTGGAAATGACTAGCTTCGTTTATTGTCCGGCTGCGATTGTTGCGGCGTTGGATGTTGCTCGAAGGACCTTCGGGAAAGACGATCAATGTTGGTGCGGGGATCAGGATCAGCTTACTTGGCTCGAGGATAATTTTAACCTCTGGGCAGATTGGGTCGAAATTCATCCATCGCAGTTAGGTCACTCCTTGAGGGCAATCCATGTATCTAAAAATCCTGAGGGTCAAGTCGACATAAACGGTTTGGTTTCCTTTTTGAAAGAAAGAGGTTGGTCCAAACCACTGCTCGTTCCCGGCGACATGCAACTGCCGCATGGTAATCTACTGGCTACCGGTGAGCTGAATTTGGATATTGTTCAGCCGGCTGAGTTTGTGCAGTCACATTCGGATGATCTCACTCAACCAAGTGGGTACATGCTCAAGCGTGAAACGGTCAAATGCTTTCATGTCGAGGGTGATGCTCGGCTGGTCGTACTGGAGATGCCCGGAAAGGATGGTTGGAGAATTCGTCTGCTGGAGATTGGGAGAGGGCTGTCACCACAGAACAGATCTGGAATGATTGCCCTGTGCGAAAGTTGGTTTGAACACTGGGCTGAACTCACTTACGTCAGTAGCGTCTTTCTGCCAGATATTCAGCTGCTTTGTCTGGAGGATATTCATTGGTTGATTGGTTTGGGTATTGGTAGTCAGGGTGTCTTCTCTGGCGTTTATCAGTTGGTCAGGTTTCAACTGCGCTCTGGTCAGAGCGTTTCTACTCAGTCAGTGAAGCCTTTCCGATTGGGTCGTGATGAGTCTGAAGGTGGTACAGATTGGATTATGCGGCCACCGTTTCTACTTCAAGTTGAATGCGATAGTTTGTCGAGACCTGTGTTGCAGGCCTTCATAGATGAGGATTCACTGGTTCCGCTGCCGACAGCGGAACAGGGCTGATTACTCACGAACATCGGTCGTACCTCTCACTGCCTCCGTTTACTCGGGGGCGGTTTTTTGTTTAGTGCCTGTCACCAATTTTTCGACCGGGGGAGTTCCTCTCCCACAGACTCCCGGCCCGGTTTCTCTGTCCCGTTAGAGAAATGAGGGAAAGAGAGCGGCCGCCCTAACTCCCACTATGTGTGGGATCTTATGTCCTCGGGCCGTGGAGATCGGATCGTGGATCCCGGGTCTCGGCCCGGGATGACATATTAAAGCACTGTCGTCCCGGAACTGCGAACTGAACATTATTCCTTTTGTCGTCCCGGAACTGCGAACTGAACATTATTCCTTTTGTCGTCCCGGAACTGTGAGCGAGCGTAGCGAGTCGAACAGTATCCGGGACCCAGAGGCAAAAAAATCGGGATTGGTTTCTGGATCCCGGATAGACCTCGCTCCGCTCGGCCTTCCGGGATGACAAACTATTAAGAGTTGCATTTCCGGGATGACAAATTAAAAAGTAAGGATGACAAATACATAAGAAGAATTGAGATAACAAAAAGCACTGTCGTCCCGGAACTGCGAACTGAACATTATTCCTTTTGTCGTCCCGGAACTGCGAACTGAACATTATTCCTTTTGTCGTCCCGGAACTGCGAACTGAACATTATTCCTTTTGTCGTCCCGGAAGGAGCGCAGCGACTATCCGGGACCCAGAAGTAAAGAGATTGGGATTAGCTTCTGGATCCCGGATAGACCTCGCTCCGCTCGGCCTTCCGGGATGACAAACTATTAAGAGTTGCATTTCCGGGATGACAAATTAAAAACACTGTTTTTAGTACCGCCCCCAACGCGGTGCTTTTTATCAACTAACCCAAAAGACCACGCCCTTGGGCGTGGTTGAATGGGTCAAGCGAAGCTTGTGCTGGAGTAGTACCACGGGCTTGCCCGTGGGGATCTATGGGTTAGGAAAACTTTACTCTTATCCACTACCCCTCCCCATCAGACGCACAAGCAAAGTCTTGACACGCCCTGTCTATCTGCTAAAAATGTACCGTGCTTAGCACTCTCGTTTTCCGAGTGCTAAACGTACGGCTAACCAATTAGCAATAACTAATCCGTATAAACGACCAAACTATGAGCGTCAAACCTTTGGCTGATCGGGTCCTGGTCAAGCCGTTGACTGAGACGGAGACCAAGTCCGGCATCGTTATCCCGGAGACCATCGAAAAGGAACGTCCGGAGAAGGGCGAGATAATTTCCGTTGGTCCAGGCAAATTGCTCGACAGTGGCGAGCGTGCTGCCATGAGCGTTAAAGTCGGCGACAAGATTGTTTTCAAGAAGTACGCGCCAGATGAGATCAAGGACGACGGACAGGAATATTTGATCCTCGACGAGTCCGACATTTTGGCTGTTATCGAGTAATCTAGTAACCACCAGAAGTTATGGCTAAGCAAATACTTTTTACCGAGGAGGCTCGCGTCAAAATTAAGCGTGGTGTCGATACTTTGGCCAATGCGGTCAAGGTAACTTTGGGACCCAAAGGACGTAACGTGGTTTTGGATCGTGGCTACGGTTCGCCGACCGTCACTAAGGATGGTGTGACAGTGGCCAAAGAGATCGAACTCGAGGATAAGTTCGAGAACGTCGGCGCTGAGTTGGTCAAAGAGGTTGCCTCCAAGACCAACGATGTGGCCGGCGACGGCACGACCACTGCGACTGTGTTGGCCCAGGCTATCTTCGCTCAGGGTGTGAAGAACGTGGTGGCTGGCGCCAACCCAATGTCCATCAAGCGGGGGATTGAGCGCGGTGTCGAGGCGATTGTTGCCGAACTGACTGGCAAGATTTCTAAACCCATCTCGGGCGACGAGATCGAGAAGGTCGCTTCCATCTCGGCCAACGATCGGGAGATTGGCGCGATCATCGCCGAGGCCATGAAGGCCGTGGGAGAGAACGGTGTAATCACAGTCGAGGAGTCGCAGGGTTTTGGTATCGAGAAAGAGGTCGTGGATGGCATGCGCTTCGATAAGGGCTACGTCTCGGCTTACATGATTACCAACCCAGATCGAATGGAAGCCGAGTACAACGATGCTCACATTTTGATCACCGACAAGAAGATTTCGTCTGTTCAGCAGATTCTACCGCTCCTTGAGAAGCTGGCTCAGGCCGGACGCAAGGAGATTGTGATTATTGCCGAAGATATCGATGGTGAGGCATTGGCTACACTTGTGGTCAATAAACTGCGCGGCACATTTAGTGCATTGGCGGTCAAGGCGCCTGGTTTTGGCGATCGTCGCAAGGAGATGTTGAAGGATATCGCAGTGCTGACCGGCGGTAAGGTCATTAGTGAGGAGGTTGGTCTCAAATTAGAGGAGACTCAGATTGAGGACTTGGGTCGTGCTCGCAAAGTGATCGCTACCAAGGATGACACTACGGTTGTTGATGGCGGCGGTGATGAGCAGACAGTCAAGGATCGAGTTGCTCAGCTGCGCAAGACGATGGAGAATACTGATTCCGAGTTCGATCGTGAGAAGCTGCAGGAGCGGTTAGCTAAACTTTCTGGTGGCATCGCAGTCATCAAGGTTGGGGCTGCTACTGAGACCGAGATGAAAGAGAAAAAGCAGCGCATCGAGGATGCAGTGGCTGCGACTAAGGCCGCGGTCGAAGAGGGGATCGTGCCAGGCGGCGGTGTGGCTTTCATCCGAGCTTCTAGTGCGCTCGACAAAATCGCCGGGCAGGACATGACCCCCGACGAATATATGGGCATCGACATCCTGAAGCGGGCACTCGAGGAACCGGTCCGCCAGATCGCCGTGAACGCCGGCAAGGATGGTTCGGTCGTGGTCGCTGAGGTCAAGAAGAACGATGGTGCCTTCGGTTACAATGCTCGGGACGATCGCTATGAGGACATGATCGCGGCCGGCATCGTCGATCCGACCAAAGTTACTCGATCGGCGCTGCAGAATGCCGCTTCGATCGCCGCGCTGCTGCTGACGACCGAGTGCATCGTGACCGACCTGCCCGAGAAGAAGGGTGATGCTTCGGCAGCGGGCGGCATGGGTGGTGGTATGGGTGGCATGGGTGGTGGTATGGGTTTCTAATCCCGTCCGCTTGTAGCTGATTCAGTGGAATAAGTGAGGGGAAAGCAAGGGGCTTTCTCCTCACTTTTGGTTTTCAGTCACTTTTGAGGTTGATTGACCTTTATACTCATTTTTTGGGCGCCGATTGGTTATTTTGGCTTAGTAGTTGACGTTTTTGTTCAGACATGGTAAACAGATCAGCCAACTCGTCTATATACCTAGATAAGGTTGGTTTATTGGGAGCGTTTCGGCGTCGTTTCGTGGAGTTTCCGCGGAATGGCGGCGGCACGTTGTCGCGAGAGTGTTTCATGGCACATAACAACAAGGAGGTGTTGCCATGCGTTCGTTCCTTTCCATGCTGATGGTGAGTTTTGTACTCATCGTGCTGTCCGGCTGCGCCATGCAGGAGCCGGCCGGCCCTGTCACAATCGACGGAGTCCCCATCGTCAACGGTTCGACCGAGGGTTGTGGCGATGGTGAATGTACTCTGGGGGAGTACCACGAGTTCTGTCCCGAGGACTGCCCGCTGACGCCCTGGTGCGGCGATGGTGCCTGCGACGAGAGCGAGTCGCCGGCCGATTGTCCCGCGGACTGTCGGCTCGAAGAGGATGAGTGCGAACGTGGCACTCGGATGTGCGATGCAGATGGGTTTCAACTCATCTGTGTGCATGACTATGACACCGGCGCCAACGTTTACGCACGTCTGACCTGTGCCGAGCACGAGGTCTGCGATGCTGGCGAGTGCGTGCCGGTACCGTGGTGTGGCGACGGTGTCTGCAGTGAAGACGAAGACTGCGACACCTGCGCGGCTGACTGCGGTGTCTGTCCCTTCTGTGGGGATGGAACCTGCGACGAGCATGAAAGCTGCGACGACTGCGCAGCGGATTGCGGCGTTTGTCCGCCGGTCTGTGGCGACGATGTCTGCGAAGGTGACGAAGACTGCGACACCTGCGCGGCGGATTGCGGCGTTTGTCCGCCGGTCTGTGGCGACGATGTCTGCGAAGGTGACGAAGACTGCGACACCTGCGCGGCTGACTGTGGTGTCTGTCCCTTCTGTGGGGATGGAACCTGCAACGGTGACGAGGGTTGTGACGCCTGCCCCGAAGATTGTGGCGGCTGTCCGGTTGACTGCGGCGACGATGTCTGCGGTTATGGGGAGTTCTGTGAGAACTGTCCGGCTGACTGCGGAGTCTGTCTGGCCTTCTGCGGCGATGGGGCCTGCGACGAAGATGAGACCACGGCGAGCTGTCCGGCCGACTGTTCCCTGTCCGACGACGAGTGCGAACGGGGAACGCAACGTTGCGAGGCAGACGGATCCTATTCCTTCTGCACGCACGACTACGAGGTCGGGGTCAACATCTGGGAACATTTGTACTGTCCGGCCGATCTGATCTGCGACGCCGGCGAATGTGTGCCGGAAGGTGAGGTCGAGCCGGTCTGCGGTGACGATGTCTGCGAAGGTGACGAAGACTGCGACATCTGCGCGGCTGATTGCGGCGTTTGTCCGCCGGTCTGTGGCGACGATGTCTGCGAAGGTGACGAGACCTGCGACACCTGCGCGGCTGACTGCGACGTCTGTCCGGATCCGGTCAGCACCATCGTTTGCACCCTCACCGACGACGGTCTGGAGATGCAGATTTTCGGTCCGTTCCTCTTGATGTCGACCTTGCCTGGCGTTCCAGTCGGCGTCTACGCCGGCTGCGACAATCGCGGCGGATGGTCGTTCCCTTACGGGGACGAGGATTCGCGGCCATGGGCCGAATGGGAGGGTTGGGATGCGTCCTACACGCTCGTCTTCCCAGCCGTCGCCGAAGGTATCGGTCTGGTACTTCTCGACGCCACAGGCCACGAGGCCTGGTTCGACACAGAGACATCGGCGACAGCGTCGCACATGGCCGTGACCGGAGACTGCGAACTCCGCGGAGGCAAGATATACCCGCTCGAGTGAGCGGGTCCGTCTGATCCGCCTACTACGCAACTTCTATCTTCACCCCCTCTTTCAGGGGGTGACTTTTTTATGCCAAAATCTTAATCATCGAATTTTATTCCCGAACCCGTCACCCCTGGAAAAAGCCAGTAAAATAACGTACGCTGACATAAGTCCCGGTTCTGACCGCGGTACTCTAACGTTCAAAAAGATTATGAACAACAAAAGTGATCAGGATAGACCGCAGGCCAAGCCGGCCGAACCGGTCAATCGTAGTGACGAGCAAAGATTGATTGCCGCACTTTCGTATATAGGCATCCTCTTTTTGGTTCCGCTACTTTATTCAAAAAAGGACGAAGAAATTAAATTCCATTTGCAGCAAGGGATCGTATTGTTTGTGGTTGATGTGGTAGCAATCCTAGTTGGTTGGATACCGATCATTGGTTGGCTACTAGTACTCTTTGCACTAGCTGCTTCGATTTACGGATTTATTCAGGCTTGGCAGGGCGTTCGTTGGGAGATTCCGTTTCTTCATAAGTACGCTCGGCAGATAAGGCTTTAACTGCACCCTTTATTCGGTGCCTAATTACAATGAACAACAAGGAATACCTCCACGCCATCGATAACCTTCACGGGAAGGTCGATTCGGCGTGGGGGCTACTTTGACCTCGATCGAGTTGCAACTGAGATAAAGTCGCTGGAGTGGGAGACACAACAGCCAGAGTTTTGGTCTGATAATTCGCGAGCTCAAGATATTAGTCGTCGCCTAGCGGAACTTCAGGAGTTTTATAGTCATTGGTTCAATTTACGTCGAGATGTATCAGAATTAGATGAGTTCGCTCGTCTGGCCTCTGAGGAAGATGATTCAGAAGCTGAACAAGAAATCGGCCAGTCGTTATTAGATTTGCAGACTAAGTTTGATCGGCTTGAGTTTTCGACGCTCATGGATGGCGAGTTCGATTTGCGCGATGCAATCGTTGCTATTCATGCTGGAGCCGGTGGAACCGACGCTCAGGATTGGGCTGAAATGCTTCTTAGAATGATGATGCGTTATGGTGAACGACATAGTTGGGAGGTTAAGACACTCGATTTGCATCGTGGTGGCGAGGCCGGTATTAAGAGCGCGACGATTTCGGTTTCTGGACGCTACGCTTACGGCCATCTAAAAGCTGAGGCTGGCGTGCATCGTTTAGTGCGCCTGTCACCGTTTAACTCTGATCAACTTCGTCAGACCTCCTTTGCGTTGATCGAGGTACTGCCTGACTTGGGCGAGGCTCAGGAAGTCGAAATCGGACCAAAAGATCTACGTATCGATACCTTCTTGGCTGGCGGTCACGGAGGTCAGGGTGTACAGACGACCTATTCGGCTGTACGTATCACCCACTTGCCGACTGGTTTGGTGGTCTCCTGTCAAAATGAACGTTCGCAGGTGCAGAACAAGGAGACAGCCATGCGGATTCTCAAAGCTAGGTTACACGCACGAATGTTGGCTGAACGTGATGATGAAAAGAAAAAATTGCGTGGCGAGTTTACTAGTGCCGAATGGGGTAACCAAATCCGATCCTACGTTTTGCATCCTTATCAGCTGGTCAAAGATCATCGTACTAAGCATGAAACCGTAGATACGGCCGCAGTTTTAGATGGTGATCTTGATCCGTTTATTGAGGCTTACCTTCGATGTTCCAAGGGGAAATCCGCTGCATTTGATGATGCCTCGGAAGACTAACCAAAATTTTTATGGCCAAGACAATTATCGTTACTGGTGGCGCCGGATTCATTGGTTCGCATGTTGTGGACCGTCTAATTGGACGAGGTTACATTGTTCATGTGATCGACAACTTGTCGAGCGGTAGTCGCGGTAATTTACACCAAAAGGCCAAACTGCACGTAATGGATATTCGTTCCGATCGGCTGCCGACGTTATTTCGTCGTTTGCGTCCGGTAGCGGTGGTCCATCTGGCTGCTCACATCGACCTAAGGGCGTCTTATCTGACGCCACAGTTCGATGCCGATGTTAATTTATTAGGAGGACTAAACGTTATCGAAGCTGCCGGTGCTGCTGGTGTGGAGCATCTAACTTTTGCTTCGTCTGCAGCGGTTTATGGCTATGTTCGTCGACCACCGATTGCCGAGGATGCACCTAAGTTTCCATCCTCGCCCTATGGTATCGCCAAGCTGTCCTTCGAACATTATTTGGATTTTGCTCGTGAGAAGTATGGACTCAAAGCGACCGCTCTGAGATTTGCTAACGTCTATGGTCCACGTCAGACAATTGTAGGCGAGGCTGGAGTCGTGGCTATTTTTATTAACCGACTATTGAATGGTGAGATTCCAGTCGTTAATGGAACCGGTCGGCAGACACGCGATTTTGTTTTTGTTGGTGATGTAGCTGATGCTGTAGCGGCCAGTGTGTCGCATCAAGTGGACGGTATTTTTAATGTCAGTACCGGCCGACAAACTTCGGTTAACGACTTGTATCGCAGTCTGGCTGTAGCCTTGGGTTCCGGTATTAAGCCACAGCGTGGTCCGGCCAAACCAGGTGATGACATGAATTTAGCTCTCGATCCAACACTGGCCAAGAAAAAGTTGAACTGGCAGGCCAAGGTTAATTTATCCGATGGTTTAGGTGCTACTGTTCATTGGGCTCGATTGGCTTTCAGGTCTAGGCGACCAGTTAGATAGGTTTAGTATTTTCGATGCGCATATTAAAGATAGACAAGTATCGAGTTACCAAGCGGAAACTAGCTGAGGCAGTGGCTGTGCTTCGGGCTGGGGGAGTAGTGGTCCATCCAACTGAGAGCTCCTATGGCTTGGCAGTAGATCCGGCTAATCGAGAAGCGGTTCGACGGTTGTTTGAACTAAAAGGTCGACCCGACGACAAACCGGTTTTGGTGGTGGCGGCGTCGGTAGGGCAGGCCGAGCAAAATGTCGTCATTCATCCGGTTTTGAAAAAGTTGGTCAAACGTTATTGGCCCGGTCCACTGACTGTGATCGGACACCCTCTCTCTATTATGTATGTTCGTGGATTAAATCGTTTCAGTGATGTAGCTGTTCGTGTTCCGGCGTCTGCTTGGGCCCGAGCTCTGGCCGCCGAACTAGGCCGTCCGATCACCTCTACCTCAGCCAATCGGAGTAATGATCCTCCGGCTTATTCGCTCGCAGCAGTTCGTCGGTCCTTTGTTACTTCCACAATTAAACCAGATCTGATGCTCGATGCTGGATCACTCTCAATTCGTCCCCTCTCTACCATTGTTCGCGAACGTCGTGGTCGGTTGGAGGTACTGCGACCCGGATTAATTGTGATCCCAGATCAACATGAAAGACCATGAAAGTAGTTGAAATAAAACAGCGATTGGAAAAATTGGGACTACGACCAACACGCGACCGCGGTCAGAATTTTTTGTTGGACGACAGCGTGGTTGATGACATTGTCTCTGTAGCTGGAATCAGCGAAGATGATCTCGTTTTAGAGATCGGTCCGGGTCTTGGTATGTTGACCAAGGTGTTGCTATCACGTGGATCTCGAGTGCTAGCCGTGGAATTGGACCGTGCTTTAGCCGGGTTACTCACCCAGGAAATAATTTCTGATCGTTTAAAATTATTGATCGGCGATTTTTTAACTCTAACCAATCGGGAACTGTCTGCGGAACTCGGGGTCACCAATGGTGGCTTTAAGGTAGTGGCCAATCTTCCATATTCGATAACCAGTGAAGCCTTAATTCGATTGCTTTCAATGAATCCTCGCCCATCTGGCCTAACTTTAATGGTTCAATATGAGGTGGCTAAACGTATTTGTGCTAACCCTCCCAAGGTTAGTGCTTTATCAATCTTAATAAGATTGCACGGTGAGCCACGAATAATCAGAACAGTTAGTCCTGGTTCCTTTTGGCCGCAACCTAAGGTTGAGTCTGCTGTACTTCAAGTCGATCTCAAATCAATGGATGAGGTACAACAAAAATTATCTGGTCTCACCGAAGAACAGTTTATGGAGATCGTACGTTTGGGATTTTCGTCTCGTCGAAAACAATTAAAAAATACGTTGGTGAGTCGCTTTTCGGCTGAGTGTTTGTCCATGTCTCTAACTGAGGCTGGCATCGATCCGGCTGAACGTCCTGAAAGATTGACTGTCGACATGTGGATTAGACTCGCCTCTGCGCTTACGCGGTAGGCGATTTTTCTGTTATTATATTTCAATAGACGATGCCTTAAGTTGCGTGATATAATTTTTCCGGACATGATCGAGAATAAAACGCTCACACCACATCAGAAGTTAGGACTGGGCGTTATAGTTGTTATCGGTTTGACTACGCTGGTTTTCGGCGTTTTTCAAATGAGAAAGTCAATCTTCGATCCATTGGCACGGAATGGAGATTTGAACCTTAAAACACCAGAGCAAATCGAGGAAGAACGTGTTACTGCACTCAAAGCAGCTGACACTGATCAGGATGGACTTAATGATTACGACGAGTTGTATCTGTTTCGCACAAGTCCATTTTTGACTGACTCCGATTCTGATGGTCTTAGTGATGGTGTCGAAGTTGCACAGTCAAGCGATCCAAACTGTCCGCTTGATAAGAATTGTCGCCAGGTATCATCGGCTGTGCCGGTTGGTGAGGTACCCCAAACAGGTGATGTCAACTCTCTACCTCCGGAAGTTTCGCCTGACGAAGCTACTATATTGCAGGCCATGGAACGAGTGTTCGGCGATTTGAATTCGCTAACACCCGAGAAGATGAACGAGCGTCTTCAACTCTTGACTCCAGAGGAATTGAGAACGTTCATGTTAGAAATTGGAGTGCCACAGACAATGCTCGATCAAGCCGATGACGCTACTTTGAGACAGTTACTAGCGGACACAATGGGGGAGATGCCCGCTCCTGACACGACCGAAGTAGATGCGGAGCCAACAGAATAATGAAACGCCTATCAATAAGATGAGGGAGGATTGCACAAAAAAGATTTTTAGGAAGATTGCGGCAACCTTCCTGCTTTTCGTTTTAGGTGCTGGTTTGTCTCTGTCCCTTTTGTTTGCACACCCCAAACCAGCTTACGCCTTCCCTACAGAGGATATTGTTACTGAGACTCAGACTACAGTTGTTAATGTTTTCAATACTATCAAGGATAATCTGGTTGAAGGTGCAGTTAGTGCGCTCGTTAATGGTGCTAATTACTTCCTATCTAAGATGGCTTATGAACTGGCTGTCTCTTTGACCTCAGATTGTCCAGGTCAGAGCGTTTGTTGGGATAGTAGTAATTTGAAAGATGGTTTAAAGGACGCTTGGCAAGGCGCAGTAGGTGAGGCGGTCGGTACTTTGTCTGAAGTTGGTGGCTTCAGTGAGATTGGTTTTAACTTGTGCGCACCATCTAATCCGCTATCGTCGATGCGTATTCAAGTTGGCTTGTTGGATGGAGCTGGTGCAGCTCCGGCTGAGCCACGTTGTTCCTTCCAGTCGATTCGTGACAACTGGAGCTCGTTGTCAGATCAGTTTACCTCGGATGAGGCACTAGAAGCGTTCATGCCACAGTTCTCACCAGGACAATCTGGTTTGTCAGTGGCTCTTGGTGTTTTTGGTCATACTCAAGAGATGGAGTCTGATGCTCTGGTTGAGTCAACACTTAAACGTATTACACAAGCTGCGGCCGGTGGTGGTTTTTCTGATGTTGCCGATCCGGTTTCCGGCCGCATTCTCTCGCCAAGTTCGGTAGTGAAGAGTGGTTTTGAGCGGATGGAAAACGAGAAGGAGGAAGCGCCTCGCAAGGGTCAGGAGGCGACCAGTGCCGGACAGATTGCTAAGGGTGCAGTCCTGTCCGTAGTGATCAACACCGTCAAGACCTTCGTATCGACCTTCATCTCTCGGCTCTGGAACAAGTTCACTTCCGGCTTGTTATCGGCTGAGGAAACTATTTCAGCTCAGCCAGACATTATTCTTTCTGAAGAAGGTCTTTTCCGTCCACCGGGTCGAAAGACTTCACGGGAGGTTTTGACCAGGTTACTAACACCTCCATCAAGAGAGGTAGGGGAGGTGGATCCACTACTCAACTTTACGATTTGTCCACCAACCGGACGTCTACCAGATAACTGTGTCATGGATTCGCAGTTTGCGAACGCGGTTCGGATCGCCGGTGCGACTCCATTGACCGTTCGGCAAGCAATGGATGAGGGATACCTTCATGGTGAATGGCCACTTATATCAGCTGGAGATTCTCGTGATCAGGATCCATTCTGTTATGCCACCGGCTACTGTGAGAGCAATCTCAAACGATTACGCTCAGTTCGGGTATTGCCGATGGGTTGGGAGATAGCCGCTTCACAAGCTCGTGGTTCCTACGCCAATTTTACCCTACAGGACGCAGTGAATTCCTTTTATGATTGCAATGCTGATGGCGAACGTGATAGTCGTCATCCGTTCTGTAATTTGATTAATCCGGAATGGGTTTTAAAGGTTCCACCAGCTCAGTGTCGGGCTCAGGCCTACGGTCCGAGCCTAGTGTCGCCAGAAATCCCGCGACGTCTCGAGGAGTGTGTCGACTATCGGACCTGTCTCAAACAAGACGACTTTGGTAACTGTGTTGGTGGTTGGGGTTACTGTGTCCGTGATCGCAATGCTTGGCGTTTCAATGGTGACCAGTGTCCAGCTCAGTTCAATACTTGTCGGACATTGAATCCGGCAGCTGGAGGAACTCCGGTTAATTATCTGATGAATACAGTAGATTTTGGTGTCTGTAACTCCGATAACGTCGGTTGTCAGAACTATGCAACCGATTTGAATACCATTTCTTGTCGGACAGCTGCGACCTGTGATGGTGAAGATGGCGCTGTTTGTGAGGCCGGCTGTACCATCCTAGATGGAGAATATTCTTGTGAAGTTGCTGGGGTTTCCTGTTCTTCTTATTCGCCATGTGACCGGGAAGGGAATTGTCCGGTTGGTTGTGAAATTCCCAATGGACAGAATAGTTGTTCATCGGTTGTTGGATTGCCGGGCGACAAATCAGATGATTGGTTAGTTCAGCCGGCGAGGTTTTTCAATAATAAGGTAGAGAGTTGTGATGCACGCGATGTTGGTTGTACATCGTTGATCAAGTTAGCGCCTGGTGAGTCGCTTAACATGATGACTAATAGTGGTTTTGAGAGTCAGGATGATATCGATCGTGATGGACGGTCTGATCGTCCGACTGGCTGGTTAATGCCGACTGGTGCGGTACCTGACGGCAGTACTGGTTTCGTATTGAGCGATAATGATCTGGTTCCGCTGGGTAGGAATGCAGTTTTGTTGGTCCCTGAACTAGGTGGAGTTGAGGTTTGTAATACTGCTGAAGGAATATGTGACGAAATAGGTGGATGTACCTGTACTTCGGCCGGCGGGTTTACTTGTCTTGTCCAGAATGGAGATTCAAGTTGTATCTATGGTGGTAAGTTAGTTCATGACTTTTTACCTGTTCGTCCAAGACAACTACATACCGTCTCTGGCGTATTTGTCTCTCCTGAGGCAGGACGGTCAGCTAGTGGTCAGATCGTAGTGAAGTTTTTTAATGAGGCAGGGGAACGTATTAATCCAGGGAGAGATGTTTCGGCTATTTCAACCTTTAGTCATTACATTCAAAGGTACGATTCATCGATCGAAGGTGGAACTGATCCATGTCGAGTGGTAGGTGGTGATGGTGATGGAGAACTGCAATTGAATTTTGTTGCTCCAGAAAATGTTAAAGAAATTCGTGCTGCTTGTTCTTTCTACGTGAATGATAATAGAGTGGCTCAAGTTATTATTGAGTACAAAGGGAGTGGATTACCCGGCGGCGGTAACGTCTATCTGGATGCTGTGCAGTTCGAGGAGGGTCCATTGACTCGTTACCACGAAGGTTACTTCTCTAGGCAGACCACGAGCGTCAAGTTGGCACCGGCTTATCTGGAATGTACTGGTGAACCAAATGATCGACCGGAATGTGATGCGTTTGCTCGGGTTTGTCGTGAGAACGAGATTAGTTGTGAGTTGTTTACACCGACTAATGGTGATCCGTCAGTTCCTGGCATTGTTTCAGCGCAGGATTATTGTCCAGCTGAGTGTTCTGGTTACGATATGTTCTTCCAAGAAGAGACTGACTTTGAGGCACGACCAGAAGAAGCAGTTAACTTTATTCCGGCCACAGCCCAGCAGTGTTCAGCTGTTGATATTGGTTGCACATCGTTCACCAACTTAGAAACCGAGCAGGTTGAGTACTTCTCGCGCCTACGGATTTGTTCCGGCCTAGGTGATCGAGATACAGAGACTTTCTATACTTGGGAAGGTTCTGATTTGACTGGTTATCAGCTTCGTTCCTGGTCATTGAAGCATACGAATCTTTCAGCTCCAGAAGGATTCAAGGCTGATGGTGGTTTTGCAGTGGACGAAGAAGAAATGACCGATATTTGTTTGGATGGCGAGTGTGGCGAGGCACCTTGTATTCGGCTTGATCCCGGAAATCCAGATCTCTGTGTTGATAGTCCTGCAGCCCCAGATGAGCGGTCCGGCTTCTGTTCTCAGCGCGATATTGCTAATGGAGATTACGATTGCCGTGAGTTTTATGATAGTGACGGTAATCGGCACTACCGACGTTTCTCGACGACTATTATTGCTGCAGCTGATTGTAGTCGTTATCGTTTGGCAGGACGCACTAGATTGGATTGTTTAAAGTGGAATGGCGAATACGATGATGCTCGCGGTGAATGTATCTATCGTGTTTCGTCCGACTGGAGTTGGACTTGTTCGGCCGAAGTCGCTGGTTGTCGATCTTATCGTGGCAATGCAGCTACTAATGTACAGACCATTTTTGTCGATGATTTCGAATCAGAGATTACCGAACGTTGGAGTTCATTTGGTGCAATCGGCTTTGAACAGTCGTCTGAATCGATCGTAGTTGGTGGTCATTCACTACGACTGCGGGGTGGTTCGGCTGTTCGTAAGGTCGGTGGTTCGGTTTCATCTGGGAATTTGTTTTCGGTGTCCTTCTGGGCACGAGGTAATGGATCAGTGACTGCCTCTATGGTTCAGGTTACGAGCGGCAGCTGTTCTAATGATGACGATGACGGGGAGGCAGAGATTTGTTCGGCCGAAGTTGTTGGTTGTCGTTGTAACGATAGTTTCGGACACTCATGTCTGATCGCTTCTGGCGAGAGCAGTTGCGAGATTAGTCCGGTTGAGACAGCGGAGCTAGTTGTCGAAGGGGATAATGATGTGGAGATCACGAATGACTGGCGACGGTATGAGATCGGTCCGATCAGATTACCTAATTTTGCCTTCGTGCCTGGCAGTGAAGAGGCTTTGCGGTTATCGAATTTGGGCGGAGGCGGAGCACCGGACGTTTATCTAGATAATGTGATCTTTACTCGCGTTCGTGACAATATCAGTGTGGTCAGGGATTCCTGGAGGACGCCGGATTCGTGTAATCGCACCTATGACGGCGTCTATTCTCCACTCGAAATGCTTGGCTGCCGTGAATATCGCACCAGCCAACAGTCGATTGTTCATCTGAGGTCAATCAGCAACCTTTGTCGTGATGTTTCGGTTGGTTGTTCTGCTTATTCTGACACTCAAAATACACTGAATACCTTTGGACCACAGACCTATGGTGCAGTCTGTCGGTTACCAGATACTTGTGGGACTTCTCCTAACTGTCCTTGTAGTTACGAAGCTCCCAACCCGATCGACATTGAAGGTTTACATCCTAAGGTGCTGAAAGATGTTTGTCGTGTGCCGGCCGGTGAGACCGAATGTCGGTTTGTGTTAGATGGTATTGAGGTGTCCGGTGATGAGGTCGATTATCCAGATCGTTTCACTTTGCCAGGCGATGAACGTGTGCATTTGGTAGTCAGGGCCAAGGACGCTTGTGCTAACACAGCTGTTGGTTGTCGCAATTTAGGCGCGCCGACGATTGATTTCGAGCAGCAGTGTTCTTTGCTTGATGCGGACGGTGAGGTGGTTACCTGCGCCGATGGTGACGGTTGTTACTGTCCTAGTGGATCTGATGAAGATACTATGGACTGTCTAGTACCAAATGGTCGAAAATCTTGTTATGTACCGCTTGACGATGGTGTGATCTCGGGCTGGAAGGCGACTGTGTTTAAGGACAACCCATCCAAGTACGATCAGACACTTTGTCAGGCCGATGCGGTTGGCTGTCAGGCGTTCAAGGCTACAGATGGAGCGTTCTATTTGAAACATCCAGGAAATCAGATTTGTGAGTTCAAGACTAATATTCAGTATGGTGATCGGGTGACTAGTGGCTGGTTCCGCAAGTCGACCTCAGGTAGTGTCTTTCCCTGTTACGACGATTTGCTAGTTGAAGGTGCAACTTTTGGCATCTATCGTAATCGTGACGAAGCCTATGCCGGTTGGGTTGGTGCCTGTGCGGCGGAATATGATCGTTGCGAGGAGTTTGTTGATCCGAACGATCCACTACCTAACGGTTCGTCGCGTGCTTACTATTATTTGGATAACAACAAATTGGATCGAGCCAGTTGCAGCGGACAGGTTAGCTTGAGTCGCGGTTGTGTTTTGCTTAATCAGACTAGCAAGTCTAAGACCGATTATTCTTCGGCTGCAACCTATTTCCGCAGTGAACGCGAGGCAGGTGGTGGACCAGTCTCTCCGATTAATTGCCAGTCTGGCGGATCAACTAGTGGACTTTGTGCTAATCGTTGCTATAGGTTGTCTGGTTTTTGTTCTGGCTCGACTGACGCCTGCTCTTCGAATGACGATTGCGATCCTCCTGCAACTTGCGGCGGCTACGAAGTTTGGGGTAACGGCTGCTTAGAGAATAGCGACTGTAACGTCGGTTTAGGTGAGTCTTGTCAGGCCGTAACTGGGACACCTTTGGCCAACAACGATACTAATACCATCATGAAAGTCCGGCAGGATCGTGAGTGTGCTGAATGGTTGGAATGTGATCAGTATTCGTTGCCGGTCTACGATGCGGTTAAGGGCCGTTGGACCAGTCGTTGCGCCGGTGTTAGTACCTGTCAGAACAACATGCGAATAGGGGACAATTACGTCTGTACCGACTTTAAGGAAGTACCGAAGAAGATTCTAACTGTTGAGGATTACGCTAGTCGCGATACATCCTGGCGTGGTTTGGAGTATTCAGGTTATAGCATCATCGATCGTTATCCGCCGCAGTTCTTGAAGGCCTACAAGATAACCGTGGGTCAGTGTTTGGAGAACGGTGTAGATGTAGAGGTTAGGGGAACTAATGGTTCGATTGTTAATTGTCGGAGTACTGATCAGTGCAGAGATGCTTGCAGTTCAGGAGATGCAGATTGTGATCCTAGTGAGGTTAGTTGTAGCGCTCCGTTAGCTGGTATTTGCGTAAGCGGCGACTTTGTTGGTCAGTCCTGCAATCATGATGAACACTGTGCCAGTGGTGGGAATGTCGGCCAATGCTCTTTGTCCGAGTTCGATACGGCCCGTTTCGGCATCCGACTAAATCTTTGCCGCAAGGGTGATCATATAGGAGAGAGCTGTTATCAAGATTTAAATTGCTATGACGATTTGGCTGAAGCTGTTGCTGAGGGTAATGGTGCTTGTGCTATAAGCTGTACCCAGGATCAAGTGAATGCCGCTGGAACAGACGGTTGTCCATCAGACGGCTATACCCCAGCCTGTATTGGAGTTGGTTGTCCAGTGCCGCATGGTAGTTGTATTCAGAATGGTTGTGTCTACGATTACCGCGGTGGACCGCTTCGGGCCGATGATTGGGAGAACGCTCCGTCTTGCCGTGCTTATCCGGAGGCAGACTCACCTTATCCGCAAGATGTGTTGAACATCGAAGATGAGCAGGTTAAGTCGCTCAAGGATTCCGGGGCTACACAGGGCTACGATGCCAACGGAAATCCGGTTCAGAAGCAAGCTCAATTCCGTGGGGCAAATGTTTGTTACGAAGGGAATAGTTGTGAGTGTTCCTATGCTCGGGTGGGCTATGGTTCGGGTAGTAGTATTGTTAGGTTTCAGTCACCAGATCGATCAATCAGGTATCGGACGCCGCCGAGTCGAGGTGCAGTTGGTGACTTTGCGACCGGTTCGCCAGCGCCGGGAGTTTGTGTGAATGGACCATACAACGGTCGTAGTTGTGTGCCGGGTGCTGTTGATCAGTGCGGACCAGCTAGCGAAGGTGGGTCATGTTTGGCGGTAAGTTCCTATACTTTGGCTATGGGTTGGCCGGGTTTTTGTGTGGACCGAAGTCAGTCGAGACCGCTCTTTGGCAGTGACGACAAACTAGGCTGCAATTTGTGGTTGCCTTTGGACATGATTCCCGGACTTTTCGATTCCTACAGCTACAACCCCGAAGCCGGCTTCGAATCTCCAGTGCCGAATTTAATGTACTGCGCTGAGGCGGAGGGGAATGCAAACGCAGTGGGGGTTTGTTCTAATAACCCCAGTGAGATATGTACTTTAAATGCCGAATGTGAAGATGGGTCGTCTTGTGTGAAATACTTAGAAAGTATTCACAGAGAAAGCTACGCAATTGAGTTACCTGATAATGAACATAGAATGGAAGATGAAGAAGATTTTGGACATTGGTTTCATTTCGAGGATGCTGATCCTAGGGATCTTGATGCTGTTTCTGAGGAGTCGTCTACTATTGGGGAGTCGTGTGG
Organism: Candidatus Uhrbacteria bacterium RIFOXYC2_FULL_47_19; assembly: GCA_001791745.1. Taxonomy (GTDB): domain Bacteria; phylum Patescibacteriota; class Patescibacteriia; order SG8-24; family SG8-24; genus UBA1561. The sequence goes on along the minus strand of MGFG01000034.1, from coordinate 15,354 downwards.
AGGACGTGACCGAATAGCGGACTGCAATACACGTTTCTACACTTACCTAATTCCTTCAGAATCAACATACTCAATTGATGATTATGCCGGGTTTGCCTTTACCTTTGAAAGAGGTACCGTACTAGCTTCTGAAGCTGATAATTGGGGTATAGCTCTTCACTGGAATCGAAATGATAATCACATGAGGTCGGAGGATCTGGAGACGTTTGTTGTAGATGGAAAAACTTATATTAAGAATCAAGCAAAAAATGGAACATTAGATTGTTTGGATTGGTTAGAAACACCTGAGGAGGAAAGAAATGATTCTCCTTGTAAAGATGGTGGGTATAGTCTCGGAAGGGATAATTGTCTAGCTGCGAGGTTCTTCGATAATGAACGTGGTCTTTTGCAAGTCGAAACTGTTCTGTGCGCAAAAGGTGGAGGTGATCATAAAATAAAAGTTCATCACTATGTTCCGGTTAAACAAGTGACAGGTTATAAACGGGAGAATTGTTCAGTTTTGAACTTGGTGAATGAGCAGAATGCCTATCCACCGAACGTTGCCTGGACTGATCGGTTGTATGATTTAAAGAGTGTTCAACCTGTAGTGGTCGATGTTGATGAGTTCAGATGGAGTAACATTTTCGGGGGACTGCAGAGTTATTACTGGATTGGACCTGCCTTGCGTGGTTTGTCAGAAGCAGGGTTGGATCATTCACCTTTGGGTGCGGTCGCACCGCAGTTTTCGCCCGGGACTGATACGTTTTCTCGACCTATTCCTGTGATAAGTGAAGATGGTGGTAGTCCCTTCACGCTCTTGACACATGATGACGAGGCAGGGACTTTCGATTATCAGATGTCAGATCCGTTGTTTGGTCGGGATATTGCCGCTGGATTGGCCATGTCTTGCGGGGGCACTTGTAAAGTTCCGGATTCATTGAATGAATCTACACGAATGGGGGAGATTGGAAGAGGACAATATCGAATTGTTAACTTGTTTGCGCGTGTTTTTGGTGAATACAAATGGGTAAAAGAACTTTCGACCTATCAGTTGCAAGCAGAAGTTGGACGGGATTTTGGTAGGGGCTTTTTGTTTTCAGATTATCGCGTCCAAGTCATTGCTGACCATCAAGCTCCGCGAGTCGTGCCGGTCGATACTACTTCAGAAAACTGCACCAACGACGGCCGTTCCTGTCCGGAGTTTAGTGGGGTTGAGGGTCTGACAGTTGATGGACACCAGCGCGATGTCTGCTACGAAGGAGGTTACGCCACTAACGTTGAGCTAGCTTACTACGCTTATGCGGACAGTAATCATATGCCGATCCGTCGTCACATCATTGACTACGGCGACGGTTTGGAATCGTTCCGATTGGACGGAGCCTTCAAGAACCGACGTGGCTTAAATGCACTCAATCAACAGATTTGCGGTAGCGATAACACTGATTGGGGTCTCAATGCCGATGCTTGTGACTCCAACTACATGAGTTTCAGGAAAACTTACGTCTGTACTGAGGCTATTGCAGCGTCCTTACCGAGTTGTAGTTGGATGGCTGCAGGTAGAATGTACCCTTGTCGAGAAGAGTCTTCTGGTTGTTGTCTCTTTAAACCACGGGTGCAGGTTTTGGATAACTGGGGTGTTTGTAACGGCAACTGTCCGAATAACGGAGTAGGTGTCCTAGAAGAGTTAGAACGCTACAGGGCTCGTCTAGATGGTAATCTTTGTTTCAATTCAGCAACTGAAAATTACCTGTCAGAAACGTTGGAACGTGACACTGTAAACGAATGCGAGATCATGTCTAGCGCCAATCGAAAAAATTATCCTATTTTACCAAACGATTTTGCTCCATATACTACCTATCAAGGTGTGATCAAGGTTTGTCCTGGTACTTGCCGTTAGGATTAGTAAATCAATCTAAAATCGTCAGGCTGTTTTCCAAACAAACACCTGACGATTTTTTGTCATCTCGGACTCTCATTTAATTTGTCATCCTTACTTTTTATTTTGTCATCCCGGAAATTGCGAGCCTTTTTATCTGACATCCTCTCTAGTTTGTCATCCCGGAAATTGTGAGTCTTTCCAGCTGTCATCCCGGAAGGCCGAGCGGAGCGAGGTCTATCCGGGATCCAGAAACCAATCCCGATCTTTCTTGCCTCTGGGTCCCGGATACTGTTCGACTCGCTATACTCGCTCACAGTTCCGGGACGACAGTGTTTTATTTTGTCATCCTTACTTTTTATTTGTCATCTTGAAACCTCAAGCCTTTTTAATATGTCATCCCGGAAGGCCGAGCGGAGCGAGGTCTATCCGGGATCCAGGAGCTAACCCCAATCTTTTTTGCCTCTGGGTCCCGGATACTGTTCGACTCGCTACGCTCGCTCACAGTTCCGGGACGACAGTGCTTTAATATGTCATCCCGGGCCGAGACTCGGGATCCAGAATTCGATTAAATAAAAGGAATCACCGTCACCACATCTTGAAAACAATAGCCCTCATTTAAGCTTCAACCCTTGCCAAAAACACTTGTTTATGATACGGATTATGTCAGATGGCCGTTTTTGGCCTTAGAATAAGGTCTTTGACAACCAAACCAGGTCAGAAAGAGCCTGGCGACGAAATATCAGAAAAATAGGGTCGAACGACTTTGGACCCGTTTCCACCTTTCTAAGGTGGAGCAAACTCGGAGTCACACTCCCCGCGGTGTTAGTGCGGGCCCACGGCTGGGTTAGAGGCCAAGAAGAGACAAACAAGGGCCGCATGTAAAGGTGCGCGGCTCGAGGAGGACAAGATGAAATGGTATATCTTGGCCGCCATCTTACTGGCGGCACTGGTGACGGCTCCGGCCTGTGACGACAACAATCCTAATCGTTGCGAGCTGAATATAAATAGCGATTGGGACGGCGATTGTGTCCCGAACAATGAAGACAACTGTCCAGAGTTGGCCAATCCCGGACAGGAAGATCTGGACAGTGACGACTTTGGAGATGTCTGCGACGGAGACATTGATGGGGATCATGTTTTCAACGATGAAGACAACTGTCCAAATCTGGCCAACCCTGACCAGAAGGACCTCAATCGAAACCACGTCGGAGACGCCTGCGAAGACGACCGTGATGGCGACGGTGTTAATGACGACGAGGACAATTGTCCTTCCCTCTCTAACCGTGACCAGGGAGACGCTGACGGCGATGGCCTGGGCGATGCTTGCGACGACGATCCTGGTTGTACTTCGGGTCCGCTACGGGTGGAGGTACTAGGAACAGAGGAAGCTGATGGACATCGCTATACTCTAGCTCGGCTGTTTTTTAACAGCCGTTACATCAGCGGAGCTCACTGTGCTGAAGTATGTGGGACAGTACTCACGTGGGAAGGACCTGTCACCGCGCTTGCGGTTGACGCGGACAGTGATGGTTGGCTAGAGTTGGATGCCGCTCTACTTAGTGGAGTAGGTCCAATTGTTTATAGAGCCGCAGACTGTTCTGTCTCAACAGGTGAAAATTGTGCCGAAGCAGTTTACATAGCAGACTACTCTCCTCAGGGGTACGGATCTCAGGATGTTTTAGAGGATATGTGTCCTGATGATCGAGCCTACATATACTGCAGAGATGGGGAGTGTAGACTAGCCTTAAGTGTTGAGTTTGGCACCATCGAGCCAGACGGCAATCAGCGCTAACTCGATGAAGAGTGATCGGGAAGTGCTGCGGTAGGCCGGATCTGCAGAGATCCGGCGGTTCTCTTGGGGGGGTGTGGCCTTATGCCATCGCCCCTCTTTTTTGTTCGCAATCATTGGGATCTCACTTCTTTTGACCTTTCCTGCAACTCTCTCATTAGAGCAATAAAATATTTTTTATCATCTCGAAACCGCAACCTTTCTTAATTTGTCATCCTTACTTTTTATTTGTCATCTTGAAACCTCAAGCCTTTTTAATATGTCATCCCGGAAATTGCGAACCTTCCTAATATGTCATCCCGGAAATTGCGAGTCTTTCCAGCTGTCATCCCGGAAGGCCGAGCGGAGCGAGGTCTATCCGGGATCCAGGAGCTAACCCCAATTTTTTTACTCCTGGGTCCCGGATACTGTTCGACTCGCTACACTCGCTCACAGTTCCGGGACGACAAAGTTTTTATTCTTCTGCTCCCCAAATAGGACGTTTTTTATCAACTAACCCAAAAGACCACGCCCTTGGGCGTGGTTGAATGGGTCAAGCGAAGCTTGTGCTGGAGTAGTACCACGGGCTTGCCCGTGGGGATCTATTTGGTAACTCGACACACTCCCCACTAATAACTCTTCCGTCCCCAGATCATACCTCGGCGCTTTATGCGTTTGTTCGAACGTGGTATCTTATAGCAGTAAGTTTGTCGGATACGTCCGCGATTTTCGGTCTACAATACCGCAAGTCAAAAACATGGAGGAAATTAACCAAGAATCATCCGAGATAACAGCCACCCTACCACCAAACTTGTTGGGTAGAGGCGGCTTTTTTGGTCGCAATGCCTGGTTGGGAGTCGTCATAATCGCTGTGGTGGGAGTGTTACTACTGCCCGGCGGTGTCGATGCGACAACCTTTCAAGGTCAGGTGATTCAAATGGTTGGTCAGCTGTTTAGTGTTTTAGTCAGTTTGGTTGGTCAGCTACTTTTGCTCTTGGTTGGCATGTTGATCACTGTCGCTGGTTATAACGGTTTCGTGGATTCAACTGCCGTGGCGACTGGTTGGGTTATCACTCGCGACATTGCCAACATGTTTTTTATTGTGGCTCTGTTGCTGATTGCCTTCGGTACAATTCTTGGGTTTTCTAGCTACCATTACTCTGGTACCTTGCCGCGTCTCGTGATCATGGCTGTAGTGATCAACTTTTCGCGCACTATTTGCGGGCTGATTATCGACTTCTCGCAAGTCATCATGTTGACCTTCGTTAATGGATTTAGAGAAGCGGCCGCCGGTAACTTCATTAATGCCTTTGGTTTAGGACCACTTTTACGAGTGGAACCTAGCAGTGATCCCGATGCTCAAGAGGATTTACTTTGGGGTGTGACTCTATCATTGATGTTAGCTTTTTTGTTGGTCACGATCGCAACTGGTGTGATAGTGATCATGATTTCGGTATTAGTCGTGCGTATTGTCTATCTTTGGTTATTGGTTGTGATGTCGCCTTTGGCTTTTATGGCCAGTGCTGCTCCAATTTCAATGGTCAAGGGTTTTTATACTCAGTGGTGGGAAAAGTTTAATAAGCAGGTAGCAGTCGGACCATTACTGGCCTTTTTTCTTTGGTTGGCGCTCATTAGCGTCAATGATGCCGGCGGTCAGGTTTTTTCTGGGGCATCCGGTAGAGGGGAGAGTCTTGGTGGAGCGGTGGCTACATCTTTTACTGATAATCACGTAGCTGAGACATTACAAAGTTTTATTATCGCCATTGGTATGCTTTTGGGAGGTGTTAGTATGGCTCAGAGCATGAGTGGTGGGGCGGTTGGTTTTGGACAGAAGGTTCTGAGGGGGGCTGGTAAGTTTGCTCTCGGTGCAACTAAGCGGATTTCGAGCGGTGCTTATAGGGTGTCTGGTGCGGATCGAGCAGTCGATCGGGCTAAAGAACGCGGCTTTACCGCATTGGGAGTGCTGTCCGGCAGCAGCTACTTCAGGAACAAGGCCGCCCTGCAGCGCAAGAACATCGCTCAAAAATCAGCAGCTGATGCCGAGGCAACGGGTTACATGACTCCAGCCGAACTGAAGAGAGAAATGAGTAAACCGGCCCTTACTAATAAAGCTCGGGCTCAAAAGAAGGCTGCTTATTTGACTTATCTTAAGCGTGCCGGGGATCCGACTGACTCAGAAGTATCAAAGATCGAGGACCCCAGGGAATTTCACAAGATGCGCAAGGAGGCCGAACGTTTGGGGGCCGCGACTCACGATCCTAGCATGAAGAAGGCGTTTGACGACTACTCCAACAAGCACATAGGAGTCATGGTCGATCCGGATGCTTCGGGTGAGGAAAGAAAGAAGCAGATCAGCAGGTTCAACGGTAAGTGCAAGAACATGTCAGCCGTCGGCCTGCGGGAAGCTGGTGATGACGAACTGACGCCACAGGCCCTGATGCAGATAAGAGCGGGACTACTGAATGACGAGTTCGACGGCATGGGTGAGACCAAAGCTAATGCTGTGCTCGAAGGATTGGGAATAAAGGACGACAATCGTAAAAAATTCCTGGAAGCAGATATGCTCACCACAGGAGGAAAGAAAGAACGTTTAGACTTAATTAAAGAACATCAAGAAAAAATAAAGAAGGAAGATAAGAGTTTTGAATATTTATCCGATAAAGAAAAAAGTGCACGTTTTGTTACCTCTAAAAATGTTAATGGTAAGGACTTGAGATCGGCGGATGTGGCCGAAATAAAAGCAGCAGGTTTGGGAAAAATTGCTGCTATGGATCCATCTCTATTCAAGGATGGTGAATTGGCCCATGGTGTCGGTCAGGCCTATTCGGCCGAGGAAATCAAACGCCTGCCGAAGGAGATCGGCGATGAGGTCCGTAAGGCATTGTTGAATGTTGGGCAGGAAGATGAAGATAAGTATCTGGCAGCTGGTGGTAACATTGAGGCGGTGATACCGGGATTGGATTCATCAACCGGAAACGTTAGAGACGAAGCTGGGCGTGAACGACTTGAAAAGTGGATGTCTCAAGGCAAAAGAGAAGATAAAATTAAATTACTACCTCCGGAATTATTGCTCCGTAATGGAGGAGTAAATGACGTGGCTATTGCCGCAGCTCAGCTTATGGATTCAGGTGAGTTGAATGTTATGGCCAAGCATGGAGATCGAGCACAGGCTGCTGCTATGGTGTCAGCTTTGAAAGGTATTGCTGCAGTTAAAGATCCAGAACAGAATAGATCCGCAGGCAAGTCTCTTAGATTGAAAGATGCTCAAAAGAATGCCAAAGCAATCCTCGAGGAGGTTAAGAGAGGAGATACGTTAAGTGCTAGTCTGTCTGACTTGAAGTTTGTGAATCGTGCTGGGAAGGCGATTGCCAAAAATATTGAAAATGTTTCCGAAGGAATTGCGGAAGTTGCTAAAACTGATTTAGGGAATGTTGCGGCTGAAATTGGTGAAAGTGCAGCTGAGGCTAAGCGCTCTGTTGTACGATCTGCTAGAGGAGCTGGTATTTCTGCTGCTCGTCAGGCCAGGTCACTGAGAGGTCGTCTTGGAGCGGCTAGACGCAGACTCTTCTAATCGCAGACTATGGCTAATGATTCAGACAAATTAACGGTTGGAACAGACAACGGGCAGAAGTCGGCGGTTATTTCGGTTGGTTCAGATGTTTCGGTCGCACCAGTTCAGCCTATTGAGACAGACACTGTATCGGAACCAGAAGAAGGTAGATTCACTTTCTTTGAGATGCTTTCGACTCTGCCTGAGCCTGTTCAGAGCTACTTACTGTCGGCCGAATTGGATAAGGTTAGAATCACTATTTTTGATCGACTCAATTTATCGCTAGATGATCGTGATATCGCCCTCTATACCGAACTTGAGGTTTTCTTTGGTGATGTCGATCTGATTGATTACCCCGACGAGCTCTGGACCAACCTGCCTTGGGAGGAGAAGGATAAACCACAGGCTCAGGAGTTAGTTCGTGAGACAGTCGGTCGGATTTTTATGCCGGCTAGATCGTTTCTGGGTAAGGTAGCTGAACTCTTAGAGGAGATTGGTGGTCAGGTGGGGGATTACCCAACTAATCAGATCGAGTCGCGAATCATTACTTATAACCAGGCAGCTCAGGAGATCGCTGTTGAAATTAACCTTCCAAGACCCAATGAAGCGTCTCTTCGTCGTCTGCAAGGGATCATCGAATCTCGATTGCGCGGGGTGCGTAGTGATGCTGATACCGTCGGAATGCTAGTTAAGCCAACCAAGACTGGTGGATTGGAATTGTCGACCGAAGATGCGGACCGCATTGTTGCTTTGATTTCTAGAGAAATGAAGTGGACCAACTTTGTCGATCAGTTGCCGGACTCCGCAGCGGCTGCCAAGACCGAGGATTTGGCTGCCGAATTGAAGTACCCGCCGGAGAAGATTAAACAACTATTGGCTGGTACACCGGAAGAACAAAAGGTTCTAGCTTTATCTGCTGAACATTTGAATCAGTTTACTAAAGAGAATGATGGGCAATTGAAGGATTGGTTGCATGATGTCATCTACAATCTAGTTGATGGTCGGGTAGAACCATGGGATGTGGTGGCGGCACTCATGTTGCTAACTAAACGCGGTCTATTACTCGATACACTGTCGAAGGATTTGCGTTTCGGTCAAGCTATTCGGACTTTCTCCGAAGAGAAGGGATACGATCGGCAATTTATTGACGTCTTTAAAATGCAACCGAGCGGTCCGCAGGCTGTTAATGTTTTTTTGCAGATGGTTTTGCGTGGAGTAGCTGGACTGTCTGATGGTGATGCAGCTCGTTATGGATTGCGAATCACTAACATGTTGAAAAAATCCGGACAGGCACAGTTTTCTGGCCTAGTTGCTTTTGATTTGGACGAAGGGAAGTTTGTCTGGACCGAACCGATGGATTAATCGACGACCATCTGTGGTTCGTCCCCGGCAAAAGTTCGGGGCCGGTCTTCATATGGCCGACGACCTGATTAATTCCGTCCTAGACGACGGACTCGACGATGACATACCCGTCATGCTGGGCGGGCAGAGGCGGCTCATGAAGAGCGGTCATCTTGTCGTTGATGAAAAAAAAGAAGTCGTTGCTGAAGATGCTCCAGTTACTCCCTCACAAGGGAGCAATGAGACCTCACAGTCAGTTTCATCGACTCCGGTTGTGTCACTATCTTCGGACTCTACACCTTCAACAACAGCTTTTGAGATTCAGAAGGTCTCCAAACCATTCATGCCTGCCGGCAAGCCAATGACTCCGTCGTCAGATAGGACTGAACCAGTTCGAGTTTCTAAGCCGACAGTTGTGCCGGTTCTACCTAAACAGACTTCACCGATTGAGTCCTCACCATCTCCGGCTGTTGCTGTTAAATCGATTCCGTCATTGCCACCATCACCACCACCTCCAGCACCGCCATTGAAAACATCGAAGTCATCAACTCCACCAATTACACCGAAATCAACTCGTTCGCCAATAGTTCTCACTAAACAATCCGGTTCAACGTCATCAGCATCAAAACCGATTCGTTCGGTTGTTGAATCGCCGTTGCCGTCAATCCAATCCAAGTCAAAATCCGAACCAAAACCGCCGCTAATCAAAGAGAAGGATCCATTGGTTCAGTATCAAGAGGATTTGAAGGAGGTTAAGGCGATTGTGGAGCGAGGATTACCTGATGGTTCAGTTGAGGCTGATGCTGTCGACAGGATCATGGCCAGCCTTCCATCTGATATTGAGCGGGTTAGCGGCTACAGTTTTGTTGACGACGCCATGAGGAAGCGGTTTGTGTTAGCTGCTGAAGCCTTTTTTAAGGATTTACGTGGTGGTTTGGAGACTGAGTCAAAGTTTTCTATGTCGGTCAAGAGCGGTGGTTTAGGTATGACTGATACTCAGGCTAAAAACTCAGTTAAGTTACTGGTCGAAAAACGAAATGATTTCTTAGTAGCTCAGAGATCTAAAGCTGAACGAGAAAAGCGACAGTTTGTAGCTAGTCAAGTGGATCGACAACTCAAAGAACAGGAAAGACAAACCAAAATTGAACGCTCAGAATTAGATCGGCGTTTCGTTGAATTGACTAAACAGGAGACAACGGTCGAATCGTCAAAATCCGAAATTAAATCAGAGGCCGAACCAACACCTAATGCACTGTCAACACAATCAACTACTACTCGTCCGACAGGGACCCCTAAGGTGATTCGAGTGCTTTCTGGGCCTGCTTCTGATCGGAAAACAGCTGGCTCGAGTGAGGCTAGTCGTCGTGGTGATGCAGCAGTAGCTGAGGTATTTCGTGATCTGTTCGGTGATAGTCAAAAGGCGCCAGAAGCCATAAAGGTGCCACCGCCTGTCAATTTACCCTTAGCTAATGGGGAAACCCCGATTAACACTGCTCAATCTATTGTTGTCGAGAAGACATCTAAACCAGCTGTTGTTGGAAGTAAGACTGACAAAGTTATTACTCAATCTTTGAGTTCAAAAACTAATGCTGGTTTTGGGTCAGCTGCACCTTCACTACGGTCTGTTGTTATACCAGTATCCGGAATGAGCGGATCTTCGGTGGCACCACTACCAGGTCTTCAGTCCAGACAGAAAGTTTCGGATGTTGTGTCGTCTACTCGTCGTTTGACTGGTCCGGTAGAAGAACTTGGTTCACTAACACTTCAGGATTTCCGTCGTTTGTCGAAGAGCCCACAAGAGGCAACTTTAAAGATACGTGACAAGATTGACATTCTAAAAGAGGAGTCATTTGAGGTTAAGGTCGCTGGAATTAAGGCTTGGCGTAATTCAGCAGTTAATCGTCTTTATTTAGATACCTTGCGACAAAGTTTAATTGGCAGACCAGTAGATGAAGTTTTAGTAGAGACAGCCAAGAGTGGTAGAGAAGCGTTAACCAAACCGGAGTTTGATGCGCTCATGAGACTAAACCATGAACTAAGATTCTAAGAGTTGGTCGTTGTATCTTTTTTGAATTGACGTCGGATGGATGAGCTTAAGTCACTGCGACACAGCCCATCGAATGTGGTATTATCTAACGGACGACCAGTATTTTTGGTCGAGGTAATGGAAAGGTCATGAGGTTCACTGTTCCGCAGTTTATAGATGTAGAAGACAAGATCTTTGGTCCACTGACGACTAGACAGTTTCTGATTATGTTGGTGGTAGCCGGAGCCCTCTTTATTGTTTTTAAATTGGCGGACTTTGCACTTTTTGTCTTTTTGGCGGTGGTAATGATTGTGTTCGGTGGGGTATTGGCCTTTTTAAGAGTTAACGGCCAACCATTTCATTATTTTTTACTCAATCTGATACAAACTTTCAGTAAGCCGCGTTTGCGCATTTGGGACAAGACGCTCACTGATTCAGAACTGAAGGAAATTGTGACCGCCCCTCCACCTGCTCCGCCACCTAAGAGGTTGATTAAAGAGCGGGTTTCGACCACTAAACTGTCCGAGTTGACCTTGGTGGTCAACACTGGGGGAGTATATAACCCTGATGAGTCCTGACATGCCGACTGAGAACGACATGCAATCGAAGAAGCTGGCTGGAGCTAAGGCTGGCCCGTCAACCAAGAAGTTCCTTGACTTCAACGAAGTCAAAGAGGATGTGGTTGTAATGAAGGATGGTACGCTGCGAGCAGTACTCATGGTTTCGAGTATTAATTTTGCCCTGAAGTCAGAGGATGAGCAGAACGCCATTATTCAGCAGTACATCTCTTTCATGAATGCATTGGAGAGTCCAATTCAGATCGTGGTTCAGTCGCGTCGACTGAATATCGAGGATTATTTGGAGCGTCTAAAGTTATCCGAGCGTGAACAGAAAAATGATTTATTAAGAATGCAAATCACCGACTATCGAGCCTTTGTAGGAGAATTGATCGACCTCGGTCAGATTATGCAGAAGCAATTCTTTGTCGTTGTTCCATATAATCCAATGTCTGACAAACGCAAGAATTTTTGGACTCAAATGACTGAAGTTTTGACTCCAGCACTTTCGGTTAGATTAGCCGAGGAAAGATTCCAACAGCGCAAGCGTGATCTAATGAATCGTGTTAATTCGACTGTTGCCAATTTGAGTAGTATGGGCTTGAAGGCAGTCATGCTTAATACTCAGCAATTGATCGAGCTTTACTATCGTGCTTACAATCCAGAACTAATAGACACTGAAAAGTTGGATGATATGGAAAACATGAGGGTAGCTGAAAATCAGGCGGCACCATAGCCGTGTAATTTGATTCAGATGGCTTTTGAGCAAGAACAAATTGGACGCATTAGTTCTGACGGTACAGAACAACCAAAGCGACCAACCAAAGAGAGTGTTAAGGCAGCGCAGGAGCAGGAAAAGGTCATGCGTGAACGTGAGGTTCTTGAGGAGGAAAGAATCTATCGTCGTGGCGTGGTTTCGATTAAGGATGTTGTAGCTCCAGCTGGCATGAAGATTGAACCGAGTTTTTTGAGACTCGGCGAGACTTACGTTCGTACCATTTTTGTCATCACTTATCCTCGATACATTTCTTTGGGCTGGTTTTCTCCGATTGTAAACATGAACACCACGCTTGATGTTGCAATGTTTTTCTATCCAGTTAAAGCGGCGGTCATTTTGAAGCAGCTCAAGAAAAAGGTGGGTATGTTGGAGGCCCAAATTATTTCTGATTCGGACAAAGGTGCTCCGCGCGACCCGATACGCGAGACAGCACTTAAAGACATTGAGGAACTACGCGACAATTTATCTCAGGGTATCGAGCATTTTTTCCAATTTGCGCTTTACGTAACTCTTTACGCTAACTCCAAAGATGAGCTCGATCGTCAATCCGAGGAAGTAGAGACGATGTTTGGTGGCAAGTTGATCTACTCTAAGCGGGTTTTCTACCAAGCTGAGCAGGGTTTCAATTCCACACTACCACTTGGTAATGATGAATTGATGATTTCCTTCAACATGAACTCTTCGCCGATTGCTTCATCATTCCCGTTTATTTCGGCTGATCTAACCTCAGAAAACGGCGTCCTGTTTGGTATCAATCGGCACAACAATTCATTGATTTTGTTTGATCGCTTTTCGATGCAGAATGCCAATCTGGTGGTGTTTGCAACTTCTGGCGCTGGTAAATCATTCGCAGTCAAATTGGAGATATTGCGTTCACTGATGCTTGGTACAGAGGTGATCGTGATTGACCCAGAAATGGAGTACAAACACTTGTCCGATGCAGTCGGTGGAACTTATATCAATGTTTCGTTGGCATCTGATGCCAAGATTAATCCGTTTGATTTGCCACGTCCGGTTGGTGAAGAGATTTCGACTGAGGATATTATTCGTAGTGCCGTTATTACAGTGAAGGGATTGCTTAGGATCATGCTCGGTCAGGTGACGCCACAAGAAGACTCGGTTCTCGATCGTGCGCTTTTGGAGACATATGCCAAGAAGGACATTACCCCCGATTCTGATCTCGCAACTGCCGAGCCACCAATTATTCAGGATTTGGTGGATGTGCTCGAGGGAATGGAAGGAACAACTGATTTAGTGGTCAAACTTAGGAAGTTTACGGACGGTACTTTCTCTGGGTTGTTTAATTCACCGACCACCGTGCAGGTGAAGAATATTCTAGTAACTTTTTCAGTACGTGATCTAGAGGATGAACTGCGGCCTTTAGCTATTTACGCCATCATCAACTATATCTGGAATGTAGTTCGTTCCGAACGTAAAAAACGTATCTTGGTTATTGATGAGGCTTGGTGGCTCATGCAACACGAAGATTCAGCACGATTCATCTTCGCTCTAGTTAAGCGTTGTCGAAAGTATTATCTCGGTGTGACGACTATTACCCAGGACGTAAACGACTTTTTGCGGAGCCCTTATGGTCAGGCGATTGTCACTAACTCGGCGATGCAGTTATTGTTACGTCAGTCTCCAGCAGCGATCGATAATATTCAGAAGACCTTTTTGTTAACTGAGGGTGAGAAGTTTCTCTTGCTCGAAGGGGGAGTCGGAGAGGGGATTTTCTTTGCCGGTAATAAACATGCAGCTATTAAAGTCGTAGCTTCCTATTCCGAGGATCAGATTGTGACCACTAATCCTCAACAGCTTTTGGATATCGAGCGAGCTAAAAAGGAATATGAAGAATCGACTGGCTCGTTTGAGTCAGATATTGAAGCAGGTGTTTCTGGGACAATTTGATTCGACTTGATTATTACGGACCAGATATTTAGTTGACAGAATATGACATCTCGTACAAAAAAGATTATCGGAGGGGTAGTGGTGGCAGTAGTGCTGATTTTATTGTTCCTTTTTCTATGGTTGTCTTCTGGCGAACAGACACCAACGATTGTTAATACAGCTAATATTCCGGCCAATACTCCAGCTGGTGGGCTGAATGTACCTGGTGGTACGGTCAGAATGGATGTAACTCAGGCAACTGAGCCGGTTCGCACGGCAGAGGAAGTCGCAGCTCCAGATATTCGTAACAATCTGAAACGTCTTGCGGCGGCTTTCGCTGAACGGTATGGGAGTTACTCCAATCAAGGTGACTATCGGAATTTGGAAGAGCTCAGGTCTTTAATGACCGATCGACTAGCTCGGGAGACGACAGAGTTTGTGGAACGATCTCGGGCAGAAGGTATTCAGTCGCCGGAGTACACCGGAATAACTACTAGAGCACTGGTAGCGAATGTTGTTCTCTTTAATGAAGAGGCTGGTACCGCCGATGTCACAGTTAATACCCAACGTGAGGAGATTATTTCTGCCGGTACACGCATTTATTATCAAGAAATCAATTTAGATTTTGTTCAGGAGGGCGAGTTATGGAAGGTGGATTCTATCGAATGGGCAGAGGGGGGATAAGGGACACAGCCTTGCGCTTGGTGGCCGGGTTTGGTCGCGCAATCTTTCCTCACTTCTGCGTTTCGTGTGGTCTTGAAGGTCAGCTGTTTTGTTCAAATTGTGAGGTTGCCAGATATGCCCCCAATCGGGGCTTTTTCTTTTGTCTTGGTTGTGGATGTCGACTGAAGCATCAGGTTTCGTGTGGTCGTGCATCGTGCGTTGCTGGTCAATGGGGTCGAGGATTCGCAGCCGGCTCTTATGGTGATCCAATACTGCGCGGCCTGTTACATTTGTATAAGTACGAGCAGGTTGAAGAGGCTGGAAAAATATTGATTGATTTTTTAGCGACAACAGTTGGGCGTCAGGTAGCAGCAGTCTTGGTTGGGATTAGTTGTTCGACTGTAGTACCAATTCCTATGCATCCGGTTGGTAGGGCTTGGCGTGGTTTCAATCAGGCTGAAGAGTTGGCTCGAGCTGTGTCGACTGAGTTAGAGACGGATTTTCTTCCGTCTGGTTTAGCACGACGATTGTCCTGGCAGCCCCAGGCTAAGATATCTGACCACAATCGGAGGGTTGGGCATGTCTCCGGAATGTTTAAATCTGGTACAGATGGGATCGATCTAGTGAGACGAGAGGTGATTTTGGTAGATGATGTCTTTACAACTGGGGCTACTATGCGGGAATGTATTCGGACTTTGCATTTGATTGGAGTTGAGACGGTTTCGGCTATAGTGTTACTCAAAGGCTGACTTTTATAGAAAAAGTGACTTTTTGGTGGTTTTTTGGGTCGTTCCTCTTCACAAACTAGGGGACATCATATAAGCTATCTACGCCAAAAAGATTTGTATCATGGAGGGCTGCGCCGAATCGGCCGCCATGTCCGCTACGGCGGCCGTCCCGGAATCGCGAGCGTCTAGCGAGTGATA
>MGFG01000033.1 GCA_001791745.1 Candidatus Uhrbacteria bacterium RIFOXYC2_FULL_47_19 | reverse complement strand
CGCTCGGCCTTCCGGGATGACAAAATAAAAAGGCTTGAGGTTTCAAGATGACATATTAAAAAGTAAGGATGACAAATAGTGTAAAGTTTGTAAGTACCAACAGAAAAATTCGTCTATAATCACCGCATGAAACTCCCCACCCGCATACTAAAACATGAACGCACGATTCTCTGGCTGATGATCGGCCTATACTTCGTGATCTTCACCGCCATCTGCCTCTGGAAATATGGCCTATTTGCCTATGACGGACTGGACCTAGCCATCTACAATCAAGTCTTTTGGAATACGCTTCACGGCCAACCGTTCGGTCTAACCATCCATCCACATTCTTACCTCGGCGACCACGCTGAGTTTGGTCTGCTAACACTACTCCCATTTTACGCACTCAAACCCGATCCCCGCACTTTACTCATCCTACAATCCGCAGTGCTGGCCCTCGCCGCCTGGCCGATCTGGCTACTGGCTCGACACCGATTAGCGAACACGCCCGGTCTATCACGTCTCGCCCCACTCGCCTTCGCTGCCGCCTGGCTGCTGAGTCCGCTAGTGCAGAACATAAACCTATTTGAGTTCCATCTACTACCCTTTGCCCTGCCGCCGCTACTGCTGGCACTCCTAGCCTACGACGAACGTCGTCCATTCCGCTTCGTACTCTGGGCACTGGTGGCCATGCTGTTTCGCGAAGATGTATCACTGGTTGTGGCTGCGGTCGGACTACTGGCCATCCTCGAACGACGCGGCTGGCGCTGGATGATCGGACCGATCGTCCTGGGCGCCGCCTGGTTCATGATGGCAACTGGAGTAGCCGCACATTTTGCACCATCCGGCTCGTACAAGTTCTTGATTTATTACACCTGGCTTGGCGAAGCACATTCTTTCGCAGATGTGGCTGTAAACGCATTGTCACAACCACTCAAAGTGCTGGCGCACACCGCATCGCTCGGCAACATCGAAATGTTGTTGGGGTTCCTATTACCACTACTCTTCCTACCACTACTATCTCCCAAAAAGCTAATACTACTAATTGGTCCGCTTTCACAGATACTGCTGGGCTCGCCGGGTGGTAGCGCGACCATTGTGCAGACGCACTACTCAACGCTCTTCCTGCCTGGACTATTCCTGGCTGCCATGTCTGGACTACCTAAATTAAACAGTCCATTAAAACGACAGCTAGCGATTGACCAAGCAAAGACACTCGCTACATTACTGCTAATACCGGGTACACTTTATGGTTCGCTGACTCTGGGACCGCTACCCGCAGTCGCGACACGGATCTGGTCGGGCGACGGTCGCGAGGCAGCCGCCGATGCGCAGCGCATCGTGGAGCAGGTACCGCCAAACGCGGCAGTCGCTGCAAGCTATCGACTGCTGCCTGAACTATCCTCGCGATCATCCGTCTACTCGGCGCACTATATCTTTTTAGGTGTTGAACAATTTGGTACTGATTCGTACCCGACACCGGACGATGTGCAGTTTCTGGCCTTCGACGAAAATGATCTGTCGACCTATCGCGCGCAATTCTTATCGACTAATTGGGCACGTCCACACTATAACGGTGGACGCGGGCGACTTGGACGATCGTTCAGTCCACTGTCGTTAGCTGAGGTTGGTGGGTTCGCATTGTACGGACCGATCTGGTCATCGTCTGAATATCTGATGACGCCGCCGTTCGATTCGCCGCCGACGCGACTCAATCCGCCGAAAAACTTTGCTGATGGATCACAGTTGATTGCTGTTCAATCGCAGTCGGTTGCCGACGAAGATAGATCGCGACTGCAACTGCAAACGATCTGGAAGTTCGGACCAACCGCTGACGCATTACAAATCGACCTAACTTTGATCGATGCTGATAGTCAGGAAGTCTGGCATGAGACCATGCCCCTCGTAAACGAATTATGGCAATCGACTGAACCTAACGTGGAATATGAACGTCGTATTGATCGCCTAATACCGAAACTGACAGGCGAGTCGTATCGACTACGACTGGAGCTGTTCGAACGCACTCAGGTTCATGGACTTGATGGACTTTTATCCGGTCAACAACTCACCACCAAAAAACAATCTTTCGGCCGCTTTGAGATGGGGTCAAATCTTGACTTTTAGTGTTTATGTTTCTGCTCCTGGGTCCCGGGTCTCGGCCCGGGACGACAGTGTTTTATTTGTCATCTCGAAACCGCAACCTTTCTTAATTTGTCATCCTCACTTTTTATTTTGTCATCTTGAAACCTCAAGCCTTTTTAATTTGTCATCTTGAAACCTCAAGCCTTTTTAACATGTCATCCCGGAAGGAGCGCAGCGACTATCCGGGATCCAGAAACCAATCCCGATCCTTTTTTGCCTCTGGGTCCCGGATACCGCTCGCTACACTCGCAGTTCCGGGACGACAAAAGGAATAATGTTCAGTTCGCAGTTCCGGGACGACAAAAGGAATAATGTTCAGTTCGCAGTTCCGGGACGACAGTATTTTTTGTTATCTCAATTCTTCTTATGTATTTTGTCATCCCGAAAATTGTGAGCCTTTCTATTCTGTCATCCCGGAAGGCCGAGCGGAGCGAGGTCTATCCGGGATGACATGTTAAAAAGGCTTGAGGTTTCAAGATAACAAAATAAAAAGTAAGGATGACAAATACGTAAGAAGGATTGGATTCAAGATCCGACCCCAAAACGAAGCCGGATCAAAACCGCAATTAGACCAACAACTTCACGCCAACTGGCCTTGGATCGACCCAACCGACGATTATGAAAAACTACCGGCAGTTCGACGATCTGACAACCGGATCGCTCCAACCAAAACAACGACTCTTCTTGAAAAGCGTAGCCGCGACTACGAATATCGGCAGACAACAAAACCTCGACTGCTCGCCGGCCGAGACAGCGAAATCCAGCTGAAGCATCGCGGGTTTTCAGTTTGAGCAGCACACGCGAAATAGACGATGCACATTGACTCATAATCCGACGCTGCCAACCCCAATCCTCGACCCGACCACCAGGTACTCGCCGCGAACCGATCGCTACGTCAGCGCCATCACGCACGGCCGCAATCAGTCGCACCAAATCGACCGGATCATGTGAGCCATCGGCATCCAGTTCACAGACCGCTTCGTAACCACGCTCGATCGCCAAACGAAAACCGTCCAAATAGGCGTCGCCTAAACCGAATCTAGCTGGACGATGTAGGACATGAACTCGATTGGGATGCAGCCGAACGAGATCATCGGCCAGCCGACCAGTACCGTCGGGTGATGCATCGTCGACTACCAGCAAATCAACCTCAACGGAAACTAAATCCAAGACACCATGAATCACGGTCTCCAAATTCTCACGTTCATTGTAGGTTGGAATAACTACCAATGTTTTCATATTACCCCGATTCACTCCTGTAGCTCATAAACCTCAAACTCACCAACTGTATACACCTGCCGAAAGGACGGCTCAATAACAAACTCTCCACCAGTTGCTGCACGCTCTTCTGGGCCAACAAGTACGTGTGTTAAACCTCTCAAACGCATGAACTCGACGCGCGTCACGTTATCTGACTGACCAAAAAATTCTTTAACTTCAGATTGTCGCCGCTCCACATTACCAGAGTTCACCCAGTGTCCGAACAACACCCGCCGTCCGGTCCAGCCGGCAACCAAATGACCGGAAGCACCGGAACTAATGAAGGCCGCATCCACTGGTGTACTTTCACGAATCCATTCCAAAACTAACGATTCATCAGAAGAAAAAAATGCGTCCGGTGATAACTGTAAAATTGAAGTGTAAATATCGATCGATGAAGCGAACACTAGTAGTAGTAGAAGTAAACCGATGGCCGGAATGATACTTCGCCTAAACATCCGAATCGTTTTTATTAAACGACCTACCATCAACACAATGACCGGCGCGGCCAACACTACCAACGGAAACTCAGCACCTTCGAGAAACCGCCGCTGAAAAGAAAAAGGGAAATACGATAACACTAGATGTGATAAAGCCCATACTACTAAGAAACCAATTAGTTGCGGCGAACCGTTCCGACGACACAGGAACAAACCGACCGGAGCCAAGACCAGCGGCAGACCGAACCCGAGCAGGACGTAAGGCCAACCCGGAGTTAGTGTCACGTTAGCAGCAGTGATCTCACGAGTTAACCCATCAGCACTATTCAATAAAAAGTAATGATAAATAACTGAAGGACAAGACACGACGACGAATAAAACAAACGCCATTAATCGCCGCCAAACAGCTCCGTCGCGGTTAAAAATCGTTAACGCCAGCCAACTAAAAAAGCCGGCGATATATAACGTCGGGGCGTGAAATGGATGAAACTCAAAAAGCAACAACGCCACCAATCCAGCTAATAGTCCATAGCGCAGCTGCCGTGTTTCGTAGGCCAAGGCCAAAAGCAGCATGCTCAAAATTAGCAGCGTCCACGAAAAAACAAAGTGTGGACTGTACATTTGACTAGCAAACAAATTCGATTCTGGTACCCACAAATCGATCGGCCAGCTGACGGACGGTCCGACCGTACTTAAAAATGGAGAGGCTAGCAGACCCCAACCCGACCCGAACATCAGCAGCAGGAAGGCAATCAACCGTTCAGTTTGCTGACGCAGAAAAAACGAAACTGCCAAATAACAAACCACAGCCAGTGGTAGGACAGATAAGGAACGTGCAACGTAAAAGGCGGCCACTGGACCGAGTGATGTTAATCGAGCTAATAATCCAACCGACCACCAAAATAAATTGATGACTGGAGTGACCGGCTCACCAACAACAAAAATGTTATCAAGAAAAAAAGCACCTCCACGGGCTTGCCTAATATAAGAAAGATAAACACCAAAGTCGCCTGGCGAAAAAATCTGCAAGCCGTTCCACTCCTGTCCTCGGAACAACCCCACCAGCCAGCCGTACACCGGCGGAAAGGAGGTCAGTAGCATCATGATAAACGCGGCAGCAGCCACAACCAGCCACTCTCGACGAGTAATCGACTTGGTAAGTTCAATCAAGCTCATTACAGTTCTCGCTTCAAACGCAAAACCTGCCGAAAATACTCGGCGGCTAACTTGGGTGCATTAACCTTAGAAACACGACCAGGAATCGTCGTTTCACACCACCGAACAGGAATCTCGTGTACCTCGAACCCGGCGCGTTCGGATCTAACTACTAGTTCGGTATCGAAAAACCAACCACGGTCGCGCACTTGCGGTACAATCTCGGCCACAACTGAAGCCGAAGCAGCCTTAAGTCCGCAGGGAACATCAGACACAGATGTACCAAAAGTAGCCTTGAGCAAATTACGGTAGCCGAGCGAATAAAATTGACGACCAGCTGACCGCTCAACTGTCGAGGCTGGATGAAACCGTGAGCCGACCGAGAGTCCGGCTCCACCTCTAATTGCATTCACTAAATCGGGTAGTGCCGATAAATCCGCCGCCAAGTCGATATCCGTAAAAACATAAACATCAGCCGGTACCTGATTCCAAGCAGCGAATACCGCTAATCCCTTACCGCGCTCCTCGAGACGAAGATAATGAACCATCGGCTTCGTGTTCGCCAATTGCTGACCGATTTCGGCTGTACGATCACTTGAACCATTATCCGCTACCACAACAGTCACTATGTCCGACGGAAGTAAACTACGCACAGCCTCAAGCACACGCTCAACTGAATCGAGCAGTACAGCTTCCTCGTTCAATACTGGTAAAGCAATAGTGATTCGCATGACAAAAATTGATTTTTAAAGTGTTTTGTCGTCCCGGCGGCTCCACTTTGTCGTCCCTGACTCTGAGCCGGACCTCCTCCTTTTGTCGTCCCGGCGGCTCCACTTTGTCGTCCCTGACTCTGAGCCGGACCTCCTCCTTTTGTCGTCCCGGAAGTCGCGACAGCGGCTATCCGGGACCCAGAAGTAAAAAAGATCGGGTTCTGAATCCCAGGTCTCGGCCCGGGATGACAAAGAAGGTGGAGATGACAAAATTTTCTAAAAGACTAAAGGTCAAAATCTGACTCCAGCCTCATAAAGACTCTCACCTCGTCATCCTCGTAGACCGGCAGTAGCGTCGAATCGGCCTCGACTGACTGCAACAGTGGCTCCTGATCCTGGCGCACTAACACATAATGAGCACCAAAAAACTTCTCGATCCGTTCCCCGACATTCTCACTAACCTGTCCAGCTGAAATCAACCTCCATTCATCGTACCGTGCTTGATCATGTAGATACAAAAAACCAGCGTCCAGACCAATAATGTAGCGTCCTTCGGGAAAACGATAAAAGAGCACCGGAAAATCAGCCCAATCACCATTAAAAATCACACTCTCCGGGGGCACATGTAGGCGCATCCAATCACCGACCGCAGCGAAGCGTGACCAATTGTAAGTATTGGTCCGCAATGACTTGGAAACTAGAAAGATGTCACGGATTGGTAAAAATAAAAGTGTAAAAATAATGTATCCAGCCACAACCTGACCAAGTCTTTTCTTTTTGGAAAACAAAAGTGAGATTAGTCGACGCAAGTCCACCCGACGCACCAATCGATCGAACTCAATAGCTGTCAGCAGCAACGCAAACGGAATCAAAAACTCAACATGTCGACGACTCTTCAGTGTTAACACCAACAAAGCGAAAGAAATCACACCGACCGTAAGCAACGGGACTAAATTACGTCCGTAATCACTTACTTTCGATCGCCAAGCACGACGTCCAACAATCGAAACTCCAACTGCTAAAGCAATCACGATACCTAATAAAACAAAAACTACACCGTTCTGCCGAATCAAATCCGACAGTGCATATGGATACCATTCGATACCAACGTCGACCTTATCGGCGAGACCAACCAAAGCAACCTGAATTGTTTGATACCAAAAGAACTCAAGATTAGCGGGAAAAAACGGATTAACTATTAGTCCACCAATAGTGCCGAGACTGGTCAGGGCAGCAGCTAACCACGATTGTCTGGATTCCGATGAATATAATGCTGTCTTCAAACGAGATGACAACCGAACATCAATAGGTGTTCTAAAGAAAATTACAGATGACTGGACCACTGCCACGACCAGGACAGCAAAAGGCAAAAGTGGCCAACTACCATGCGCCCAAACATATAACCAGGCGATTAAAAATAACAACCAACGACGACCAAAAAGTGCGCAGATAAATCCCAAAAGTAGCAACGTGATCGCCAACGCCGAAGCTTTAGCCAGATTCAATCGAAACATTAAGTCGGCCGAAGTGGCCAGTATTAACGCAAAGGCCCAACCATGACGTAATCGAAGTAAACGAGTTATCAAAAAGAAAGTCGTCACCGCCGTCGCCCCCAAAAGTACGGTCGCCACCCTCAATCCGGACAGTGGATCAAAAAAATGAATAAACGGAATGAGTAATAAATGATAAAGGAAGTGCTGATCAGCGAAGGCTTGAGATAAAGTTGTGAATGGCAACCAAGGAAACTCACGAATCGGGCCTAGGTGTCCGGTCAGTAAAGTTAGACCGGCATGATAAAAGGAATCCGGGTCTCGAAATGATAGCTGAGCCTGAAGCCAGCCATAGAGTGCGGCTACAACGACAAAAACGGCCCCACCTTGACGCCAAGGATGGCCGGCAAAAAGTCTAAAAAATGGCTTAAACACTCTCATATATAAAGTATACTCGTCGAAATCAGAAAGGCCTACGCTACACCGAGGCGATCTAAGGTAGATCCTTGACAGGCCAGCGAACATGTGATAGATTTCCACGTTGCCCCCAAGAGGGGCTACTACGGACGGACTCCTCACCCGTCCGTATACAGAAGGGCTCCTCCTCCTTGAAGGGGGTCCGGCTCCTGCGCAATACGTTGTGCAGTTGATGCCGGACCCCCTTTAACTTTGTCCAATGAAGCACTGACAGCGATTATGCTACTCTTAGAAGACCAAACCTGAACCAAACTGACATGCCTATCAAAAAAACGAAGACACCTATCATTATATTAATAATAGCTGGGCTAATTGTGATCGCAGCCGGAGGTGCCTACGTATTCAGAGGAAGTCTGATCGACGCCTATCGCAGTTGGCAGCGTGGACCGATACCCGAGCCGGTCAGCCGGATTGAGTTCGAACAACCTACATCAATCGACGTTTTAAACGAGGACAAAACTGATGAACAAAAGTCTGATGACTTAACGACCAATAGCGAACTTGATACTAATATCAGCGAAATTAATTCAGCTAAACTCGACGATGCTGGCGACGAGGAACAAACAGAACCCGAACCCGAGCCGGAACCACTGGAGGAAGTTATAGAAACAAAAGAAACACCCACGACCCGACCCAGTTCGATCAACCTTCGAGTCCCCTTCATGATCCAAGCGCCGACCGCTAATTGGGATAACCTTCATGGTGAGGCCTGCGAGGAAGCAACAGCTATCATGCTAGCCGCCTACTACACCGACGAAGCGAAAATCACTACCAGCGAGGCTGAAGAACGCATCATGGATGCAGTCGCCTGGCAGGATCTAGCATTCGGTTACTACCTAGATACCACCTCTGAAGAGACAGCTCGAATGATTCGAGAACATTTCGGTCTAGCTTCGGCCGAAGCTATACCAATCGACAGTCTAGACGATATCCTTTCGATGGTCGCTGCCGGCAAACCGGTCATAGTACCAGCCTATGGCAAAGCTCTCGGTAACCAGAATTTCCGAAATAGTGGACCGCTCTACCACATGCTGCTCATCAAGGGCTACGACGGCGACCGTATCATTACCAACGATCCAGGAACTAGACGTGGTGCGGACTATGTTTACGATGCGGACGTACTCTGGAACGCGATTCACGATTGGAATGGCGGCGATGTGCCGCACGGTGAAAAAATGATGATTGTAGTCGAAAACTGAAATCATCCGTAAAAACAATAATTGAAGATCAAAAAAATCGGACGTCGTTAACGCCAGATTTTATTATCTTAAAATTACCGATCATTACCTCGATTACTCCCTCTTCACTAACGGCAATGAGAAACTGAATGTACTCCCCTTCCCGAGTTCAGATTCAAACCAAACCCGACCACCCATACGTTCAACCAACTCCTTAACAATAAATAGTCCCAACCCAGTGCCGGCCTGAGCCCGTACTGCCACTTCCTCCGAACGCCAAAATTTAGTAAAGACTTTCTTTTGATCGTCCGGTCCAAGTCCAATGCCAGTATCGGCAATATGCACAACCAAAAAACCATTACCATCTGGTTCATGACTAATAGTAACCGTCCCACCGACTCGATTGTATTTAATAGCATTCGAAACCAGATTCGAGATAATCTCCTTTAATTTGTCACTGTCGGACATAACTAACGGACCGTCTACACTTCCCCCATGCCGAAAAGTGATTTGATGAGGTTCAGCTAAAGGTCCGACCTCAACCAAAATCATATCGATCATCTCCACTGCGTTCACCGGCTGCAGCTCAATTTTGAGCCGACCAGATTCGGTCCGGGCTACCTCGAGCAAATCGTCCACTAATTGAATCAGCCTATTGGTCGCCTCCTGCATCTTCTCAACATAATCCTTGGCAATAGGGCCAACTTCAAAACGCTTGTCATCGGTGAACATGTCCAAAAGGAGTTTCATGGCTGTGACCGGATTCCTAAGTTCGTGTGCAGCCACGAAAACAAACTCATTTCTAACTTGATCCAACTCTCGACATTCAGTCAGATCCTCGTAGGTTTCTACCAATGCTTCACCCACACCATCCATGTGGTTGACCAATTTATAAGTCACTCGCACGGGTAAAACACTCCCATCAGAACGACGAAACTCTACTTCCTCTCGTACAGGTTCATTTTTCCTGAGTTCGTCAATGTCGGTCTTACGCTCGTCGGTCGAATAAAAAAGACTGACGTTGGCGTCAATCAATTCCTCTCGACTACGACCAGTCATTTCTACTACTGAATGATTGGCTAATAAAATCTGTCCTGAAAGATTGGTGACGCAAACACCATCTTGTATTAGGTCTAAGACTGTTTTAAACCAGTCGTGCTCTCGTTTCAGTTCACCCTCTTTCATGACTTCATTGTTAAATGGTCTTTGATTTTTTTAGCGACTTTCCGATCAATATCGGACTAAATGTACTTAAATTATACCTAATTTTGGCTTACTTTGCAACCCGATATTGTACGGAGTGCCTGTCACCAAGACTCCTTTCTTCAACCCGGGGGAGTTCCAGTCCCTCAGACCCCCGGCTCCGCTCCGCGGAAGGACGGGGCTCACGCCCCGGACCCCCTGCGGGACGGTCCCGCGCGGCACGGGTCGGCCCGCTCCGGCGGCGGTCCGCCCTAACTCTCGACGACCGGCCGTCGCCGCGGGCTCCGGACCGAGCCCGGCCGCCTCCGAGATTGCCACGTCGGGATCGTCCCGCAAAAAAGATCGGGGTTAGATTCTGGATCCCGGATAGACCTCGCTTTGCTCGGCCTTTCGGGATGATAGATTAAAAAGTAGGGATGACATATTTTTATGTATAGGATGACAGATTCATAAGAAGAATTGAGATAACAAAAAATACTGTCGTCCCGGAACCGTGAGCGAGCGAAGCGAGTCGAACGGTATCAGGGACCCAGAAGTAAAGAGATCGGGATTAGCTTCTGGATCCCGGATAATTGCTGACGCAATTTCCGGGATGACATGTTAAAAAGGCTCGAGGTTTTAAGATGACAAAATAAAAAGTAAGGATGACAAAAACATAAGAAGAATTGAGATAACAAAAAATACTGTCGTCCCGGAACTGCGAACTGAACATTATTCCTTTTGTCGTCCCGAAACTGCGAACTGAACATTATTCCTGTTGTCGTCCCGGAACTGCGAGTGTAGCGAGCAGTATCCGGGACCCAGAAGTAAAAGTCTAACAATAAGGAATCCCGTGTCTCGGCCCGGGTTTAGCAAGCAACAAAAAACGACGATCTATTTAGATCGCCGTTCGTATTACGAATTACAAAAACCCGAATATTATTCACTCGCCGACGGCGAGAACAACTCCTGCCCAGTCTCCCACATCTCTGGCCTCCCCTGCTCTTTAAGCCAGTACCACCACTCAATGCCCCACAAATACGCTTCGGTCACACCCATACGCCGGACAAAAGATACGTTACTGCGCAGCCGTTCGGGATTCATCAGCGTCAACTGATAATCGACATCGGTCCAAACAATCGGACCCGGCGCCCACGGTTCGGCTTGTAGCTCAGAAACAAACACCTCGTCGACTAACCCAGACACCGCAGCGATGCGGCCGGAATACCAGCGTGGTGTAGTTGGCCAAAAGAAATGTCCAACATAACGATTCCAAACCGAACGGTAAGTACTGATACCCAAACGATCAGAGAGTATAGCCGAACGCACCCAATCCGACAGCTCACCACTCTCGGTAATAATCACTGGACGCGAATCAGCTGACCGTACGACTGCTATCTCTCGCTGCAATAATTTAATATCTGCCTCCGGACACTCGCCATACGGAAAAAGTGGCTCGTTCTCAACCTGCCAAGCGAAAAAATCAGTCGAGGTCGAGAAGTGCGTTACTACCTTACGCAACATCTGCAGAGTTCGTTCCTTGAGTACTTCCTCATCCAATTCAACGGCCCAAGTCGGCACATGACATTCCGGCCAACGCGGCAACTTCATCCCGACGGCCAAAATCACCCTGACCCCACGCTTCCGTGCCTCGGCCAACTGCCAATCAACATCACTAAAATCAAACTTACCGAACGATGGCTCGATATCATCCCAATAAACTGGCAACCGTAAAGCTTTCACTCCCAAATCATCAAGTGAAGCCAAATAAGTAGTTCGCCAATCCAACCCCAACTCTTGAGCGTACTTCTTGGAAAAGGTCGCGCCTAAAAGCACGTCATGATCACTCGATAATAAATTATCGACCACCATCTTAGACAGATACAAAACTGCGGCCACAATCAACACGGCCAACAACATAAAAATAACGTGCCGTGGTGTATCACCACCAAGACGATAGTGTCGAAATCTTCCTCGATAGTTACTTCTCTGTCCGCGAAACTTAGTCATGTCTGAATTATACTACGGACGGACAGTACTAGCCGAATCTAAATCAGAGAAATCCTTAACCTTGACGTCCGACGATAGGTAAGCTACAAAAAAATATCTGGTTCTTTAAACAATCCCAAATCAATACAAAAAACCATTGCATTAGAAAAGAGGTGATGACATGGAGACCGCAATAGAAAGAATGCCAGTCGCAGTGTTCGACCTGGACGACACGGTCATCTTGGATAATGTGGGCGCTAGGTTATTAGAGCAGTTAGCTCAACAACAACTGTTGGGCGGTAGTCTAAACTCCATAGCTCTCCGTCTACTCACCAGGAAGGAACAGTTACCTCCTCGTCAATGGGAGAGAATGGTGGTCAGACTGCTATTGCTCGGACTGCGAGGACAGTGTCAAAAGGACATCAAAACGCTGGCAAGACGATATGTCGTCGACGATGTCTACAAGAAATACTCACGGTTCACAATGGCTCTGCTGCAACAACTCCGGCTGACTCATTTCTGTCTGGCCATCACCGGCAGTCCGGAGGAAATGGCACGACCACTAACTGAAAACCTGCGTTTCAATGGCTGTTTCTGTACCAGTTTCGAAGTGAACCGACACGGACGCTACACCGGACGACAGCTGGATGTGCCATCTCAAAACAAGGGCGACGTTCTCGATCAGATTCTGAAAACGGATCCGACCCTTACCCTGGAAGGATCGATCGGAATCGGAAACTCCTATACCGACATTCCAATGCTATCTTTGGTGGAGCAACCACTTGCCTTCAATCCGGACCAGGAACTGAGTAATTGGGCGCGTCAGAATAATTGTCCGATCGTCATCGAAGACGGGGACACAATTTTGGTCAGCCTAGATTTGGAGGACGGGCAGCACACCTTCTGCGGCCAAGACGCCACAACAGCAGCACTAGAGCAGGCCCTAAGTCCGGTCGTCCGTTGACCGAAAAACATCAGACGACAGCCGAATACGAACTCCGGACCGCCCCGAGCGGTCCTTTTTTATAGAGAGCACTAACTTTTAAATGCAACTGCCAACACTAAAGACTTTTTTAGCAATAAAAAGAGCTCCGCAAGACACGGAGCTAATGATCGACGAAGAGACGAAAAGAATGGTTCAGATCATAATCCTCAACATTCGCTCTAAAATTGGAACCAACTTGAGAATCAAACAACCTTCTCTGCTTTTTAAGCTTCTTGTCAAAAAAATATGTGGATCGTGCGGATCGACGGAGGGGTATTGCTGACAAAGCAATTGACCAACAGTCTTTTGTTGGGCATAACGGTATACCGCTTCCATGATGTTGTTGGGGATCAATACCCCTTCGGTGATGACCACTTCCATCAGTCGATCCGGTCCAAGGCAACAAATAGCCGCCCGATCAAACCAAGACGGATCCG
Source organism: Candidatus Uhrbacteria bacterium RIFOXYC2_FULL_47_19 (assembly GCA_001791745.1). Lineage (GTDB taxonomy): Bacteria > Patescibacteriota > Patescibacteriia > SG8-24 > SG8-24 > UBA1561. The sequence continues at coordinate 22,951 of MGFG01000033.1, read as the reverse complement.
GAAATTCCTGGTCAACAAAATTCTCGATGCCGATAGCCAGTACGCTCTCTCCCGGATTCCGCATCTGAGCAAACAGCGCCCGATGCAAAGCACCACGCACCCCCTCCTCCAGACCAAGCGGCTGCGGATTGACGGTCGAGACGATCTCGTCGAAGACGAGTTTGATCAGTACGCACTGATCGATAGGATTCAACCAGTACAAAGATTTTTCGATTGCAGAAATCTTGACCTTACTAGTCGAACCAACCACGATCGTCAGTTCGCTATCAGGGCGATGACCGGCTTCCGGTGACTATCCCAGATACTTTTCGGTTATCACTCTCCCTACCATTGTCAACCTCCATACCCATCAATCAACGATGGATGGTCCATCTTAGGACGAACCCACCTGCAAGTCAACCTCCGCCCGTTAATCGGTTGTAACCAGACAGCAAATCAAAAACCCCGACCGAAGCCGAGGCTTTTTGCTTCTTCTAGAAGAACGCTGCTCTAGAGCACCGAATCCTTACAAGCTTTGGCCACGCGGAACTTAACCACGGTCTTAGCTGGAATATTGATCGTAGCTCCAGTGGCCGGATTGCGACCCATGCGTGCGGCTCGATTCTGCTTGATGAGTTTACCAAGATTCATGACGGAGAACTCGCCATTCTTCTTAACCTCACTCAAGGCCATCTCCTCGAACATGTCGAGAAAATCCTTAACTTCCTTCTTAGACTTGCCGGACTTATCGGCGAGCGCAGCAATGATCTGCGTCCTGGTCATCTTCGCCATAGCGACTAATGTTATTGAATTTATTAACAATCGGAATGATAAACCAATTTCCGACTCAAAAGAAGGGTAAGTCAAGGATAAGGGTGTGGGTAGATTAAAATCAGGCATCGACAATGAAACAAAAAATCGGGCGCCCGACCCGACCAATGAAGACTTTTATAAATGAATGAACGCCGATTTACGCCGCACCAATAGTACGTGCGTCGAGAGGATGGGCAATAACCATACCCTCCAATTTTTCCCCACTTATCAAAAACACCTGAACATCTTCCCCCACCCTAACGCTTCTGAACACGGTTAGAATCAGAGCTTTACAACTGAAACATTGCCACAACGTGTTAGCCTTCTGTCTGCTGAGTCTCTCTAGTAAGAACATGCTGGTGCCACCACAGTGCGGACAACCAAACACATCACGGTCTCCCTCGGTAATAAAGTAGACCCGGGTGTCTTTTGTCTCCGTGTCACACATCCCTTCCTCCAATCCCGAACTAAGACGTTCGGATAGTTTTTATTACCAGTTCGGAACCCAACTGTCAAAGACAAGGTCATCAACAAACTCAAGGCTGTTAGAATAAAAAAGATCGGAACAGGTCCGATCTGGAGATAGCCCGAACAGGCCCCGCCTCGTGTTACACTTCTTGCCCCACCGAAGCACCGAAAGGATGAGATCTGACCTCACCCTCGAGGACCTCCTCGCTTGGGTGAAGCGTGAGTTTGATACTGCCGCCGATCTCGATGAGACCGGTTACTAAAATCTTCTTGCCACAGGCCTGACACCGCTTGACTACGAACAAGCCAGGAATGCCATTCAACACCTCTCTTGTCTGACCCCCTCGACAATTCGGACAACCAAACGCCCGCTCGTCCGCCTCGGTTATCGCCAATACTTCCATCGGCTTTCTCCTCTCCCAACCTACTGGGATATATCCTTATATCAATCAGATCATAATTTGTCAACCCTCTCGTCCATTCGCTACTAACCAAAAATACCGCCTTTTAGCGGTATTTTCAGGAATGGGGTGGCCAACGGGAATTACGCGTCGACCGGCCGAATGCCGTCCTTCCTTGTCCGGGGCAGCGATGAATCCTCACCGGTTAGGATTCATCGACGTTCGTCTGCTCGGCACTGGACGGAGCCTCGCAACTCACTCCTGCCTGTTCGATTCCCGTCGTTTGACCTACCAAATCAAAACGCCCGACCCAAGAGGGTCGGACGTTTTGATGGGATAGCCAACGGGACGACTTTAGAACTTTTTTGAAGGTAAGAATGGACGGATCGACGGCCATTTTCGCCGATTCATGAGCCTACTTTCCGTATCAAATTGTAGCAGATTTTTCGCAAACAAAAGAGCCGTATCTACGAGACATAAGTCTTTTGTGGACTTGTGTTGTAGACACGGCCGAGGGAACCCGAGGGAGCCAAGGTCGAAACCAAGGCTCCCCCGAATCCCAAGTGCTCAAGTGCCGAGTGCTGGGGACTCCCGAAAAACCGGAACCGAGTAGTCGGAGCTGTCGTCGCTGTGGTCGCTAGTGCTCACGTCCACCTGACAGTCGTCGCGGTAGAAGAGCACGATCACGACGTTCTGCCACGCCTCGCCACCGTACTCGGGGACGTTAACCTCGTAACCAGCGGCGAACAAGCCGGGGAGCTTGTCGTAGTCGATGGCGCGGATCATGTCCGGGAACATCCACGCGATGACGAGTATCTCGTCGGCGAGCGACTTCGAGCCGCGCACCGCCGTGATGCTCTCGCGATTGCGGTGCGTATCCAGATCGACCACCACCCACTCGATGACGGCTTTGTGGGTGTGATTGCCGTTCAGGAGCCGCAGACGCTCCACGGGCTTGCCATTGTACTCGACCTTGCCCGAGTGGAGGTGCTCCCAGCGCCAGTACCGACCCTCGCCGAAGACGTGCTGGATGCGCGCATAGTGCGCCTCGAACGTCTTGGCGACGCCCTCGTCCCCTTCGCCGAAGCGAATACGGAACGAACGGTAGGCGGACTTGCCCTTCGGCCATGTAGGAGCGGACGAGGCGAGACGTGCGAAGTCGTCCTCGGTCAGTCCCCACTTCTCCTCGTCGTTCGCACGACGGAGAGCGGTGAGCTGGAGCTCGACGGACGTCTCGTAGGAGTTCTTCTCCGAGAGACCCCGCTGCTGGTCGATGAACTGGACAAGCAGCGCCGCGTTGCCGCGACCGCGCATCCAATCCGAGTGATCGGTCGTGGCTCCGGCCTCTCCGAGGCTGCGAAGCGTTGCCGACATCTCGTTCTGCTTGATCTCCATGATGGTGTTGGCCATGGGCGTCACACTTTCCTTGCGTAAACCGCCGACTGTCCAGACTTCGAGATCATTCCCGAAGACTTGGAGTTGTCCTTGATTGAAAGCGGCCTACTGAAGCCCACAAAATGAGCTACAAAACGCCGCTTTCAACGGGAGTTTCTATTTCAAAGAACGTATATTTATAGCATGATTTCAGAAAATGCCAAGTGGATTGTTTGCTAAGTTTTACAACTACGACCTCCTCCTAGCCAAAAAATAAAACGTTGTTGCCCCTTGTCTGCCCTTGAAGCGAGTTTTGTCCCCCGGGTAGACCTTTGACACCTCCTCCTTCAACCAATTCTCACCGTCAAAATCAGCTGCAATAAAATATGAAGTATTGTCAGCTAGAATTGGATATATACCAACAACATGCTGACCGATAAGATGTTTATTAACGATTCCTTTGGTTAGGGGTATGAGTTTCTTATTTTCAAAATCTTTCATTGATCCGCCCCGTCGCTTATATGCCATGAATTCATCCCAATTAAAATTATAGGCCGGGCTGTATCCAGATCGTTCTTCCTTTTCCCAGCGACGTGCGTAAACATCTGTTCTTCCTCGAAACAGCGACATAAATAACTCAAGCTGTTGTTCACTGATAGAAATCATATATTTTAAGTGTGAGACGAACGGCTATTATCTTACATCCGTGCGGTCTAAGATTTTGAATCCGTCCATTACCGCCTCACAGAGAAAATCCTCCAATTGGCTCTGATCCTCTTTTGTTTGGGCTTTATAGAGATAAGTGTAGTAAAGCTGTTTTTGTTCTTGGCGAATAATTGCGGGAGTAAAATTTGTGCTAATTAGCATTGCGTTCATCAAGAGACGTCCAACACGGCCGTTTCCATCTCCGAATGGGTGAATCTGTTCAAACTTACTATGCACGCCAGCCGATAAAGAAATAATGTCTTTGGTTTTTTCAGTAATACGAGCCATAACCTCTGGGATAAGTTTTGGAACACTCATATAATTCGCTGTTGGCAAATTAACAGCGGTAATTCTGACGGCGTGATTACGATAAACACCAGCATCTGGGCGAACGCCATTCATGAGAATACTGTGGAGTTTAAGCACAAGAGCTTCGTCAACTTTTTCTTTTTTAGCAATATGATCAAATAAATAATTCAAGGCCGTCTGGTGATTTTTTGCCTCTAGTTGTTCGGTCAAGCTTTTATTTGGCAAAGCTGTGTTGTCAAAAAGAATAGCCGCAGTATCGGGTTCGGTAAGAGTACTGCCCTCAATGCTGTTGCTGTGATAGGTGAGTTTCAAAATAAACTGATCACGAATATCCGGATTAGCCAAAATTTCATTTATAACACTTTTATGTTTTCCGGATTTTTGTTGTAGGGCTTGTTTTTTTGCCGTAAGTTGATCGATCGGAATTACTTTTTGTCCGGTTACTTCCAAAAAAAGCTCATCAATGGAAGTCTGCATTTTTGCTCGAGGGTTAGATTTGCCGGTCCACCAACTGTTGAAAGCGGCAAAAGAAACACCAAACCTTAGAGCCAGCTTGGTCTGGGTTAGTCCCAACATTTTTTGAATTATCTCCAACTTTTGACGAGTATTCATAATAAGCAAATTTAATTTGTAATATATACTATATTATCAAACTTTATAAAAGTTATGCAAAATTACGGAACTTTATAAAGTTATAGATATAAAAATCAGTAGCACAAAAATAGGCAACAAAAACCTGTGCCAGATATTACCCACACAGTAATATAACCAGAGTTAGAATTGTACTTTTTCTTACATGCAACAAGCCACTTCTTATAACTTGGGGTGGCCAACGGGAATTCCGCGTCGGCCGGCCGAATGCCGTCCTTCCTTGTCCGGGGCAGCGATGAATCCTCACCGGTTCGGATTCATCGACATTCGCCAGCTCGGCACTGGACGGTGCCTCGCGGCTCACTTCTGCCCGTTCGATTCCCGTCGTTTGACCTACCAAATCAAAACGCCCGACCCAAAAGGGTCGGACGTTTTGATGGGGTCGGGCACTATCCGGAGTTATAACCGTACTCGAGGACAGGGATTATATGGTTACGGTACGCGAAAAAATCAACAATATCAAGCGTGTTAGCAAGTTTTATGACTTCCCGATGCCATACCAGCCCAAGTAGCCGACTCACCCCAAGTCACCCTAACTCACCCGTTTTTGGCAAAAGTCCGGTCCAAAACCATTTCACCTTATCCCACCAGTAGCCACCGGTTTTGAGCAAAGAATCCGACATAAAATCACTTAACCGCAACTAACCTTATCTAACCGTTTTTTGCCAAACTATTTGCCCCGGCGGCGAGCTTTGTACGAGAAATCGACGGTTTGACCCAGCTTGCACCTTCGACCACCGATTCGACCAAATTTGAACCGTTGGGACGATTTGCTTAATTAAGCAATTTTCCCTTCCTTAGAATTTTCTGTCGCAATTTCCAGCTGTTGCCGTGGCTGATAAGTCCTAAATATGACTGCACCGTTTCTTCCTTTTCGTCTTTCGCTTGTATGTTCCTGAACATTCGTTTTTTGGTCGTCGTTCTTAATACTCTGTGATCCGGAAAATGCACCCAACCGAGAAAATCCACGCCAGATGCGACGGTCTGAATGGAAATCTTATCCGGATGCATGGCGAGTTTTAGTTTGCTTCCCAAAAACTCCTGCATCACCGGCAAAATCTTTTCGAGACAGGTCTTATCCGTCGAAAGGACGGCAAAATCGTCGGCGTAACGCAGATAATATTTCGCCTTGAGTCGATGCTTCACAAATTGATCAAATTCATTCATGTAAATATTTACCAGAAGCTGGGACGTCAAATTGCCGAGTGGAAGCCCGATGTCTGCATTGCTTGAATGGAAGCTCCGGACGATGACCGATACGAGATCGAGAATATCTTGATCGGGAATATATTTAGCGACTATATCCAAAAGAATTGCATGATCGATGTTTGCGAAAAACTTTCTGATGTCGCATTTGAACACCCATACCGTCCGTATATTGTTTTCGGATACCGCGCCGATGAATTTTCTGAACCTGCGGAGAGCGCGGTGCGTTCCTTTCCCGTCTTGGCATGAATTCGAGTCAGAAATAAAAGTCTTTGCGAAAAATGGCGACAGTTGCCTGTGCAATGCATGATGCAAAAGCCGGTCACGAACGCTTGCTTTATGAATATCACGAGGTTTCGGATCGGCGATTTTGAAATGTTGATATGCCGAATGCGAATATTTTTTCACGGCAAGCTCGCGGTGAAGCGCGATGATGTTCGTCATCAAATCTCGCTCGAATTCCTGCACGTCTTTCCGCGTTCGCTTGCCGCGGACGAATTCTTGCCACGACTCGAGGAGATTTTCGAGCGAGATGATATTATTATATGTATGATGAAATCTAATTTTGGGCATAATGGTGGCAATCAATCAATCAATCAATCAATCAATAAGATCTTACCGGTTTTAAGTAAAGTCAAGGAGTCGTACCTTTTGTGGTACAAATTTTATCTGGATTTGCCAAAGACGCATCGTCATTCTCTCGGTCAGCGCATCGATACTTTGTTTGTAGAAATAATAGAAGCGATCTCGGCCGCCAGTTTTCTTTCGCGTGAGGAGAAACATCCGTATGTTCGTCTCGCGATCAAGAAAGCGGACACTCTCCGCGTACTTCTTTTGGTGCTTTGGGAAACGAAATCCATCGACGACAAGAAATACATCGCCCTTTCCGTAAAGTTGGATGAGGCCGGCAAAATGCTCGGCGGATGGAACGGACAGCTTACAAAACAAAACTCTCCAGCAAAAGCCGGAGAGAAATGAAGAGAGTTGCGACACGGCGAACGCGAACCCGTTGTCACGATTCCACCTGTTGTCAGGCCTGTCGTTGTACGCGTTGAGCCAGCGACCATCGTTGTCACGGTTCGCATTCAGCAAGTTCGGATCGCCGTCGGATTGCGCGAAACATCTTCCATATCACCGCCCCTCGAATACTCTCAGGGTTGAATCGAATCCGGCATCGCAATGCCTTAATGTCTTGCGCCAAGTATCTTCTTTTTTATTGAAGTTTCTGCATGCACCACTCTATCCGAAACCGTAGCCACGGATACTCTCGATGCATGGATACTGGGGTCGGTAGCGGAAAGCCTTGACCGTCCGCATATTCACCTACTGCCACGAATATTATATATGAAATTTATTTTTATGAAAAAATTTAGCCCTGCTCCGACGGAGCGAAACAGGGCTAAGGGCTAAGGTCAAAGGGACTGAAGTCCCGAGAATCTTAGGGTTGAGAACTGACTTGCGACACGGCGAACGCGAACCCGCTGTCACGATTCCACCTGTAGTCAGGCCTGCCGTAGCACGCGCGGAGCCAGCGACCATCGCGGCCACGGTCCGCACGCAGCAAGTCCGGACCGCCGTCGGAGTCGTTGATGGGTTCGTGCATGGCAACGATGTACCACAGACCCATCGCTTCGATCTCCTTGTCCGTGAACTTCTCACGGATGAGGCAGGCCAGTTCGGCGTTCGACTTCGAGAACTTGCGCTTGTCGGCCTCGGCGCGAATCTTTTTCGTGATCCGGTCGTTATCCTCGAAGAGCATGCCCTTGAGAACGGCGACTTCGGTCGTCACGCCGCTCGTCGGCTTGAAGTCCGGCGAACGGAGCACCTGTTTGGCGTTGTCACCCACGCAGAAGCCTTTGCTTTCGAGCCGGGTGATCCAGTCCTCGCCGGTCGTGCCGTCGCTGGTGACCGAGAAGTAGATAACGCCGTCTTCCTCGCGCCACGAACGGATCGGTTCGGAAACCGAGAGTTCGTCGCGGAGAAAACGGAGCGCCATGTCGTGGCCACCGAGCTTCTTGACGATGGCGTCGAGTTGGCCGGCGGTGAGTCCGGCGGATGCGAATTCTGTGTTCATGATTTTGTCTCCTGGGCTAATTTGCCCGTTTTCGTTTTCCTCTAATCCGAGGAGGAACCATGGCCTGTGTGGTCATAGCGAGGAATGGCCTATTGTTTAAGCCACTTTTCGCTATGACCAGATCGCAAATCTTATCAAAGAACTATGCCTACTATCACACACCTAAACACCATATTTGTCAATAGTCCCTGCAGAAATGCGACACACTAACCAAAAATATCGCATTTTAGCGATATTTTTGGAAATTAAGTGATTAGAGGTAATTTCGCCTAGCGGCCCCGAACGCACCACTGCGTTGCTTGGGCTACGTCAGGCCTTACGCCGGCTCAGGCCATCACGAAAGCCCGAAGCGTATCGTCACCAAGTCACGGGGCGGATTGCTTCTGGCCGTACGTCGATTCCTCGGCATGGTCTCGATCAAAAAACTGAAACCTGCTGTGCTCGGGCGACCTTTGTCGCCCGTCTCGCCGCTCATCGGCTCGCGGCTCGACCCCGTTCGATTCCCGTTGATCTACCTCAAATCAAAACGCCATCCCCATTTCGGGGATAGCGTTTTGATGGGGTGGCCAACGGGAATCGAACCCGTATTAGCAGGACCACAACCTGCTGTGTTAACCATTACACCATGGCCACCATGAATTTTTGATTTTGACTGGTGCGCCCGGCACGACTCGAACGTGCGACCTACTGCTTTGGCGGGGCATTTCTACGTAGTGGAAATGCTTGTGGAGAGAGCGGCTAAGGCCGCTACCTATCGCCCAAGCAGTAGAGATAAGTGATAATCTCCCAACCTTCAACGGCCTATCGAAGTTTTATGGTGCGCCCGGCACGACTCGAACGTGCGACCTACTGCTTAGAAGGCAGTTGCTCTATCCAACTGAGCTACGAGCGCAGGAATTGACGAGTGCCGACGATTGCCTCTTTCTATATGCGATACACTTCAAAGACGATCAAAAGACAGGAATGACCGAACCCACGGCCGGAGATTACCAGACTTTAGACCCTCGGTCAATGCTTCTTAATAGAATTGTTTCCGATCTTGCGCCCCTTCTTACCAACACCGTGATACGCATCATAAACCTCGCGCAATCGCTCATCGGTAATGTGCGTATAAACCTGAGTCGTAGTAATAGAAGAATGACCAAGCATTGATTGCACACTTCTTATATCAGCACCGTTCCGCAATAAGTCAGTGGCAAAAGTATGTCGTAATACGTGAGGTGTAATCCGCTTAGTGATGCCGGCCTTGTGTGCATACCCCTCGACGATCCGTTGAATACTTCGTGGGGTTAATGACCGCTCAGCATCTCGCCCCCTGGCCGCCCGATCATGACTCACAAACAAAAACTCCTCAACATCTTGCCGCCGATTTAAATACTCCTTCAACCAGTAACGCGCTTGATTAGAAGTAAACACAATCCTCGGCTTGTCTCCCTTGCCGCGCACAGTGAACTCCTCTCGTTCCAAGTTGACCATCTCCCGAGTAAGCCCGGCCAATTCCGAAACACGCAACCCGGTCGAAAACAACATCTCCAAAATCGCCTTATCGCGCAGTTTGATAAGTGGCAGGTTGACCGCCACTCGAACCAATCCACTCGCATCACTAACTGGCGCCTCCATTAATCGGTCGAGTTCGTTTGGTTCAAGAAAATCAACAGTCCGCTCTGGCATCCGAGCCAACTCAATCTTTTCTGGCACCAAAGTTTTGATGTCACGTTTGGCTAAATACTTCAAAAAAGACCGCAGGGCAATCAAGTGATAGTTCTGAGTATTCTTTTTTAGAGTGTTACCGCGCTCGTCTTTGAGACGATTAAGCCAAACTCGAAACTTCCTAACCATATCAAGGGTAATACCAGATGCAGTCGGCCAATTCGCCCATTCAAAAAATCGACGTAAATAAAAATCGTAATTCCTAACCGTTCTTTCTGATCGATTACGTTCGACCTCCAAGTAAGTCAAAAACTCACCGATCAACTTAATGATCCCCTGCTGACTCATATTCGATCTAATAACAGCCTATTCAGGCCTCTCTTTAAAATTATACGACACAACCGACCTTTCTGAAAGGCTAGTCTGGGGGCTTGCCAACTTCTATCTTTAATGCTATCCTCGCTCAGTAAAGAGGATTAATCTACGACTGTTCGGCTGAGACTGTATCACAGCTCTAGCTGGACTAATCGTTAAGGCCGCCAGACGGCTACCGAATATGTTAGACAAGAAAAAGAAAGATAAAATCATCGCCAAGTATCGGACTCACGAAAAAGACACCGGTTCTCCTCAGGTCCAGATTGCTATCCTAACTGCCGAGATAAAAGAATTGTCCGAGCATCTGATTGAACACAAGAAAGATCATTCCTCCCGAAAAGGACTATTACGAAAGGTCAGTGAACGACGCCGGCTCATGAAATACCTCAAACGCGAGGAACCCAAGTCCTACGACCAACTGGTCAAGGACCTCAAACTGTAAACGAAAACAAAAACGCCGGCCTGTTCCGGCGTTTTGGGCATTTGATGCCTACCTAAACTTTCGATCATGCCCTCAGACATAACCCATCCTATGATTAAACATAAAAACCAACGAGTTGGAGTTTTTATTGATGTACAAAACATGTACTACTCAGCCAAAGCGCTTTACGGACGCAAGGTCGATTTTGGTGAAATACTCAAAACCGCAGTCGCCGATCGACAATTAATCCGAGCCATTGCTTATGTCGTACGTGCAACCGGCGAAGAGGATCCGTTTTTCGAAGCACTGAACCAACGTGGTATCGAAACTAAAGAACGTGAATTACAGGAGTTTCATGGCGGCACCAAGAAAGCGGATTGGGACGTCGGAATTACTGTTGATGCAGTTCGAATTGGTGAAATCCTAGATGTAGTCGTTCTGGTTTCTGGCGACGGAGATTTTGTTGAATTAGTCGAATACTTAAAGCATCACGGACGCCAGGTTGAAGTTATTGCTTTCCGTAAATCTGCCTCTTCACGCTTGATCGATGCCTGCGATGACTTCATCGATCTTTCAGCTGATATTGATCGTTACACTATTAAGGGTTACATAAAACCGAGTACAAATTTTGAAGATGAAATGATCGGAAACAGCATTACCGAAAGAGAGACAGAAATCGAAGAGACAGCTTCTGGCGATAGCTTTTGGATCAAGCCAGTAGAAAAGCGAACTGTTCGTCGAAACCAATCATCGAGTACAACTTCCAAAAAAATGAAGCATTAAAAAATAAATCAATTCAGGAGAAGAACGAACGTTCACCAAATCAAAACACGAACGTTCGGGATTCCCCTAGTTCCGTTGTCCGCTCAGTTGAGCGAACCACGGGACCGGAGAAATCCGATTAACAAAACTAAAGTTGCCGCACGAAGAGTCGCCGGAAGATACCAAGAAGGACGGACATATCAACTAAAAGATCCGTCCCGAACCTATTTCACAGTTGCCTTGCGGTTCACCGAAATACAGCTGCGAAATAAGTTCTGGCTATCTCCAACGATTCGAGACGACGGCAACGTTCCTTTATGGAAACACGTAGTTTCGAAACGCTCTGGGGCGGCAGAGCTCTGACGATCGAGACCGGCAGACTAGCTGCTCAGGCCGGCGGATCGTGCACTGTACGCTATGGCGACTCTGTCGTCCTGGCTACAGCCACACTGTCGGAACGAGCACGGGACGGAGTATCATTCTTCCCCCTCTCGGTGGAGTACGAAGAAAAACTCTACGCATCGGGAAAAATTAAAGGTTCGCGCTTCATCAAACGTGAAGGACGTCCAACTGACGAAGCGGTTATGACCGGACGAATGGTTGATCGAGCAATACGTCCGCTCTTTCCGGATGGAGTCAAACATGAAGTCCAAGTAGTCATCGAATGTCTATCGGCCGACCTCGAGAATGACACTGATATCTTAGGCATGATCGGTGCCTCCTGTGCCCTGGCCATCTCCAATGTGCCCTGGGAAGGACCGATAGCAGGCATACGTGTCGGTCGTGTTGGTGGTGAATGGGTAATTAATCCAACCTTCGAAGCACGACTCAAATCCGATATTGATGCCATTATCGCCGGAATGCCGGATCGTGTACTAATGCTCGAGTGCAACGCACAAGAAGCGACGGACAGCGATATGGATGCGGCCATCCAATTCGGCCAGAAGCACTTCAGAGAACCAATTGCCTTGATCCAAGAAGTTGTGGCTGCTGTTGGCAAAACCAAGATTGATGCCAAAAAATTAATGGGTTTTGCTGCCGGTCAGGAGGAAGAAGGGTATCAAAAAAAGACCGAAATCATCGCCCAAGCCAAGAAATTCCTGGACGGACATTTGTCGACTGTACTGTTCAATGCACCCAAAGCTTCCAAAGCGGAACGTCACGAGACACTGGTTACTGCGGAAAAAGAAATGGATGCACATCTAGAAGCTGCTGGTGTAGACGAAGCCGGACGGAGTATGGCCCACGACGCTTTTGAGAAACTGGTCGACGAGGTCGTAGCTACAGCCATCATCGAACGAGAACAACGTGTAGATGGGCGGTCACTAACCGATGTCCGCGAACTCAAGTGCGAGGTCGGACTATTGCCCCGAACCCACGGCTCTGGTCTATTCTCTCGTGGTGAAACACAAGTACTATCGACTGTTACTCTAGGTGGTCCAGGTGACGCACAGGTTATGGATGGCATGGATGCTAGTGGTAAAAAAAGATTTTTTCATCACTATAACTTCCCTCCGTTCTCAGTTGGAGAAACTGGACGAATGGGTGGTGCTGGACGGCGCGAGATTGGTCATGGCGGACTCGCTGAACGGGCCATCGAACCAGTACTACCAGACAAAGAGGTGTTCCCTTACACTATTCGGGTAGTTTCAGAAGTACTCTCTTCAAATGGCTCCAGCTCCCAGGCTTCAGCTTGTGGTTCAACACTAGCTCTGATGGATGCTGGCGTGCCGATCAAGAGACCTGTGGCTGGTATGGCTATGGGATTAGCTTCTTCTACTGATGGACGCTTTAAAATTCTGACCGACTTACAAGACCTCGAGGACGGTAAGGGTGGAATGGACTTTAAGGTGGCTGGAACACGCACCGGTATCACCACTATTCAACTCGACACCAAGACTAAGGGGTTATCGCCAGAAATAGTAACAGCAACCCTGAATCAGGCCCATGATGGTCGATTACGTATCCTCGACGCCATGGAAGCCTGCATCGCCGCGCCACGTTCTGAAATGTCGCCGTTTGCTCCACGTATCGAAACCTTCCGTATTAACCCAGAGCGTATCCGCGATGTGATCGGTCCTGGTGGAAAGGTTATCAACGAAATCATTGATGCAACTGGAGTAACAATTGATATCGAAAACGACGGTGTGGTAACAATCTGTTCGGTTAGTGGTCCGGCTATGCGTCGAGCTGTAGACTGGATTCATGACCTAACCCGAGAAGTTACAGCTGGTGAACTATTTGAAAATGGTAAGGTGGTCCGAATAATGGACTTTGGTGCTTTCGTTGAATTGATTCCCAATCAAGATGGCATGGTCCACATCTCGGAGTTAGCTCCTTGGCGCGTTAACAAAGTAACCGACGTGGTGAAGATTGGTGATACTATCCCAGTTAAGGTGATTGAGATCGACAGTATGGGCCGAATCAATCTGTCCATGAAGCAGGCTATGAAGGAATTGGGTCGCGAGCAAAAGATGCCCGAGGGTTATGAGCAGCAACCACCTAAACCGCCGCAGTTCCGTAATGGTCCGCCCGGGCATGGCGGGCATGGCGGCAGTGGAGGTCCACGCCGAGATCGATAGTTGATGCTCTATAGCAATCTAGACAAGCAATGAACTCGATTCAAGCAGAAAAAATCGAGAACAAAACAGAAGCGGGCGGCGGACTCTGGGCCGCTGCTCGTTTTTGGCTTGCCCTGGCCGGCTTTGGTTTAATTGCTCTTGGGGTTTCATATGTCTTACTAGCGACCCGCGATACCCTATTACCACTGATTCCAGCTGACGCTGTGGTTTACCTCCATACTCAAGAAGAGTTTGGATTGGATCTGATTACGTCTTCATCTTCGGTTGATTTGACTGCCTTTACTGGTATAAAGGAGGCGGCCGCCTACGCGCAACAATCGGATTACGACTCCGAGTTGGCATGGACCGTGCTCCTACGCTGGCCTTTTTATGCTCCACCATCTCAAACCATGGCTACCGAACTATCGGCTGCTGGTTTTAATCGAATCAACCGAACCACTTTCATACAAGTAAAACCAGAAAACCCAACTGCTTCAGAGTCTGGTCTGTTATCTGAGGACCGCACGACCACTAAAGCTTTGACCTTAATCCGAACCCTAGCCAAAACCCAAGCCTATATTGGAATGCTCGATGAGTCCGCCAATGATCCAGAAAATCCTTGGGTTGTAACCATCCAAAAAACGCCGTTTGTGCTTGGTCTCTTTGACCGACCTAATCACAACTTTACTACCACACTACTGCCGATCAATTTAGCCAATGACTTTCTACCTTTTTTTGGTCCTGGTCTACCTACAGTGGCAACTAATGAACCACTGACACCATCACCCTTTGTTTATTCACCAACAAACACAATCTCCTTTTCAACCCTAGAAACCGATTTAAATCTACTTCCATTACTGTTTGGCGAGACCGAATTAGCACGTCAAACTTTAGGCGTACCAGATAGTGATCAGCTGGATATAGCCAAAAAAAATCTAATGGACCTACTAGACGGCCCAATTTCCGTTCTGCTTACTTCAAAAACAGACCTTAATGAAAATCAGATAGGCTCTTTAGTTGCCTACTTTCCCGAAACTAAGCCAGATGACCTAAAGACCGCTGTTTCGTATTACCTAAAAACCTCATTTCCTGAGAAGGAGGGACTAGAATTACCGGACCAATCATTTTGGCCGGAGTTCTTTGCCCCTAACCTCAATCAAGCATCCCCTACTGATGACCTCGGTTTATACCAAATAACGCCTTGGGGGGTTGGATCAATATTTTCCAATGACCAAAACTTATTAGAAGAAGTAATTTCCCATTCTAATGAGAAACAACCGACTTCTTGCCTAGGTGTGGATAGTTTTGAATCAATTAGTATCAACCGAACAACAATTTTTCCTTGGTCTGACCTTAAATTTTTAAACTTTTCTATAAAAGACGAAGCTAAACCGATTATTATCCAAAGAATTGGGGATAACATTACGCATATTTGTGGATAACCACCAATAAAGTGTGTATAAATTCTTAATGCTCAAAAATTGAACACAAAAGTTATTCACAGGAATCAAATATGGTTTAGTCCACAAACAAATTTCCGCTTAATTAAGCTAAAGAATCTTTCAGGTGGACTAATTGACCACAAGGCAAAAAAGTAGTACACTAATAGTGTACAAAGGGTTAGGAGGAGTTCATTGAAAACATTACTAGAGAACTGATCCTGAGATATCGGGGTTGTTTCTCTCTTCTCTACTATTCCTTCGCCAGGATTGAAACAAAACAAACAAAAACAAAAAATCAAAACAGGCGTTGGCATCCCCCGCTTTTCCTTCGGGACTGGGGGCAACTGCCGTGGTGTGGTAGAGGGGCTATAGTTCCTTTCTTTACCCCTGGACCTACATAACTGTCCGGACGCGGTGCTTCCTCTCCTCTCCAAAACAGAGAGAAGATGAGTCACTGCGTTCGCCGATGGTTTATGCCAGAGGTCGGGCGCAAGTCTGCCAATAGTCTTCTTAATATGGGCAGAATCTCTTGCGCCCTTTTCTTTTGGTCAAAAATAAGCTTGAATTGGGTAGTTATTTTTTGGCTAAATAGTCAACTTTAATTGACATTTTACTTATTGCAATTCTTGCTTTTTTCTTATACCCTATCTAGTATCAGACTTTCCTGAACACTAAATATATGAACCCTGACTTCATTAAGGAGATGAAAGATTTACTCGAGAGCGAACAAAACCGCCTTGAGAGTGAACTTTCTGAAATTTCAACTCGAAATCCCAACGTAGCTGGCGATTTCAGAGCTGAGTTTCCAAAAATTGGCGATAAAGAGGACGAAAACGCCGAAGAGGTCGCTACTTATAGCACCAATCTAACTCTGGAACACACACTAGAAGCCTCTCTACGAGACGTAGAGAAAGCTCTAAACCGCATGACTCAGGGAACTTACGGAGTTTGTAAGTATTGTAGTCAAGAAATTTCCGAAAAGCGTCTACGGGCTCGCCCAGCCTCTAGCTCCTGTGTTGAATGTAAAAAGTCATTCAAACAGGAAGTCTAGCCCTTATTGTTGTGTTCGATAGCAAAAAAATGCGGTCACAGTGGCCTATTTGGACCATAGTAGCCGCTTTTTTTGTTGTTGATTTGGGCCTAAAGTGGTTAGCGTTCAATCAAAAAACTGTTCTATCCTTCGGACCATTAAAATTCGAATTATTCCTTAATACCGGCATAGTCTTCAGTCTTCCAGTACCAAAATGGATTTACCTGCCGATTGCCACGGCTGTACTAATAACCTTCATCTACGCCCTATTGATAAACATTCGTCGCCAAAATGAGAATGTAACTGGATTACTTTTTTTAATCTTAGGCGCTGCTTCTAATCTTCGAGATAACCTCATTCATGGCGCTACCATAGATTATCTGATCTTCTTCGGGTGTTCGGCTGTTAATCTGGCTGACCTAATGATTGTGATTGGGGTTATCTTACTAATTAGAGCTCGGGGAAAGAAAAAACTGATTGGTTAGTAGAAAATTAAATAATCAAAACCGTCATTAAGGACGGCTTTTTTTATAAAAAAACAACTCACCAACCAAACTTGCACCTTTTAAGTGCTTCCTGCTAAGGAAGCAGTAGCTAAACCAATCACCTACAAAATCATGCCTGCGCGATTCCATTCCATGGCACTTCTTGGCCTGGATGCTGTGCCAGTCGAGGTGGAGGCCGACATCTCCCGGGCCAGTCTACCCAATTTTAAACTGGTTGGCCTACCAGACACCTCGGTCCGCGAAGCCAAAGAACGTGTCCGGGCAGCAATCGCCAATAGCGGACTGATGTTTCCCCAAGCCCGAGTAACAGTCAACTTAGCACCTGCTGATATCAAGAAAGAGGGGCCGTTGCATGACCTTGCTATTGCTCTGTCAATTGTTTCAGCCGCCAGCAAGTCAACTATCAAAGATAATGTTCGTCGAGTCTTCCTTGGTGAACTGGCCCTAACTGGTGAGTTGCGTCCAGTGACCGGTGCACTACCAACCGTCCTTTCTGCACTCAAAACCGGCTTCAAGGAAATCTACTTTCCAACTGACAACTCAATTGAGGTCGGACTAGCCATGGAAGGAATAAATCCAAAACAATGTGTTGCCTTTCCGGTCAGATCACTAGCTGAGATCATGCTGCACTTGAATGGTGGTAATCAACTCCAACCTCTCGACCTCACTACAGTCCAACAAATAACCCAACATCGAATTACTAATCAAACAACCGACTTCGCGTTCGTTAGCGGACAAACACAAGCCAAGCGCGCTTTGGAGATCGCCGCGGCCGGAGGTCACAACATCCTAATGACCGGTCCACCTGGCTCAGGTAAAACCATGTTGGCTAGATCAGTACCATCCATTCTGCCGGACATGACCCGAGAGGAAATGTTAGAGACAACAAAAATAAGAAGTGTGTCCAATCAACTAGAAAGCGGGGTTCGATTACTAGCTGAACGTCCGTTCAGATCACCACATCACTCTGCTTCCAGTGCTGCACTCATTGGCGGTGGCAGTTATCCGCGTCCTGGTGAGGTTAGTTTGGCACATCACGGAGTGTTGTTTTTAGACGAGCTGCCGGAATTCCCACGTTCTGCTTTAGAAGCCTTACGCCAACCACTCGAGGATGGCTTTGTAACCGTCTCCCGTTCGCAGTGCACCCTCCGCTTCCCAGCCAAATTCATGCTGGTCGCCGCCATGAATCCTTGTCCTTGCGGCTATGCTACTGATCCATTCCATGACTGCTCCTGCAGCCCATCACTAATTGCCCGTTATGGACATCGAATCTCCGGGCCACTACTTGATCGAATCGATTTACATATCGAAGTACCACGGGTTGATTCAAAAGAATTACTAAAGACGACCGAGGCTGAACCATCATCGATTGTACGTAATCGGGTAACACTGGCCCGAGAAATCGCCAGACGTCGTTTCTCTAACGAACAAAACTGCTCTAATGCCACCATACAGCACCGAACACTGCGTCAGTATTGCCAGCTAGACACTGAGGCCAAAAAATTCTTAGAAGCGGCTGTCGATCGATTAAAATTATCAGCCAGATCGGTCACTAGAACCTTCCGGGTCTCACGCACTATTGCCGACTTATCCGGTCATGAAAAAATCGGCCGCGAGCATCTAGCCGAAGCCTTACAATTCCGTTCCAGAACAAAATAATCATCTATATATCGATAGCCAAAAACAAAAGTCCGGATGATTAAATCCAGACTTTATCCTCTCTAACAAATAGTAACTACTTGATGTAGTCGAGTGGATTGACTCGACTATAAATTCCCCCGACCAAAACTTCGAAATGTAGATGTGGTCCAGTCGAGCGTCCAGTCGACCCCATGAGTGAAATCACATCGCCACGATTTACCCTATCCCCCTTCTGAACTAACAATCTAGAAGAGTGACCATACCTAGTATAAAGACCGTTGCCATGATCAATCAAAATCATGTAACCATAGCCACCGGAATTCCAACCAGAGGTCATAACCACACCACCATCAGCGGCATAAATCGGCGTACCGACCGGTCCAGCGATATCTAGGCCGGCATGTCCGTACTTATAGTATTGAGTGATACGACGAGCCGAAGTTGGCCATAGCAATCGCGAACTTGAACTAGATGCAGCTGGTGATGGTGTAAAAACCTGACTAAGATTGGTCGTAATGACCTTGCGAGCTTGTGGCGGAGGAGGAGGTACCTTGCCATCCGGCAGGATTAACTTTTGTCCAATAGACAACGAACTAGCACTACCCAATCCATTCATCGCTAGAATCTTGTCGACATCACTTTTATAAGTATTAGAAATCTTATTGAGTGTATCGCCACTCTTGACTGTATAAATCAATCCATCCACCGGTGGAATCACCAACTTCTGCCCCGGACGAATCAAACTCCTAGCATTCAGATTGTTGGCCTGTAGGACCGTAGCAGTTTGAATATCATATAACCTGGCAATGGAGCCGATGTTCTCACCATCCTCGACAATATGCTCAATGATATCGTTCCTGGTCTTAACCTCGATAGTGTCCGTAGTCTCAGCGAATTCGGTCTGCACTCTAACAGCGTTGACCAACGAGGTTGGTGGAGACACTAGACCAGGATCGAAACCAGACACAGTTTCACCCGAGAGATCACTACCCTGCGACTGAAAATAACCACGGGGGCGAATGGCTTGTGCCTCAAGATAGGAAACCTCAGTAGCTAGCTCAATCGACTCATACTCTTCGACTAATAAATCCTCCGTCTCTCGTAGTGTCACACCAGCTAAAATGCTGTTACTACCCAGGTCAGTCACCGAAGATGGACTTTCCATGGCTCGGATGTTGGTGGCAGTAACCAAAAAGGCTAATAGGCCAATAAAGGTGTGCATGGCATAGCGCCCCAAAAAACTACCTTGAAGTGGTGTCAGTAAACCACTAACTGATTTTTTTATCGTTCGAACCAATCGGTAACAAACCGATAGGGCCGGGTGCAAAAAAATCCGCCAAACAAAACCAGACGGTCCACTAATTATTTTGAACGTCCAACCGAATCCCCTTTTGACAGCTATAAGTGCCCAACAAATTCCCAGTAAGCACCTAACGCCAATTTTCTTTACTGTTAGCGGTATAGATAGAGCTGTTAGAGCCTATCTGAGGCTTATTTCCGCTCACATCGACTCAAGTATCAGAAGATATGTAACTGAACATCCTTAACCGTAATAGGAGAACGATATCAATCGCAAGGCCTATGGTCAATAATTAGAGATCTTAAATTAGCTTTAATGCTGGCAACCTAGCGAAATTTTATTAATAAAAGATTTTACACAACTGGTTTGATTTAAAAAACCAAATAGAAAATGCGCAAACTTATCTTGACAAACCAATCTTCCTGCCTTAACCTTCCTACTTGTTCCGAAAACCTTATCTATAAGGAGGCGTAATGCCGAGTGGTCTAACTGGTAGAAAGTCAGCGAGAACAAAGAGGGAACCAGGGATGCGAAAAGTGGAAACACTCAGGGCATTCAGACGGCAGCACGGCAGGTGCCACGGATGTATCATCGTTTATAGATTAGATGGTATTGTCGAGGCAACTTGCACTCACTGTAAGAAGACGATGCTCTTCGGAGAACCTCATCCCGAGATCGTCGGATCACTAGCCCCACTCAAAAAGAAGCGGCCTGGAAAGGGCCATTCTCGCCGACGTCGGAACATCTGAGACCCTCAATAGAGGGTACGCTTGACCGCCAGTCTAACGCTGGCGGTCTATTTATTTAAAAAATCAGCTAAAATCAAACCTTTGTTCGTTGACAAACTAGGGCCGTTTTCATAATCTTCTTGGCATAAAGGGACACCGGATCCAACGACGTCGATGGTGACGAAACGTGCAGCCGATGACCCGACGACAGAACACGGCCGACGGAATAGCCCGAACGCCAGCCTAACTATCTAAGCGAACGGTCCTCATTTGTCGGACCAGCCTGACCCGACACGACTAACCAGTCGAGTCAGTGACCCAATGTCGACTATGAATACTCCTCTAATCCTTTCCTTCCTAGCGGCCGCCTTGGCGATCGGCTATGGTGCGATCCTCATTCGTTGGGTCATCTCCCGACCAGCTGGAGATGAAAAAATGCGTAGTATTGCTAAGGCGATCCAAGACGGAGCCGGTGCTTACATGCTCCGTCAAACCAAGTCGGCGGCAATAGTAGCAGCGATCGTCTTCGTTCTGCTGGCTATCTTCATTGATCGAGTTACAGCCGTCGGTTTCTTGGTAGGTGCAATATTATCTGCCCTAGCCGGCTATATCGGCATGCAAGTTTCAGTTCGGGCCAACGTTCGAACGACCGAAGCTGCTAAGTCTGGCCTGGCCAAAGCCTTTCTAGTTGCCTTTCGAGGTGGTTCAGTAACTGGCCTATTTGTGGTTGGTCTAGGACTCCTGGGTGTAACTGCCTTCTACGCCATTACTAAAGATGTTAGTGCCTTGATTGGCCTAGGTTTTGGTGGATCGTTAATCTCGGTCTTCGCTCGCTTGGGTGGTGGCATTTACACCAAAGCTGCTGATGTGGGTGCCGATCTGGTTGGTAAAGTAGAAGCCGGCATTCCCGAAGATGATCCACGCAACCCGGCAGTCATCGCCGACAATGTTGGTGATAATGTTGGTGACTGCGCCGGTATGGCAGCCGACCTATTCGAGACCTACGCCGTGACCGCCATCGCCGCCATGCTACTCGGACACTTATTGTTCGAAGGTAACGAAAACGCTGTGCTCTTCCCATTGGTTCTAGGTGCAGCCTCCATCCTAACTTCCATCCTCGGCTCTTTCGCAGTCAGGATCGGCAGTGGTAAGAACATCATGGGTGCGCTGTACAAGGGTCTAATTGTAGCCAGTGTCTTGGCAGCTGTTTTCTTCTATCCGATCACCAGCTGGTTGATGGGTGACAATGGACTCTATGGTGTCGGTCGTCTTTATAGTGCAGCTTTGGTTGGTATCGTGGTTACTGCACTCATCTTCGTCATTACTGAATACTATACTGGCACCAAATTCTCGCCGGTCAAACACATTGCCGAAGCGTCCGAGTCCGGACACGGCACCAACGTCATTGCCGGTCTGGCCGTGTCGATGCGTTCAACCGCCCTGCCAGTGCTCGTAATTTCGATCGGTGTTCTGTCAGCTTTCGGTCTGGCCGGAATCTACGGTGTGGCTGTGGCTTCGATGGCCATGCTTTCACTGACCGGTATCGTAGTAGCGATCGACTCATTTGGTCCGATCACCGATAACGCCGGTGGTATCGCCGAAATGGCTGAACTCGACGATAGTGTCCGTGGAGTAACCGATCCGCTCGATGCAGTCGGCAACACTACTAAAGCTGTAACCAAGGGTTATGCCATCGGTTCGGCTGGACTGGCTGCAGTCGTACTGTTCTCGGCCTACACTGAAGAACTTGGCAAATTGGGTGTACATCTTCGGTTCTCGCTCTCCGAACCCAAAGTCTTAATTGGTCTATTCTTGGGTGGCTTAGTTACTTATCTGTTTGCGGCCATTGCTTTGGAGTCGGTCGGGCGCACCGCCGGCAAAGTAGTCGAAGAAGTTCGTCGCCAATTCCGAGAGATCCCGGGTATCATGGCTGGTACAGCCAAGCCCGACTACGCCAAATGTGTCGATATTGTAACTCGTGCGGCAATCAAAGAAATGATAGTTCCGGCCCTGATTCCGGTTGTAGCTCCAATCCTGGTTGGTGTATTGCTCAAAAACTTCTTAGGTGCCGAAGCTCTGGGTGGACTATTGGTCGGTTCAATCGTTACTGGAATTTTTGTGGCCATCTCGATGACCACTGGTGGTGCAGCTTGGGACAATGCTAAAAAGTACATCGAACTAGGTAACCACGGTGGCAAGGGCTCGAAGGCTCATCAGGCGGCAGTGACCGGCGACACAGTCGGCGATCCTTATAAGGACACAGCTGGCCCGGCCATAAATCCAATGATCAAAATTCTAAACATTGTGGCACTGCTGATCGTAACACTGATAGTCTAGATTAGACGGCTTCCAAGACGTGTGATCTGCACTCGTTTTCGTAAATTACTTATTCATCGTACCCTCCAGTACGACTCACCTCACAATTCACTTCAAACGAGTACCCTTCATCCCGCCTAAAAGCTACAAAACACGAAATGAACTACCTCGCAGCAAGCTGACGAGGTATCGTCGATTATCCAACGTCAAAGAGTTTCAACTGGTTGGTGTGTAGCTTT
>MGFG01000032.1 GCA_001791745.1 Candidatus Uhrbacteria bacterium RIFOXYC2_FULL_47_19 | reverse complement strand
ATGAAATCTCAATGCCTCGCATTTTCTTCGGGTTCATGTCCTTAGGATCTAATCCTGCCAGAGTGGTGCATTGAGTCTAGAATGTCGCATGATTCATGCCATCCTTGACAAAATTGACATTCTGTGCTATGATAAACGTCGTATTCAGTTGATTTTGCGACACAGGCGGCCGCTGAAGCGGCCCGAGGAGGAGAGATGAAAAAAGGATTGGCCGCCCTGGCCATTTTCGCCCTCACTGCCGTGTCCTGCGGCGGTGAGGAGACGGTGGAGTTGACGACCAGCGAGCGGCTGGCCGTCAACGTGGTCGAGGACGTCGAGTACGTCCGCGACCACAGGACCGGTATCTGTTTCGCGGTTTACACCGGCTATCGCCGGGCCGCGATCAGCAGTATCCCCTGTGAGCAGGTCCCTGCGGATCTGCTCGTCGAGACCGGCGGGGAGTAGAGGAGGCCTCCCCGCCCCGACGAAGAACCGCCCGACCACTTGGTCGCGGCGGTTTTGCGTTCTATCAATAAATCAAATCTGACTCTGTAAGCGTGGGTACCGATACCGAACCACTATTTAAGCTGACCGCGGTTCTAATACCCTCCATGCTGCGGAGCCATGAAAAGAACGCCTAAAACAAGGCGTTCTTTTGTTGACCCCAGGTGGGAGGTGGAACCGGAGGGTGGTTATGATGAAGATAGAACCGATGTCACTTTTTGTGTATACTTTTTCTGTGAAACGCTGCCATTGAAGTGGTCATCATCTTTATAGTGATTATTTTAACCCTTAAAGATTCAATCTTTTTATGTCGATAGACAGTGGCCAGGAAGAACTGCCCCGACAGGTGGCGGGCCGACCGGAAATGCGAGAGTCAGACTTGGAGTATGGCAGGAGGACAAAAGAGATCATTGATAACGTTTTACGAGATCAGTTTGGTGACTTTTTTCGATCGCAGGAGGTTCTGGATGGACGTGAGGCTATACCCTGCATTTATAAAGAAGGCGATCCTGATAGTCGTGTCGTCTTGGTGCTCGGAGACAACGCTTCCGGTAAGTCCTATTTCCGTCGTCTGGTTGAGTATACGGTACAGATCGGTCGGTTGACCGAACTTGCCCGTATACCAGATGGAAAATATCCTTCTGACATATTTGAGGTGTCACCGGAGGAGAGGATGGAACCGGGAAGTTTTGCTGCATTAAGGTATGGAGACGAAGCTATGCACTCTACGGGAGACAGCTCTCTGCAGATGGTAAGTAGGACCATCGGATGGATAAGGGATGCAGCTCAGAAAAAGCCAACAAGGGATTGCATCGCGTATTTCGATGAGCCCGACATGGGTTCCGGTTTGCGGGTGGCAAAAAGTATTGGTCTGCTCATTGGTAGTTTAGGTGCGGAAAGAATTCCACAACTGAAGTCGATCTTCGTTACCTCACACAATCCGGCGGTTGTCAGGCAGTTGCTTAAGGCTGACAGCAGACCCCATTATGTTTTTTTGGGGGATTCAGAAGGTCCGAGGACGATTGAGGATTGGTTGGAAATGCAGAAGTCAGAGGAAGTTGACCCCATCAGTCCAGAAGAGCTGAAAAAACTTTCTAGACAGAGGTTTTCCGACATCCAGAAGGTGTTAGATCTTCGTAAAGAACGTAGAAAGAAGACAAAATGATGCCTCGGCCCAGTTAATTCTTGTGAACCAATAAAATCCTGGCAATTTTGCCAGGATTTTATTGTTGACGACACGCGATCTATAGCGAAGCGCTATGCTGAACGCTCATCGAGCGTTGCAGGCATATTCCCATGAGGGCGATAAACATCATGATCGTTGCGCCGGACCAGTCATTTGCGCCGAAGCCGCGAGAGATGACGACGTATGAGATCATTAGCATTCCTATAATGTACGTGACGATTCCACTTGGCGACGAAGATGTTTGAGTCATATTGAGCGATGTTACAGGATATTTTTGCCGCGAATGAGTCGGACGAGAATTACGATCACGGCGATCACGAGAAGAACATGGATGAAGCCACCCAAGGTATAGGATGTAACGATTCCGAGGAGCCACAGAATGATAAATACGACGGCGATAGTCCAAAGCATAGAGACAATATTAGGGGAGGGTGAATAATCGGGATGGAGCGAAGTTGATTACTTAGGGTTCCGTCTTAATGTTTTTCTTGATCGAACGGACGAGTTCGCGCACGACTGGATTCGTCCGGTCGAGTCGTGAATAGATTTTTTTTCCAGTTCGCTGCTTCTCCAGGAGTTGGGCATGTACAAGAATTTTGATGTGCTGAGACGCAAGAGGAGAAGAGACGTGAGAGAGTTTTGCGATCTCGCTTATGGAAATCCGTGGCTGATCGATTAACAGGCGAAATATGCGGAATCGAGTCATGTCTCCCAACGCCTTAAAAACCGCAACAAGACGCCGGTCAGTTTCATTTGGAGACTTTACTTCCTGTTGGATGATTGTTCGGGTATTCATGTTTAACATTTAAACAATCATTTATATATTTATTCTATACGCATTCCGAAACGCTGTCAACAACGTAAGCGCTGAAATCGCCACAGAACCCTCATTTAAGCTTACTGCGGTTTTTTGTTATTATTCACCCTACCTATCAAGGATAGGTTTCGGGACGGTTCGACTGACCTGCGCGTCTGGCGATAAACTGAATCCGACATTGTAAGCGTACAAGTCTCAAATATGAATTTTTCCAAGAAAAATTCAGCCTTGCTCGTTGGGCTGTCCATCATGGCACTGGCAGCGGTCCTGACGCTCGGCAGTATCTGTCTGCCTCGGCTACTTTTTCGGCCGAAATACGATTTTCTTTTCGCCAGCTACACTTACGTTGGTTTCTATGGCGTGCCTCGATATCTGGTTCAGGACGGCAAGCTGATCAGCAACAAGGAGGCGGAAGCGCTCATACAGACCTCCGCGTTCTCGGAGTCCAGGCTGTTCGTCTACGATGTCTCCGAGGACGTGGGTCGAGAGATTACCTTCGAAGAGGCGCAGCGTCTCGACCTCGATGTCGGTAACCGGTCACCGGACGGGTTTAAGATTGTTCCCGGCACGCAGCGGGCTACCAGTCCCTACTTTTTCTTCCCTTTCCAGCATCTTTCCCCGACTCTAATGCCCGATTACCATTGCCTTAGCGGTCATGGCGCCAGGTGGATGCTGAATTCTCGTTTGATGTATTTTGACACGTCTAAATTCATCGGTTGGATAAGATGAATATTATGATGGATGATGGGGAAATTTTGCGGCGGACTCAGGGGCTGTCCGAACGAGGTAATGCAACTCGGGATGAGTCGGCCCGTGCGTTTGATTCCGGCGACCTGACCGAGCTAAATACCGCGGTCCAGATACCGAGAAAGTACAGTGCACTCGAGGTGCTGTGCGGTGTCGGTGCGGTGGTGGCGTTTTTGGTTTTCGTGTTTCTGTTGTCCTGGCTCTGGCCGTCCCTCCGGTCCGACAGTCGCATTCTGGTTCCGCTGGGCTGGAGTGCAGCGACCTTTTTGGTCGGTCTGACCTTCGCTTTTAGTCACAATCGCCGTTTGGAGTCGGTTAGTTCGTCGTTCTTCCTTTTTTCGGTACTTTTGGCGGCGAATGGTCTGCAGCTCGTGCTTGAGCTTGTCGGCCTCCACGGCTATTATCTGCCCCAAATTCTGATCGCTGGACTGCTACTGGTTAGTTCTCTGCTGTCCTCAGTCTACGTTCGGAGGGGTGTTTTTGTCCTGCTCAGCATTGTGTTCGGGACTTGGCTGTTTTGTGGCCTGACTTCTACTGCTGCCTACAGCTTAGGGGTAGGCGATGCTGAGATACGTATCCTGACCTATTCGGAGAGCCAGCTCCTCTTTTTTTGGGGCTGTCGTCTCATCTTTATTGGATTGGCCTATGTTGTCTTGGGCCATCTTTTGTCGAAACGGCGTCCTGCACCGCTGACCAGTGTCCTTTACGGTGTCGGCACGTTTTTGTGTTTGGGTACGGCGGTGGTCTTTAGTGGAACGATCCTTCCTATTACGTCACCGAACGTGTTCTGGATGGTGGCTTTCCTCGTTTTAGTCGTCGGTGCGCTATTCTTGAGTGTTCGCATTAGGAGTAGATCGGTAGTATTTTCGGTGGTACTTTGTTCGATTTTCTTTACCTTTTTTGTTACTTGGCAATATTTGATTTGGCCTATTATTGTGTTGGTTTTGATTTGGGTTGGTTACTCGTATTGGTGGTGGACAAGAAGGAAACACCCGTCTTTGGTCGGATAGTTGAAATGCTTGGGTCGGTTTCATGACATGAACCAACACAAAGTTCCGGTGTAGGCTAACTCCTGGCTGCGGAGGGGCGGGCCACATCGCTCGCGAACGACGTGCCATGGAAAGTACGCCCATTAAAACGGGCGTTTTTTTGTTGACCCCAGGTGGGACGTGGAATCGCGGCGGGTTTATGGTTGAAATCAATTAGCGAAGTTCAAGTTGCTGTTGCACCACCCGACAGGTCGCTTGATATTGAATTCAGGACTTGGTAGGTTTCATTATAGTCATATGCAGTTTCTCATAAGCAACTTATTGAATTGGTGGTGGACCTTGCGAGCTCACGCGCAAGGTTCCGGTTTTGCTTAGGCCTAACTTTACGGTCATCTGCAGCACTCCTCCGGAACTTCGCGGGGAGTTTTTTGTTTGTGCTGATGATTGGACATGTCCCAGACATGTGCGGACACCAGCATAAAAGTTGTGCTGGATTGTCCTTTTAAAATCATAGAGAAGGAGACTAAGACATGAGAACATTGGGAATTGAGCGTGAGTGTTTCATTATCGACTCTAGCGGTAGTGTCGTGCCCGCAATCGGTAAGTTGCTTCCGCGGGTCTTTCTTGTTGCCGAACGGATAGGTGTTCCACAGAATCTTTTTTCATTCGAGCTATTTGCCGGGCAGATCGAGGAGAGAACACCCCCTTGTCGGAACTTTGAGGAGATCAAAAAAACTCTTTCGATTAACGGGAGAATTTTATCGGCGGCGATCAGTAGTCTCGGTTTGTCATTCGATTATTCCGAGTTTGTGGAGGAGCACAAAGTTGGAGTGTTCGAGGTCAATCCTTTTGACCGACGTCATAGAGATATCTGGTCGGCAATGTCGCTTGAGAAAAGAGTTGCTGCGTCAGTGGTTGCAGCTGTTCACGTCCACATTTCTGTCAGTAAAGATGAAGTGGTACGAGTTCTCAATCTTTGTCGGGAGGAAACTGTGAATCGTCTCGTACACCTCGGGGATCATTCCAGACTGAGGCGTATGACTGCTTACCGAATAGTGTCCGGAACAGATGGTATTCCGCCGGAGTTCGATGATTTTTCAGAAGTGATGAACTACATCTCATCTCAAGGAGGCGAGAAAAACGTGTGGGATCTTGTTCGGTACAAGCCGTCTACCGGAACGATCGAGTTTCGGATGTTCGGTACTACTTCGAGTGTGGATGAGATTGTCGAATATATTCGTGTCTGTCGCGATTTATTCGATCTTTGATCGTTAGGGGAGCTGTTGTTGGCAGCCCCCTTTCTTTTTTGCGTTATCTGCTCATTGGTATCCAACTCGCCATAGGCTGAATATATGCTTGACGAACACTCTTCCGTTTCGATTTTCCCACACAGAAACTCAAGTTTAGACAAGAGTAAAAAGTTATATTTTTTAGCCTTGAGAGTCGATCGATTGTGATATACCATGTTAATTAACTAATTTTAAGTTTCTGACTTAAATCTCCGGGCGTAAGCCCGAGAGATGCAGTTGATTCCAGTGTCCTCTTGTCCCTTACTGTAAGTATGGAGTTCAAGAGACTAAGCAACTGCGTATATCATTGCGAATACCATCTGGTGCTCGTAAGCAAATACCGCCGAAAGATATTCAATGAGGGAATTGTACTGGGGAACGGACGGAATTTGGTCAGACGGGTACTTTGCTACGACAGTTGGTATTAACGAACAGATGATAAAGCAGTACATCGAGCAGCAAGGACAAGAGGACACTGGACAAGCGAAGCTTGCGCTGGGTTGAAACCCCGAGCGTAAGCTCGAGGAGCTTCATAGCTACTGTAGAGCAAGTAAAGACTTTCTCTCTTAGAGAAGGTGTAACCATATTTCCGTGGGAACGAGCCGGTGATGAGTTAAGTGACTTAAATGAATTATGATCTTATGAAACTCTTTCTCACTTCATCCTGCATTCCCAAAAATCTTCGAGAGCCGTTCCTAGCGTTTTTGGGTAAGCCACCAGAGCAAATAAAACTATTTTTTATACCAACAGCGTCCGACGTCGAGGACAACAAGTTTTACACCTGTCAGTCGATGGATGATTTCTCGGCGGTTGGCATCGACCCGATTTGGTATTCACTTAGATTCAAGACAAAGGAGCAGATTGCTCGAGAGTTAGCGACCGCTGATGTTGTTTGGGTTAATGGTGGTAATACTTTTTATTTGCTTGATGCGGCACGTCGGACCGGATTCATGGAGATCGTCTCTAAACTAGTACGAGACTGTCGTGTCATGTACGGCGGGACGAGTGCAGGTTCCATACTTGCCTCGCCGACCATTGCGGCGGCCGGTTGGGGAGGCGATGGAGCGGACAAGAACGCCGTTGGTCTGACGGATTTGGCTTCATTTGGTTTTGTGCCGTTTACAACGCACGTCCATTACGACCCGGCCATCGAAAAAGATGAATTGCTTGCTAACAAACGAGGTACTCCTATTTACGCTGTGCCCGATGGCTGCGCCATTCAAGTCGAGAATGAGAAGATTGTCACCCTCGGAGACGTGGAGATTTTCGACTAGTTTGGTCGGAATGGCGCGGTGTCTGGCTAGTTCTCTGGTATAATCTTCGGCAGAAGACCAATCCAATCATTTTTCACTCATACTCCAACCACAGATGAAACGTCAAAGGTCGTCTCGGTCCAAGATTGGTAAGACTAGGCAGTTTTTTCGGCGTCTAGGTCCGGGGTTCATTACCGGTGCGGCGGACGACGATCCATCGGGTATTGCCACCTACTCACAGACTGGTGCGCGATTTGGTTATAGTCAGCTTTGGACCGCATTGTTTTCCTTTCCGTTCATGGCTGCAGTTCAGGAGATGTGCGGACGCATCGGTACAGTGACTGGCAAAGGTCTGTCCGGGGTTATTCGTCGCCATTACTCGCGTCGAGTATTGTTCTTTGCGGTCGCACTGCTCTTTATTGCCAACACAATCAACATTGGGGCCGATTTGGGAGCCATGGCTTCGGCGACACGGTTGGTCTTCGGTCTACCGTTTGCGTTTTGGCTGCTAGCGCTGACTGCTATAACACTGACACTGGAGACGTTTTTTTCTTACCAAAAATATGCCAAGTTGCTGAAGTATTTAACGTTGTCTTTGTTTGCCTACGTTCTGGTTGCCATTATTGTTCAGCAGGATTGGAAAGAAGTAGCCTGGTCCACTTTTTTGCCGAGTCTGTCTTTAAATCGAGATTACTTGTTGAACATTGTAGCTATACTCGGTACTACAATTTCGCCGTACCTGTTTTTCTGGCAGGCAGATCAGGAAGTTGAGGAGGAAGTGATGGCGCACAAGATTTCCGGTGATGGCGAGGAACGTCCGCGGGTAACCAAGCGAGACCTGCGTTCCATGCGAGTCGATACCATTCTAGGAATGTTCTTCTCCAACCTCGTGATGTTTTTCATCATCGTGACCGCAGCTTCAACACTGCGAGTTCATGGTGTGACTAGTGTCGACACTGCTACTCAAGCGGCCGAGGCACTAAGGCCACTAGCTGGCGATCTGTCTTTTCTACTCTTCAGTCTCGGTATCCTTGGTACTGGCATGTTGGCTGTTCCTGTTTTGGCCGGTGCGACGTCATATGCGGTGGCGGAGGCCTTGGGGTGGAAAAGCGGACTTTATCGTAAGTTTAGTGATGCACATGGTTTTTATGGCATTATGATTTTAGCGACATTGGTGGGATTGATAGTGAATCTTGTTGGTATCCCACCTTTTAAGATGCTTTATTACACTGCAGTGCTTAATGGATTGATCGCTCCGCCATTGTTGGTACTCATACTTCTTATTTCGAACAACTCCAAGATTATGGGGCGACACACCAACGGTTGGTTGTCGAACACGCTGGGGATACTGGTTACGGTCGTCATGGCTGTGGCCGGGATCGGTCTGTTGTTCTATCTGATCTGACGGTTACCGCTGCAGGAAGGAAGTTAAAAAACAGAACGCCGGGAAAGTCCGGCGTTTTTGGATTCATCTGTCGTCGTTTCGCACTAGCTGCTGATCGGATCGCCGATTTGATAGTTGATGAAGAAGACGTCCGGTATGTCCTCTACGTTTTGGGCCCAGTTCGCACCATAGTATCTGGCGGCGAGGGCAGGGGATGATACCCAACGTAGGGTGCCGCCCCGGTCGACGGCATAGACCTTGTCGTCGGTTTGGACTTTGACTAGCCTGACGCCCGGCCGGTAGGTTACGTTGCCGCCGATGCGGATGGCGGCCATTTCCTCGGGACTGATCGTCAGTACCTCCGAGAAGTCGGCGTACCAGGTGGCGTAGACGCGGGCGTTCGGGAAAACATAGCGTCGTCCGTCCGAACCGCAGTAGTAGACCGAGGTGATGACCGGGATGCGGATCAGCGATCCAGGCGTGCAATGGAGGTCTGTCGGCGAGGCGGCGGTCAGACTCTTGTCCAGGTCGATGGTCGGATTGGCGGTTCGGGCGGAGGCCACGTCGTAGGTGCCCATTGACAGAGCAGTATCCAAATATGGATAGGGATTGATGGCCGTGCCGTCCGGTAGGCGTATTTCGAAGTGAAGGTGCGACCCTACATCCTCGGCATTGCCGGAGTCTCCGACCCAAGCGATATGCTGGCCCTGGGTGACCAAGACACCTTCTGTAATACCTGGTGCGTAGGCGTACTGCGGACCGCCGTTTCCGTCGTCGGATCCGGGTGTGTCGTTGTTGATGTGCAGGTAGTCGTACTCGTAGCCATTGTCGCCGGCAATCGAGAGTGTAAAACCATAGCTCGGCTCCGACATTGGAGCGAAAGTGACCCGACCGCCGCGTGCGGCCAGGATGGGCGTCATTTTTGGTGCCATTAGGTCGTTACCTTCATGTGTCCGTCCGCCGCTTCTGGGATCGCCGAAGTCGTCGGATAGGTTGGTGCCACCCTGGACAGGAAAGATAATCTCCGGCGGTCCATTCGGCTCAATCGTCGGTCCATCGTGCCAATCATAATCAGAGTAGTATTGTGCACAGACTGACAAGGGAATTAGCGATGCGGCAGCCATGATTAGAGTAAGGAATATTTTCTTTTTCATATCACCTTCAACATACCATCTGACGATCAACGAGGTCTAAGGTTAAAGCTGTTTGAAGATGAGGTTCCAGAGTATCCTTTTTAGGTCGGATAAGTGTTCCCCTTATAAGGGTTTGGAGTGATAAGTATGAACGTTATTGAGGTTAAAGAGCTGAAAAAAGTCTACAAGGACAAGCCGGCAGTGAACGAAATTTCGTTCGATGTCGCCGAAGGCGAGATTTTTGGGTTTCTCGGACCGAACGGGGCAGGGAAGTCGACCAGTATCAACATACTCGCCACTATTCTTCCTCCAACCAGCGGCGACGCCACGGTTAACGGTTTTAGCATCATCGAGGATCGTGACAGTGTTCGAAAGTCGATTGGACTAGTTTTCCAAGATCCGTCTCTCGATGATCGGTTGACCGCGTCGGAGAATCTGCGTTTTCATGCGAAGTTGTATGGTGTGCCGAAGAATTTGTTTACGGATCGGATGAAGGAAGTGCTGGAGCTAGTGGATCTTTGGGATCGGAAGGATGATTTCGTCCGTACCTTTTCGGGCGGCATGAGACGTCGGCTCGAGATTGCGCGCGGACTGCTACACTATCCAAAGATTTTGTTTTTAGACGAGCCGACCATCGGTCTTGATCCGCAGACACGGGCTCACTTGTGGGAGTACGTCTTGAGGCTCAAGAGAGAGAAGATGATGACCATCTTCATGACCACGCATTACATGGACGAGGCCGAAGCGTGCGATCGGATAGCGATCATCGACCACGGAGATATAGTGGCACTTGACACACCCGAAGCGCTGAAGAAGGAGGTTGGCGGCGACATCATCACTCTCAAGGGTGATAAGTTGTCAGATCTCAAGATCGAGTTGGAACATCGATATGGTTTGAAGGTAGATAATAGCGATGGTTCCCTTAGAATCGAGGTGGAGAATGGCGAGACGTTTCTACCAAAGTTGTTCAATGAGCTTGACGTTAGTATTAGCTCTGTCGAGCTGCGCAAGCCGACGCTCGATGATGTTTTTCTGTCCATTACTGGACGAAACATCCGAGCAGAGACCATGTCGGGAAAGGACCGTACACAGGAGCATATGCGCCGGCGTGGGCGTCACTGATCAAGAAAGTTGATATATGCATTTTCTTCAGACAGTTTATGTCATTTGGCAGCGCGAGCTGATTCGTTATTTGCGTGACAAGACGCGCATCTTTTCGTCGCTACTGCAGCCGCTCATGTTTTTAGTGATCTTCGGTGTCGGTTTGAAGTCCACGCTATCTCTGACGGATATCGGATTCGACTTCATTCAGTTTATGTTCCCCGGGATTATCGCTATGAGCGTGATGGGCGTAGCGTTTTTTTCGACCATTTCCACCGTCTGGGACCGCGAGTTCGGCTTTTTGGCTGTCCGGGCAAGTTTCGAATGTCGTGCTGGCACAGATAGCGGTTCAT
The DNA here is from genome assembly GCA_001791745.1 of Candidatus Uhrbacteria bacterium RIFOXYC2_FULL_47_19. Taxonomy (GTDB): domain Bacteria; phylum Patescibacteriota; class Patescibacteriia; order SG8-24; family SG8-24; genus UBA1561. The sequence continues at coordinate 87,927 of MGFG01000032.1, read as the reverse complement.
TCCATTCCGATTGACGTACTTTTTTTGGTTGGGTTTTCGGTGGTCATGGTTTTGTTGGCTGTCTTGGCCTTCAGTCGGCGCGAATGATCGGGAAATCAGGACCGTTCAGGTTCAAATTTTTATCTTATAATATATATCTCCTGGTGGTTGACAAAATTGGTCTTTTGGCGTATGATGCTTCCGAGCAAAGCGTACTCGAGGTGGAGATATGTCGAGTTTCCCCATAAGATACGAAATTTGCCGGTTTTAACCACGTAAGCAACAACTATGACTGGAACTATCCAGAGGTTGACGGATAAGGGATTCGGCTTCATCGCCGTGGAAGGTCAGGAAAAAGAACTGTTCTTCCATTCGACTGCATTAGTCGGTGTGACCTACGACGAGTTAAGCGTTGGTGATACTGTCTCGTTTGAGACCGAAGACTCCGAGAAGGGTCCTCGTGCCACCAACGTCCAACGCGCCTAGTTTTTCAAAACCAGAGATCGCCTCGTAATACGGGGCGATTTTTGTTTTTCGTGGTCCTGTAGATAGGTGTTACCTGTCGTCAGGAGTAAGATCTATTTGTTGAGGAAAAATAATTTTTTGCTTGCAAACACGACTCAAGAAATTGCACAGGATTCCGGTCCACATCCGTTCGGGTGGCCGCTCGGCCTGGTACTTTTGGTTTTATATAAAGGTATTTGGGGGTTGCTAGAAGTTTGCGCTGGTCTGCTTGTCGTCTTTTCTCACCGTATTTTTTCCGGTGAGCTGACCGATATTATTTTTGGAGGGTACCGCCCAGCACTTACACGGTAGGATTGTTAGCTAATCTTTTAGCAGTAGATTTGTGGTCAATTTAGCTGCGTTTTTTGTTTCGCTATCGTTTTACATACCGTCATTTCGGTGGTAAACTTTTGTGGTAATTTAGAACGATTTTAGATATTTATGCGTAGTCAACAGCGTGGTTTTACTCTTACCGAATTACTCGTTTTTATTGCCATTGTTGGCATACTTGGGGCAGTAGTTTTTGTAACCATTGACCCTCTCAGTCGATTTCAGGATTCTCGGGATTCACATCGGTCTGCTGATATTAATGCCATTCTTTTGGCTATTAAAACCAATCAGATTGAAAGCGGGTCTTTTTTACCGACTATTTCAAGACTGCCGGTTGATAGTGTTTTTATGATTGGTACAGCTTCAGCTGGTTGTGATGATCAAAACGCTGTCTGTGATACAGCGGTTACTTCTGACGCATCCTGTGTCGATTTATCCGAGTTGGTATCTGGTGGGTATTTGGAATCTGTGCCAGTAAGCCCTGATGGTTTAGGGAATTGGACTGCAGTTGTGACCGGATATACTTTGTCGATTTCAACTGATGGAACATTGACTGTTCGAGCTTGTGAGTCAGAGAATACTTCAGAGATTAAATCTTTAAAATAGAAAAAGTTAACAATAGTATCCGATTCTGGATTGTTGCGATTTTTAATGGTAAGGTTGTATTTAACGCAATAATTTTATGAGAATCAATCTTTTTATTTGGTCAGCTGTTGGATTAATGTTGCTAGGTGCCGGCTGTTTAGTTAATCAACCATCGTCTACTACAGACAATACAATTAGTTCGACACCACCTTCGTCGTCAGTATCAAATCGTCTTGATTTGAGTAGTCGAGGACTCAAGAGTGTTTCATTGGATATTTTTAACAGGATAGAGCTCGAGGAACTCGATTTGTCGGACAATCAATTAACAGGTGCACTTCCAGCTGAGATTCGTCATCTGCAGAAGTTACGAGTATTGGATGCAAGCGGTAATCAAATGACTGGCGTTCCGGCCGAAATTGGACAATTATCAAGGCTTGAAGAGCTCGACTTGTCGGATAACCAATTAACCGGATTGCCACTCGAGCTTGGTAACCTGCACGGTCTACATCGTTTGGATCTGAGTGGTAATAATATATCTCAACAGGATCTCAATACCATCCGGGTTGGACTGACTAACACCGAGATTATTGAGTAGAGGATCTTTTATTGAAGGTAAATAAAAACACACCCCTTCGCCAATGCGTCGGGGTGTTTTGTTGAAAATAAATTTAAAGGTTTATTGCTGTGGCAGTAGATCTTCAGGTGTGATCCATTGAACACCCTCGATGGCGTTGCAGGCCATAGCTTCGTAGCGTACGTTTTCACCAGTGATCGGTTCACCACCGTACGGATAAGACCAAAGTACGTTGTCAGTGATAGTACCAGCCGTAGCTCGGCAACCACCATTCTCGCTGTATGGACAGGTACCCAAGCTAAAAGTGCCAACGCCTTCGCATTGTAGACGCATGGCCTGTTCAGTCCATATTGATCCGATGTAATCCTGACAATGACTGCCAGTAGCAATCATGTTACAGCTGCCACGCACGAGGTTTGATGGATTGATTTCTTCGATTAATGGTTGGACGTCCTCCTGGTAATCAATAGCTTGATCTTCCGGTAGATCCTCGGTGCAACCGCCACCAATTAAAAGTAAAGCGGGCAGTAGGAGTAGTGCAGCGATCCCTGTTTTCATAAAGTGTAATTTAGGCTAGGTTTACGGCGTTAGTATATCGTCGTGATTGGTGGGCGTACAGCCTAAATTAGTTCAATAAGTATAAGCGGGAACATTTTTTATGCGTCATAATGAAACTACTGGTTCTTATTTAATGGAGCAAGAGCAAAAAGTTGAGTGTGAGTTTCATCGTTCGCCAGCGATCAAACGGCTGCTGGCCAGATCATTGGACGTCAGGGCGGTGCGCCGTAAGTGCATGGAGTCGGCACATCTGGCTATCGATTCGAAGTATACGAGTGAAGGGGATAGACGTGGCTGGCAGGAGCGGCTTCTGTCGGCTGAGAAGGAGCTTGAAAATATGCAGTCCAAACTGGATGAGTTTATAGCGACAGCCGAACTTTTGTCGGAGGACGATTTCGATCGGCAGTTCGGAGAACTGCGTGCGGAGCTTGATGGCATCTTAACTCGCCTACATGGTTACGAGATCCTGCCTTGGTGGAGGGATCGTGATACCGATTTTCCTAGCTTTTTTCGGGACATTAGGACTGTCGAAACCTACCGCGAGTTCATGGAGAGCAAGGTTATGCAGTGGCTGCCGCGCAAGGCCGAAGTTGGACGTATTTTGTCTATCGCTCGAGAAATGCACCATCGTGCCGGAGGCGACGATGCACAGCCGATTCGTATTGTGGATGTCGGTGGGGCGAATGGGGCCTTGGGCAAGTTGGTCGTAGATTTAGCTAGAAAAAATGGAATTGGTATTGAATACACTGTTGTTGATCCTGATGATCAGATTATCTCGCAGGCACAGGAGGCCTATGGCGACGAAATATCTTTTTCCGTCTGTTCTGCTGGTGAGTTTTCCGAGAAGGTGAATTCGGACGATACAGAAGCGGCCGAGCGTATGGCACGTCGTCGTGCACTTATTGAATTTAACCAGCGTCGCTTTTTCGATCTAGGTAGTATTATTGACCTGATGAACGACCGGCTCGGGAATGGGGAGGAAATCGCTGACGATGTCATTAGCGACTTTTGTCTGGCTTGGGAGGAGGACTTCCAGCCTGTACCGGATAGTTTTCTCGGTCCGGAAGGGAATGAGACGTTTAAGGATTGGGTTGAAGGCTCCAAGCTAAACGACTATCGGAGTTTGTTCAGTCGTTGGTTTGACCGTCAGCAACAAGAGATTGTGCGATTGACGACATTGGTCGAGAAGAGACTGTCCGAAATACAGTCTAAATTTGATCTAGTCATCAACTCCTGGATGCCACACGACCTGGACTTCTCCGCTGACCTACGGGCCATAAACGGGACGGCCATAATTTACGCCACTTCTCTTGACGGATCATCCGGCATCCAAAGTTCGGATCAGGATTATGTCATGCACGGTCGTGAACCGAAGGCCATTGGTGAGGAGTTCAGTTACGCACCCGGACGAAATTATCGGATGCATTCCGGTTGGGTAGGGCCGACACCGAAGCACATGGCGGGAATTAAGCCGTTCTGTAATGGTATGGTGTTGGAGGTTAAGGATAAGTACTTCAATCCGCCGGCATCGGACGATTTTTCGGTGGCTGACCTCGATCTGGGCCGTGAATATCCGTGGAACGGCGGTAGCGGCGAGCTGGCCGCGATTCCAGATCCGGTTCCCTTGCGTGAGCAGCAGGAGGATTACGGAAACTACCGGTCGGACCTGAGGGAACAGGCTGAATCTCTGGAGAGATTGTCGGGCCAACGTTCTGCTTGAAGTAATTTGGTATGATTGACGAAACAAAAGAATTGAAAGCCAGTCGAGCACTTAATTGGATTATTGACTTACTGGAGTGCTTTTGAACAATCCTTGGACCGGGGACCTCGGATTAGCTGTTTTAAGGACACAGTTTTTTGATGTTTGTTTGGATGGACTTAGACCCCTTTCGTTGATGAGAAGTTTAAAGATTAAGCAATAGCTTAATCTGTCACTTACACACCTAGCTCAAACGCACCTCTCTTGGGGTGCTTTTTTGTCAGGCTAATTATTTAGTCGTTGGTTAATTTTTTGGTTGCGTGTTCTCCAGCTAGTCGGCCAGTGCACCAAGCAGCCTGTAGGTTAAATCCTCCAGTAAAGCCATCAATATCGAGGACTTCTCCAACCAGGAATAATCCGGGACAGATTTTTGATTCCATAGTTGAAGGGTTTACTTCAGACAAGCTAACGCCACCAGCGGTTACAAATTCTTCACCTGCTCGACGGCCGACCAGGTGGAGAGGAATCGCCTTCAGCCAGTCAACAACTCGTCGGAACTCGCAACGTCCGGCCTCGGCGGCATTGCGATCAGGATCGGTTTTTAGTTCCCGACAAATAATATCAGCCAGTCGTTTAGGTACCAATTCAGATAATACATTACGGAAGTTTCGGCGAGGTCCATTTGCAGTTGTGGCCGTTAGTTGATTGAGTAGTTCTTCGCGATTCTGTTCGGGAAACAAATCGATGGTTAGGTCGAGTGGCTCGGTCGGACTGAAATGTTGATGCGCAATCAGGGAGGAAAGAGCGAATATAGCTGGGCCACTTAATCCGTTATGTGTGAGGATGAGTGGTCCAGTCAACGAAAAGCGATGATTGTGTTTGGCAGTTAATTTGGCACTAGTAAAAGATAATCCTGATAGTTTAACTGGCCAGCGTTCAGAGACCACGAGTCCACTTAGACTAGGGGCAAGTTCAGTAATAGTGTGGCCCAGCGCTGCAGCAAAGGTATAGCCATCACCAGTCGAGCCGGTTTGTCGGTAGGCCTGACCACCTGTGGCGATGATTAGTCGATCGACGAGTAAGGGGTGTACTCGTTTAGATAGATTGATAACAAATTGACCGTCGGATTGTTTGGTTACACTACTAACTGAGGTGTTGGTCATTAATCGGGCCTGTGGTGGAATTAGTAAGTGTTTAAAAACACTTACAACATCATGTCCATTGTTTGAGCGGGGGAAAACACGATTATCGTCTTCCGTCTTGAGCGGCATTCTATGTACTTCGAACCAGTCACACACTGCGGCTGGCGGGAAGCGGCGCATGGCTGATGACAAAAAACGTCCACCACGTGGATATCTAGACAGAATTTCGTGTATGTCGGTCAGGCCAGTCGTGAGATTGCAGCGTCCACCGCCAGTCAGTAGAATTTTACGGCCTGGAGCTGTGTTACGTTCGATGACAGTGACTTCTGCCTTACTGGTTTCGGTAATGGTTACAGCAGCCATGAGTCCAGAGGCTCCACCGCCAATGATTGCTATCTTCATACTTTGTTTCTCAAGGTGTCGGTTATTCGACTGAGATGATCAGATACTCAATCTCGCGGTCAGAGGTTTTGATAATGACCGTCTCACCAGCGGTATGTCCTAGAAGCGCAGATCCAACCGGTGAACGATGAGAGATGCGTCCTGAACCAGGGTCGGTTTCCTGAGAGCCGGTAATTTCAAAACCACGTCGGTGTCCACCAACTTCCACAGTCACAGTTGCACCAATTCTAATTCGACCTTCGGAGTCTGCTCCACCTTCAATAGTGATGGCATTTTTGATTAAATTACCGATTTCAAAAATACGACGATCAATGCCCGCTAGCCGCCCCTTGGCATAGGAATAGGCTGCATTTTCTGATAAGTCACCCATCTCTCGTGCCCGAGTCAGCTCTTCCACCATCTTGGGACGAATACGCTCTTTTAGCTTCTGCAGTTCCTCTTTGAGTTCTTTGATTCGTCGTGGTGTCAAATGAAGATCGTTGTCGTTTTGACGATTCTGTTCTGATTTTCTTTTGGGTATTTGCATAGTCAGATAATTTGCAGGCCTGGTTTTGGAATTCGGTCCGTATCCTCAGCCTTCTTCATGGTGGAAGTCTACCTTCGTCTGGCTCGCTCGTCCAAGTTGTTATTTGGGCTTGAGAGTTCGTCCGCAGACTGGCACCATGAATCTTGGCCTCCTAGATAGGCCGTTATCATCTCAAATCAAACCCAGAACTATGGCCGAAAATAAGAAAGTAACGATAGCTAAACGGAGTGAAGATTATTCACGCTGGTACTTAGACGTGATCAAGTGTGCTGACTTAGCCGAGCATTCAGTGGTCAAGGGTTGTATGGTCATCAAACCGTACGGGTATGCACTCTGGGAGCGGATACAGTCGGTACTAGACCGGAGGTTTAAAGAGACCGGACATGAAAATGCTTATTTTCCGATTTTTATTCCTAAGTCGTTTTTGAGTAAAGAGGCATCACACGTTAAGGGTTTCGCTAAAGAATGTGCGGTGGTAACACATCATCGTTTGATCGACTCATCTGAAGGTGGTGTGGAAGTTGATCCCGCATCCAAGTTAGAGGAGGAGGTTATTGTCCGACCAACTTCAGAGACGATTATTTATGATTCTTATTCACGTTGGGTTAATTCCTGGCGTGACCTGCCGATTTTGATCAATCAATGGGCCAATGTGGTGCGTTGGGAGATGCGTACTCGGATGTTTTTACGTACGACCGAATTTTTGTGGCAGGAAGGTCACACTGTACATACCACCGAGGAGGAAGCTGAGGAAGAGACCAAGAAGATGCTCGAGGTTTATCGTGAATTCGTTGAAGACTGGCTAGCTATGCCAGTAATGGTGGGCATGAAGCCGGAACACGATAAATTTCCCGGTGCATTACGTACGTATTGCATTGAGGCGATGATGCAAGATCGTAAATCACTACAGGCTGGTACTTCGCATAATCTGGGACAGAGTTTTGCTAAGGCTTTCGATGTGAAGTTTACTGATCGCGATGAGCAGCTTAAATACGCTTGGCAGACCAGTTGGGGTGTGAGCACGCGATTGATCGGTGGGTTGATCATGGCGCACAGTGATGACAACGGATTAGTATTGCCACCTAAGATGGCCTCGATCAAGGTCGTGGTGGTTCCTATTTATAAAGAAGATAGTGAGCGGTCCGAAGTCCTGGCTGTAGTTGATCGGATTCGTGCGGCGTTAGTCGAGTCTGTTCCTGAGATGAAGGTCGATGGTCGCGACAACTGCGGTCCGGGTTTTAAGTTTACTGAATGGGAGCGGAAGGGTGTGCCGGTACGGTTAGAGGTTGGTCCAAAGGATGTGGCTGCTGGGCAGGTAGTGTTGGTGCGACGTGATACAGGCGAGAAGTCGATTGTGGCGCTAGAAGGACTCAAGGAGTCAGTCGAACGAACGCTTGATGAAATCCAGACCACGCTCTTAGAGCGAGCTAGAAAGTTTCGTGACGATAATAGCCGCGAGATTAACTCTTACCAAGAGTTTGTGAAGTTTTTCGAGGGTGAAGACGCTGGTGGTTATGCTTATTGTCATTGGTGCGGTCGGGCAGAGTGCGACGAGAAAGCCAAGTCCGAAACCAAGGCTGTTATTCGATGTTTACCGCTCGATCGTAAGGCTGAAGCTGGTAAGTGTGTGGTTTGTGGTGGGGAATCTGATGGGGGAGGGCGCGTCATCTTCGCTAAAGCGTATTAAGTGTAGGTCTAAGCGGTCGTATTAGTCTTCGGCAGCACCCCTAAAGACAAAAAAGTCGTTAGATGTATATTCGCATCCAACGACTTTTTCATTTTCACATCAAATATTTGCGTAGTTCGCGGCGGCAGTCACGATGGTTGGGTATGGTTTTGGCAACCAGTTTCCAGAAGCGGACCGAGTGATTCATCTCGCCTAAGTGACACAGTTCGTGAGCTACGATGTATTCGGCTAGATGTGGCGGTAGATGGATCAGCTTGTAGTTGAAGTTTAGGTTGCGTTGGGCCGAACAACTACCCCAGCGTCCATAAAGATTCTTGATTGAGACGCGTCCGTAAGTGAAGCTGTAGGCAGAGTTGAGTTGTTGCAATGTATCATGAACCATTTTACGGACAGCTTCGCGGTGACGAAGGTAGTCGCGACGTCCACCCGGTAAAAAAATGCAATTAACGGACTTCTTTTTTTTTGTTAATTTTTGTTTGATCCAATCGTCATACTTTTCAACAAAACGAGCAATGGTCCGGACCGAAGTGGTTGGTGGAGCAGTGGCCACAACCCGGGCATCTGGATAAACAGTCACACTAAGTCGTTTAGCGCGGACCGAACGGCGAATAGAATAGGTTATGTCATTTGATGTAGGCATAAGCTTAGGATAGCAGAACAATCATGGTCTGTGCGGCAACTTAGTTGTGAGTGGGTGGCTAATTATTGATTATCCTTTGAATAGGCTGTACTCTAAAAAGAGAAATTGCTTTATGAAGAAGGTATTTTATCTAATATTAATTCCAGCTGTACTGGCTTTTGGCCTGGTTTTTAGTTTGGGTACACGCAGTTACGCCTCAAATGGTACTCATTACGGTCAGGGGATCATGTTACCATGCTTCGGTTCGGACTGCGGCAATCTTCTTCAAGAGGTAACTTGCTCGGTTCATTGTCTGACTTCCGGTCTACTGCCAACGGTTGGTTTTTCGGATATCTTAGTAGTGTTGCCGTCATTTTTTGTTGTAATAGCTGTAACCATGATGACCGCTGGATTGTTGATGTTTTTCCGTCCATTGTTACTCGTGGTGCCAGCTTCACCACCATCAGCTCGGAATGCTAGAACTATCGTGAAAAGGGAGTGATTAAAGACGGTAACTACATCCGTTTTAATTTTAGTCACTCCTTTTATGTCTAAAAAAATAGTTTTTCGTGTCGAGGGAACTACTTGTGCTAGTTGCGAGGTCTTACTAGAACGAGCTTTTAGGAAGTTACCGGGTGTTTCTGAAGTAGATGTTTCGAATCGTTCTGGTCTTGTCAAACTTACCATCAAAGACGACAAAACACTTTCCGTGTCCGATTTAGAATATGCAGCTGGCGATTCTAAATATCGTTTCTTTGTCGACGATGGACGTGGCAGTTCCATATTTCGACGTATTAATTGGTTGCGGGGGGTCACCGTCTTTGCTTTGGCTTTTTCGCTATACCTAGTCTTCTTCAAGTCTGGGATTTTACCGACAGGTGCATCACTCGATTCATCGGCCGGTCTAGCTGCAGTGTTTTTTGTTGGACTTGTTGCTGCTTTTTCATCCTGTTCGGCTGTAGTTGGTGGTTTAGTAGTTGCCGTAGCTGCTTCTGCTCCTAGTAGTCAGTCCATGATGGAACGATTTAAACCACATCTGATTTTTAACCTAGGTCGGGTTATTGGCTTTGCTGTCTTGGGTGGTGCGGTCGGTGGTCTGGGAAACATGATTGGTCTGTCGACCGGATTAAACGGTCTGTTTCTGTTGTTGGTGGCGGCAATAATGATCGGAGTCGGCTTCGGTCTATCCGGTGTCTTTGCTGGAGGATCGATTTTTGGTTTTTCGAAGTACATCTCACGTTTCATGGAGGAGCGTGCTGGTAAAGGTCAGTCGTTGACTGTTATGGGTTTGGGTGCACTGACTTTCTTTCTGCCGTGTGGTTTCACTCAATCAATGCAACTTTTGGCCGCATCTTCTGGTTCAGTCTGGGGAGGGGCAGTTATTATGTTTGTCTTCTCCTTAGGCACCGCACCTGCACTACTGGGATTGGGGTTAGCTGCCGGTTCAGCCGCTGGTCGTATTAGGAAATATTTAAGCATGGGCATCGGTATCTTCGTGGTAGCTGTTGGTTTCTCTAACTTTGCCGGTGCAGCCACCTTGCTCAATAGTGGATCTTCTGAGGTATCAGTCGAGACAGCGAGAGTTAAAGCACCAGCCGTGCGTATTGAGAATGGAGAACAGGTTATTCAGATGGAAGTAACATCGTCACTCGAGTACGCTCCCGACACACTCTACGTTCAAGTGGGTACACCAGTAAGATGGGATATCTATGGTAGCAATCGTATGGGCTGTGCTAGTTCCCTAGTTCTGCGCGAATTTGGTGTTCGAACTTCGCTGCGTCCGGGCTTTAATTCAGTTCGTTTCGTACCTAGTCGTCCAGGAACTTTTCGTTTTACTTGTTCGATGGGTATGACTCGCGGAACCATGGTGGTCCTACCAAAAGAGAAGGGTCGTTAATAGATTCATGTGATTATGAAAAAGACAACACTCAAAATTGGTGGAATGCATTGCGCTTCTTGTGCAATTAATATCGAACGTTCACTTGGTGAGGCCAAGGGTATTGACTCAGCTAGCGTTAATTACGCTCTAGCTGAGGCAACTATTGAGTACGATGAAAAAGTACTCAATGAGGAAGGTCTTGGTTACCTAATTGAGGTTGCTGGTTACAAAGTGCTGTCGCCGGAGCAATCAAACGGATTGGGCAGTGAACACTTAGCTCACGGCGATATGCATCGGACTAAGCGGTTAGCTTTAGTTGCATTTTTGCTAGGTGTACCAGTATTTATTCTGGCCATGTTTAATATCAATTTTTCAATTGATCTGTACGGACATGACCTATCGGTTTGGTTGCAGGCTATTCTGTCTACAATCGTGGTTTTTGGTGTGGGTTGGGGTTTTCATCGTACGGCGATTCGTTCAGCACTTCGGAGACGAGCAAATATGGACACATTAGTATCATTAGGTACCACGGTGGCACTCGGTTTCAGTTGGTGGCAGATGTTTCTTGGAGGAAAGCTGTACTTCGAGAGTGCAGCGGTGATTGCGGCTTTCATTTTGTTGGGACGATACTTTGAGGCGCTTTCTAAGGGTCGAGCTGGCGAAGCAGTTGCGAAATTATTGGCCTTGTCAGCTAAGGAAGCTCATCGATTACTGCCAGACGGTACAGTTGAGGAGGTAACAGTTGAGAAGCTAGTCGTTGGTGATTTGGTGCTGGTGAAGCCTAGTGAGAAAGTGCCTACTGATGGATTAGTTGATAATGGACACTCATCTATCGACGAGTCGATGTTGACCGGAGAATCACTTCCGGTCGATAAAGGACCAGGCGACTTTGTCTACAGTGCCACAATTAACTCAACCGGAGCACTTAAAATGAAAGTAACTAAAGTTGGTGAAGATACGGTACTTTCGGGTATTGCTCGGTTGGTCAAAGATGCTCAACGACAAAAAGCACCAATTCAGAAATTAGCCGATCGAGTAGCTGGTGTATTCATCCCCACGGTTATTGGACTGGCGGTATTAACCTTCTTGGTTTGGTTAGTGGTTAGTGGCGATATTGGATCGGCGTTCTTGCCAGCTGTGGCTGTATTGGTTGTGGCTTGTCCTTGCGCATTAGGATTGGCTACCCCGACCGCCATTCTAGTAGGAACCGGACGTGGTGCCAGTTTGGGTATTCTCATTAAGAGTGGTGAGGCATTGGAGCGCGGGCGAGACATTGACGAGGTGCTCTTCGACAAGACTGGAACACTAACTGAAGGTCGACCGAAAGTAACCGATTTATTTGTAGTCGAAGGTGTGGAGCGAACTAGACTAATTGCTGTTGCTGCTGGAGTGGAGAGTATGTCTGAACATCCGTTAGCTCGAGCAGTGGTCGAGTATGCAGGTGAGCAGGGGATCGCTTTGGTAGCAGTCGAAGGTGTAAAGGCTATGCCTGGTCAAGGTGTAGTTGGGTCAGTCGATGGTCATGAAGCTGTGATAGGTAAGCCGGATTTTATTCGGCAATCGATTATAGTTGGATCAGACTTAGACCGGAAAATTGAGCAATTGGAGGAGAATGGACGAACGGTGGTGTTGGTAGCCGAGGGTGGCAAATTGTTAGGTCTTTTGGCTGTAGCTGATGCTCCCAAGTCCGGTGCTCGAGAAGCTATTGCTGAGCTTTTGCGAATGGGTCTCGAATCGGTCATGGTCAGCGGTGACAATCGTCGGACAGCTGAGGCGGTGGCCCGTGAGTTGGGTATCAGTCGGATAGAGGCTGAAGTTCACCCGGATCAGAAAGCTGCCATCGTTATGGAGCATCAACGAGCCGGGCATAAAGTTGCTTTCGTAGGTGATGGCATTAACGATGCACCAGCCCTAGCTCAAGCTGATTTAGGTGTAGCTATGGGTAGTGGCACAGACATAGCCATTGAGGTCGGACAGATTGTGCTCGTTGGTGGTGGACCAGAAAAGGTTGGTGAGGCTATCATGTTGGCTCGACTTACTTATCGTGGCATTCGACAGAATTTGTTCTGGGCCTTCTTTTATAATGCGGTCGCCATTCCATTTGCAGCTCTTGGATTGTTGAATCCAATGATCGCTGCCGGAGCCATGGCTTTTTCTTCGATTTCGGTTGTACTTAATTCATTGCGACTGAAGCGGGTAAAATTGTAAATAGAAAAGTGGATTTTAGCCCGGTCTTCGCACCGGGCTTTTCTTTTTGGGTCCAGAAAGACATTAGTTGTATCCTGAGGTCAGGCCGACTAAGATTAGGTTAGTCTTATTTTTTGCTCTAAGGCTATGAACAAGATTAGTATTCGGAGTAAATGGTTAGCAGCAGCGATCGTTTTATTGGCGATCATGGCCGTTAGCTTTGGTTTGTTATGGTTAGCTCATAAAATGGAGGAAGAATCGAAAGATCGATTCGAGTCGACTACTCCGATTTTAGTACCTAGTCCGGATGGCGGACTGGTCGAGGAAGCAGCTTTAGTGATTCCGACCACAGAGCAGGTCGACACAGCTGGTGCTCCAACTTACGGTCCAGAGGTGCCACCTTTACCGCCGGTTTCGATTTCTGCTCAGAACTCACAGGGATTACGACGAGTAGGATTCAATCCGCCAATCGGTGACATTTTTCGACTGGACTACGATCCGATCACTGATACTCTGCTTATGGCTGTAGTCGAAGCCAATGGTGATGGGTCAATTTGGCGACTGTCGAATGATGAAACAATCGAGCGGGTACTAAGGGGTGGCGAACAGACTAATGAGATTTTTCTTGGGTCAGATGGTCACGGTACAGTTTATGCTGGTTTCGCCGGACCGGGCATACTTTATCGCAGTGCGGATCGTGGTCTTACTTGGCAACAAGTGGCCACTGGTATCGATGGTACTTTTTGGGGGTTGACCGACGATGGGAATGGGACTCTTTGGGGCTCGTTGCATGCTTATAATTCGGCGCTTCTCTACCGTAGTACAGATGACGGGTTCACCTGGCAGGTTTGGCATGATTTTCAGCGGATGTTTCCGGAGTACGCCATCACTTACCGTGAGGGTGATGGTCGGTTCATGCTGCGTCATTTACACGATGTGGCCTATGTTAACGGACAACTATTCGTGGGTGTGGGGGATGTAGCCCGTTTTACAGTAAAATCCGATGATGGTGGACTGACTTGGCGAAAGATTTGGAGCGAGGGTTTTACTGCTCATGTTCAGGTTCCTGGTGAGGGCCTACTTTTAGGACCAGATCGTCTGCAGTCGCATGGCTTAGCACGGTATGACTTCAATACTAATCAGACCGAGGAGGTCTGGAGTCCGCTCCCGTTTGGTTGGTCTGGTTTCACCTACAGCCTAATGCAGTTTGATGGTGTTTATTATGCAGCTTTTCATAATGAGGCCAACGAGGTTGATTCGTTCTCTGGCCGCAGTGGTGTCGTAGTCTCACACGACGGATTTAGTTGGTACCCGTTTATGGAGATCGACCCGCTGACCAACTGGGCTCGAACTGATATTTTTCTGGCACCACGGCGTGACTGGACTGGTTGGATCACCTTGAACGGAGCACTCTACATTTTTGAGTCACCGATTGGTCGTTGGTTCGATGTACATCGGGTCTTCGGACAGTAACAACCTTTTGAGGCTCATTTTGGTTGTGGTGACATTTTTACCATCCTCTTGACATCTTTTTAGGATCGGTTTAGAGTACTTTTTGTGCTCGTCACAGTGCGCAGCAAAAGGAACACTGAAAGGAACACTGAATGACCTAAGCCGGGCGCCCCCGGAGAAAAAGGGCGCCGTAATACAAATACACTCCGGGTGAGGTCTTCCCTAAGGGGCAGAGGAGGACCAAAACACCTCACGTCTTTTCTTTCGGGGAAAGATGTACTTTCAAACCGATCCTTCCTCTCTGCTACCCCAAGCGGAGTAATAAGGGAAGGGCAACGAACAACACCGATATCCGTGACTGCCGAGGGGTCCCTCCCAGTGACCTTTCGGCCAATTACTGGAGGAACGATGGGAACCACCAGAGTTGATGGTTCTAGCGCGTCGGAGGGGCGCGCTCACATCAAGTTCCCCTTGAAGAAGGTCTAAGGCTTGCCTCTAGAGAGAGGGGCAGCCTAAGGCTGCACACTAGGGTTTTGAGGCGCCCTGACTGCTCGGTCCGGGGCGCCCTTTTTTATTCATGTGACCCAATCCAATCCCTCCAAATCGCATTCTTGCCAAGAAGTCCAATTTAAGGTAAACTCTTGCCGCGGTTTATTCGCATCAAAGGTCGACAAAGAGAATAAAAATATCCAAACTAATTCATCTTCTTCTATGATCCTCTTTTTTGTGGGGATCATCGAGATGGTGATAGCTGCTTACTGGACTAAGTCCGTGGCCCGGGCCAAAGTTACTCGCACTGGAGCCATTACCATGGTGAACATTTTCATCTGGTTTTACGTGATTCGAATTGTAGTCGATAACCTAGACAACTGGATGGCAATCGTACCGTATGCGGTCGGTTGCGCTATTGGTGCCATGTTCGGTTCTGCGTTCGATAGTCGGGACATTCGACGTCTTCTTCGTCGGAAGAAAACAACTAAAAAACGATTAGTCAACACAAGCGGCTTAAGGCCCGTCAGTCTACCCATGAGAGTGGACGACACTGCCTATGAAACTATCCGATGAACCTATAAGTACGTGACGGCCCCGGAAGTGAGAATCCGGGGTCGTCGTGTGTTTAGATGTTTAGATGGACGAAAATAGGATTAATCTTGATCATTACTCTGAAGTATGCCAATCTTCAGCTGCTCTTTAATTAGGGAGGTTTTCGATGCTCTGCCTTAGAGGTTTTAAGATGGACATAGATTATCAAGGATGGATGAAACACTTGTGTAGGGAAAGTGGTACTGGTTGGCGTGAACAAGTGCTGCAACCGTTTGTACCCACTTCTTCACAGGTTGGTAAGCAGAGAGTTAATCTAGCCTTGGTTGGGACTGAGTTGGTAAAAGAAGAAGGTCTGACCATCTCACCGGACGTCGGTGGTCTGCGCTTAGCGACGCCAGTAGAATTGGCCGCAGTACTAGAGTGCAAGAAGGCTTGCGAATTCTTGAGAGTAGAAGGACGTACGATTCTAGCTCTCGGGGCTTACGTTCAAAATTGCCCGGACGAACGATTTGAAGAGCATGGCTGTTTTTCTCTTTCAGGTGTACCTGAGGAAGGCAGTGATTCACACCGAATCGGCTTAGTTAAACTACCACTCAGGATTAACAGTCGACGATGGTGGAATATTAAGCCACTTATCTTGATTGTCATTATCTAAGGTGGTATTTCTTCCCAGAAGAATACTACCTCTCATTGTACCCCCGCTGGTCGGGGGTTTTGTTTGTCTTGTAGTCTTGGGTTATAGTGCGAGAACTATGGATGGAATCTTGCGTTGTAGTCGCTACGCTTTTGGACCGAACCGTCTTCATTATTGTGGGCCGGACGCTAACCGTGAGTTGTTGGCCTATATAGAAGAAGGTGAGACTGACTTTGGGCTGCGTGCCATGTTGTCTGCTTTTGAGACCCTGGCACCGTATTTGAAGTTGATCGCACGAGCGAACGGTATTATTGACATGTTTGATGATCGGGTAGTGGAGGCTTACTGGTTAGGCAATGAGTTACTAGACGGTGTGGGGAAGCAGCGGTTTTATCGGCACTTAGAGGATGGGCTGAAGTTACGACAGCGGCTCGGGATTGGTTTTTCTGATGTTTCCGACCGGATTGGATTGGGAGCAGTGCCGCATCACTCTTTTCATGTTTTAAGTGTTTGGCGACGAACCGGTCAGGCGGACGTGGTTCATACTTTGGATAGTTTGGATTCTTGCCGGATTACACCTGGTCGGGTGTTGTCCGTACATGGACCCAAGGTTATAGTCGAAGTTGAGCCACTTGTTACGGATGGGCATTCGATCTGGATTGGCTCAGCCGAAAAACGGACCGTGTTACGACCGTTTGAGTCGCGCGAGGATTTGGATGATTTGGCCGCCGGTCAGATTGTAGCTCTACATTGGGGTGTACCTTGCGAGGTCATCACCGTGGAGCAGGCGGATCGACTGAGGAAGTACACAGCCCGACATCTAGCCCTGGCTGTCCTGCCACAATGATGATAACCGTCGGGCTGAGTTGAATATATCGTTAGTCAAAAAAAGCCGGACCGAGAGGTCCGGATTACTGCTCAAGGGTATGACTCGCAAATAGGCGGCGAGTTCAGGCTAGCAAGCTGGCTTGAAGTTTTTTAATTTGGTCCGGTGAGAGGAGCTTTAACAGCTCCGACTCCTCTAGGCCCCAAGGAGGATCGGGAACGTTAAATTCATCCAAGCTTGCCTCCTCCTGATCCTGACACCACTTGGCGTGATGTCGTCCGGCTAGGTCGGCCAGATTGGCCGCTAGGCAGGGGTCAGTTCCAAACATTTTTTTGGCGAGTTCAATCGTCCGACCCAATGCTTTTCCTCTCATGTTTTTCTCCTTCTCTGAAGAGAGAAGGAAGGATATCATCCTCCATTAGTCTTGTCAAGATTTGTTTTTAGGTCAGCAATGAACATTCTTTGTCTATCCAGCTGCGGTCACCGTTGCTATGCTAGGATCAGAGCGAAGTACATAATATCTTTAAGTATATGGACACCGGATATTACCGAACCGTCATTTTTGACATTGAAACTGTGGCTCGGCCATTCGAACAACTCGATCCATCGTTACAGAATAAAGTCATTGATCGAGCGGTAGCACGGGCAAATGAAGAGTCGATGGAATCAGATGTAATCTTGGAAGAGGAAAAGAATCTCTTGGCTCTTAATTCGTTGTACGCCGAAGTGGTGGCAATTGGTGTCCTTGATGCCGAGACTGATCGTGGTGCGGTCTACTATGTTGCGCCCGGACAGGAAGGGAAGGAAATAGAGGAGGATGGAATTAAGTTCTCAGCACTGTCGGAGGAAGATGCACTGAGAAGATTCTGGGAAGTGGCTCGAGCTTGCCGTAAATTAGTTGGTTTTAACAGTCGAACTTTTGATGGTCCCTTTCTGAGTATTCGATCAGCGGTGAATGGTTTACGTCCGTCGGTTGACCTAATGGCTAATCGGTATCTCAAGTTACAACCTGCTCCTCAACACATCGATTTACTAGACCAATTGACTTTTTATGGAGCAACTTGGCCACGGCGGGGCAGTCTACATGAATGGTGTTTGGCGTTCGGAATTCCGAGTCCTAAGACGAGCGATGTATCAGGCTCGGAGGTCGGTCGAATGTTCACTAGTGGCCAGTATTTGGATATCGCTCGTTATAATGTTTTGGATCTTCAGGCTACACGTGAATTATATCGTCGTTGGGATGAATTTCTTAATTTTCAAAAATAACATCGGATCTTTGATTCGAATCGTATGCGCCTTAGTTTAGAACTTATTGCTACTCCATTGCAGCTGGCTACACGTTTTTCTGTACCCTCAGGTGGTGCCAGAACTGACCGACAGTGCATTGAGCCCGGATCATGGGGAGCAGTGATTCGTGATTCAATTGGTCGGAATATGGAGTTGATGCGTTGGGGGAAGGGGGAGTCACGATTGTCGGACGATGTTCGGTTATCGGTTGATGTACGCATCGAAGATTTGGTTGGACGACACAGCCGACACCTACTTGAGCGTCGTCTGTTAGCACCAGTTTCATCTTTTGTTGTGGGATCAGGTAGTGGGAGACAACGGTTTCGATTGAGTAATGGTGACTTATTGGCGTTGGCTGGAGTTTGGGATGTTGATGGACACTGGCGTGGTAGGCCGGTGCGTTGTTTTAGAATTATCACCGGCCCGGGTGATGCACTAGCTCGTCTGCCGCTCGTACTGCAATCAGAAAACGAACGTATTTGGTTGGACCCTTTCGCTACTGATGCCGTTTTATTGGATGCACTTGAGCCAATCAATGAGGCCTCATTAGAGATCAGCTAAAATCATGACTAAAGTTAATTAGTCATTTCTTGAGAGTGGCTTTTTTATTGTTATTCAGCTATCTTCAGCACAGTTCATTAGGAGGTAAAGATGAAGTTAATGGACATTGACTTCGGTCGGGTGCATGTTGCCAGTGGTGCGACTGGCTTTTTTGGAGAGGGGTACTGGTTCCATGAGTATCTAAGGAGGTACGGTCTGGACTTTAGTGATGCGACTTTGGTCAGCAAGACCGTGACTCTTAATCCACGGGCCGGTTTCATGCCCTACGGCCCAGATAAACTGACTCTAGCCGAGCGATTTCCACACTGTGTCACAATTAGATGGTGGTCTGGTTGTGTATTGAACGCAGTTAGCTTGGGTAATCCTGGAATTAGGCAGTTGTTAGCTTACAATCGTTGGCAAAAGATGAGACAGCCGTTCTTTATTTCGGTTGCAACTGTTTACTCGGATTGGCATGAACGGAAAGTCGAATTGGAGCTTTTCTGTCGGCTGCTCAATAAGGAGCGTCCATTTACCACGTCGTTCGGACTACAACTTAACTTATCCTGTCCGAATTCTGGATTGGGAGAAATCGGAATGGTTAGTCAGGTTAGCGAGTTGCTGGAAATAGCCAGAAGAGAATTACCTGACGTCCCACTGATGGTTAAGTTCAGTGTTGTTACCCCGGCGGAGACAGCGGTAAATGTAGCACTACATTCGGCTTGTGACGCAATTTGCGTGAGTAACGCCGTACCTTGGGGTCAATGTAGCGATCAAATCGACTGGTCGAGACTATTCGGTACATACGAGTCTCCACTTAAGACATTTGGCGGTGGTGGTTTATCGGGTGCACCGTTACGGCCCTTGGTTGTGAATTGGCTGGCTAAAGCCAAGGCACTTGGACTCAGTAAGCCGATCTGTGCTGGTGGAGGTATTCTTAAGACAGAGGATGCGTGGTCACTCTTTAAATTGGGAGCTGATGCAGTTTCTCTCGGTTCAATCGCTATATTGAGACCCTGGCGAGTTCGCGGCATCATCAAGTCTTGCCAGAACCGGTGGTCGTGACCACTCACTGAAAAAAAAGATTTCTTTCGGCGTTCGTTGACAAACGGACGCCTTTTAGTATCAAGGCCACAGGACCGTTCATTGAGAAAAAACCCTCTCCTGATCGTCGTTCGGTTGATTGGATGGTTGGCTCGGACCACGCAGCAGCAATACTATCATTCGCTGTGGTTGAAGAATTAGGTTGTCGGCACGATTTTACTGAGCATGATTCGCATTCGGTTCGGCGAAACCGTATTGAAGGTCGAGGAGATCGTAACTACCCTGGACGCCAGAGGATTGCACGCTCTGTAAGGCGGATTCTCCTCGAGTACGTCCTAAGACTCACTGGCGTGAGTTAGTTGACCGTTAAGTGTTCTTTATTTGAACTTCTCCCGAGGCGTGTCTACACTTCGGGTTTTTTGTTCCAACGATGATATAATCCAAGTCGACCAACCTCGACTGTGGATTACTAACCGTTGGGGTAAAAGGTGTCATTATGGCTAAGAAAAAAAGTGAGAACGAAGGATTGGGTCAATTTCGCCCGGTAATCGATGAAACCAATGATGTACAAGTAACGAGATTTCTCGGTTTGTGTAAGAGTTGCGGTCAATGTGTCGAGAAATGTCCGGTTAAGGCGATTGGTTGGGATGAGACTGAACTGGGCTTACTAGGTGAACCAGCAATCAAAATCGATACTGCCATCTGCATTGGCTGTGAACTTTGTGAGCAGATTTGTCCAGATGCAGCGATTGAGATTTGTAATAAGAAAACTGAGCGGCTATTAAGGGAACGGGCTGCTAAGGTTAAATCGGATAAATAAAATTTTTTAGGTATTTAAAATTAATCCTACATTTATGTCAGAAGAGAAAAAGATCGCTAGTATCAAAGTTGATCGTGACAGTTGCATTGGAGCTGCACCTTGTGTAGCAGCAGCTGGTAGTGTATTTGAACTCGATGCTGAGCAAAAGGCTGTATTAAAGAGAAAGAGCGGTGAACGAGTTTCGGACCAAACTGGTAAAATCGACCTCGAAGATGGAGATATTTCTGATGATACGCTTTTAGCTGCAGCTCAATCCTGTCCGGTTCGAGCCATCTATCTTTATGATGAATCCGGTAACCAGATCTTTCCGGCCTAATAAAATTTCGACAGATGGAAAAGTACGATTATCTGATTATTGGCGGCGGTATCGCAGGGACGACCGCCGCTGAAACGTTAAAGAAAGAGAAACCTTCCGCACGGGTGGCTATTGTTTCGGATGAGCCGTATCCGCTCTATTCGCGTATTTTATTATCTAAACCAAATCTTTTTTTAGGTAAAATACCGTTCGAGACAATCTGGATGAGACAGCCGGAACACTATGCTGAACGGGGAATTGATTTTTTATCTGGGCATCGTGCTGAACAGCTTTCTACTAAAGATAATAAGGTGACACTTGATGATGGTATTGAACTTGGTTTTGGTCAATTACTTTTGGCCACTGGTTGTCCGGTTAGACAATTAAATGTGCCAGGACTGGCAGAAAAGACCGGCGTCAGCTATATGAAGACAGTAAATGATGCACAGGCGGTCATGACGGAAATTAAGCACGCCAAAAGGGCGGTAGTCATCGGTGCTGGTTTCGTCAGTTTTGAGATGTGTAACTTATTACGATTAGCTGGCTTGGGAGTTGACGTAGTAGTGCGTGAATCTTACTTTTGGGAACCAGTTCTGGATCAAGATGCCGGCCAGATCATCGAGCGAGCATTAATTGGTGGTGGAGTTACGGTTCGTCTAAATTCTGAAATTGCTGAGGTTTTGGGTCAGGATAAAGTTGAAGGTGTTAAATTGAAGGATGGAACCAGTATCGATTGTGATTTGCTAGTAATTGGTATCGGTGTGCAGTTTGATGGTGGTTGGCTGGAGCAAGCTGGAATTACGGTTGGTCGTGGTATCAGAACCAATGAGTATTTAAAAACTAACCTAGATGGAATTTGGGCAGCGGGTGATGTTGCCGAGCTAAACGATCCAGCTATTGGTGAGCCGTATATTTGCGGAACTTGGTTGGATGCTCAAGAGCAAGGGCGGACTGCTGCACTTAATATGCTTGGCAAGCGTCTGCCTTATCGGATCGTGTCGTCATACACTTCTCATGGCTTTGGTTTGAGTTTAGTTTTTGTTGGCCAGGTTAGATGCAAAGATAGTCAACTTTTTCCTCGTGGCCGAGTGGAGTCTAACTCGTACGGTTGTCTAGTTGTTCGAAATAATCAACGAATTGCTGGCGCTTTCCTGATTAATCGTGGCGAGGATTTAGCTCCGATTAAGTCGGCTATTGAGAGTGCTGTTAATATCTCTAATCAACTAGAGTTATTATCAGATCCGGAATCAGATTTGATGGCACTTTTACCGAAAGACTAAACGATTTTTATGAATGAACAAGACAAGCCCAGGAAAGTGCGTATTGGCTGGTTTAGTTTCGCTTGTTGCGAGGATAACACCATTGTCATGACGGAGCTCCTAAATGAGCGTTGGCAGGAGTGGCGTGAGTTATTTGATTTCCGGCATGCTCGTGTACTACAAACCAACAATGTTCTTGATCAAATGGACATCGCCTTCATTGAAGGAGCTGTAGCTGGTGAACCACAAGCTGAGAAGATTCGCGAAATTAGAAAGTTAGCGACTTTGGTAGTTGCAATCGGTTCTTGTGCTGTAACTGGCATGCCATCAGCTCAACGTAATTTGTTTAGTGACGAACAGAAGCAGGATGTTGAGTTTCTAGTCGAACGCTTCGGTCACTTGGATCAGGTACTCAAGTTGAGTGATGTGATTAAGGTTGACGCCGAAGTACCAGGTTGTCCAATGGATCCACAGCGTTTTCTCGATACGGTTGACTCGGCTGTGGCTCAGATTAAGGCCAGTTGGTCCTCAGAAAAGTAATACCTGAAGCCTATGCATTCTCAAGACATCTCGCTCGACGCCATTAGTAAGGTTGAAGGTCACGCCAAACTCGACTTACGTATTCGCGATGGTAAGGTAGAGCATGTTCACTATCAGATTCAGGAGTATAAACGTTTCTTTTCTAAAGCGGTTGAGGGTAAACCACTCGTGGCTATTCCGCCGTTACTATCGAGAATCTGTGGTACTTGTTCGAATGCTCATATCATGTGTGCTATTGAAGCTTGTGAGAATGCAATTGGCTTGCAGCCGTCGCTTCAGACCATGGATCTTCGCCATCTAACCATGTACGGATTGAACATTCGCGATCACGCTCTACATCTGTACATTTTTGTCATGCCGGATCTATACAACAAAGACAATTTTCTCTCTTTCGATGAGAATGATGAAGAACAGCATCAGCATTTGCACGATTGTTTTGAAATTAAGGCAGCAGGTAATTACCTGGCTCAGATCGTGGCCGGTCGGTCGGTTCATGCGACTTTTCCCACTCTCGGTGGATTCAATCATTTGCCATCCAAAGAGGAGATCGAGGAAGCAGTGCGCAAATTGGAGGCAGCACGTCCGGCGGCTTTGCGTTGCATCGCGACCTTTGAACGTTGCGACTGGAGTTTCGATCGCGACATGGACTATCAGGCGTTGGTACCGGAGGGAAATTATTGGTTCCTAGACGGTGAGGTGGTTACGAGTCAGGGCGAACGGTATAACGAGAAGCGTTATCCGGATCTACTGGAACACGTAGTGTTACCGTACTCGACCGCTTCGGCCTATACACACGAAGGGAGACCATTTATGGTTGGTTCGCTGGCTCGATTAAATCTAGCTAAAGAGACGTTACACCCGCAGACTAGGAAGTCACTTAGCAAGACACTTAAGCTTTTTCCTTCTACCAACATCTACCGCAATAACTTGGCACAGGCGATCGAACTTTTGCATAGCATTGATCATGCGATCGAACTATTGCAGGGGCGTGAATTTGTGATCGAGACGCCTATCAAGCCGGAGATTTGTGAAGGAGAGGGAATTGGCGTAGTCGAGGCGCCACGCGGGACGCTCTATCACAAGATTGTAGTCGGAGAAGATGGTTTGGTTCGACGTGGCGAGGTCATCGTTCCTACTGGGCAAAATCAAATTAACATCGAGCGTGACATCGCCGGATTGGTCGATGGACTGCTGCCTGACACGGATAGGTCGACCATTGAGCATGAGATCGAGAAACTCATCCGAGCCTACGACCCTTGTATGAGTTGCGCCACGCACTTCCTAAAAGTTAACTGGGATTTGGTATGAGTAAGGCAAGACTCCTGCTCCTGATTCCGGTCGTTGTTCTCGGGTTGATTATTGGTATCTTTACATTATTAACCTCAGCTAGACTGTTCTTTTACTTACTTGATGACAAGTTGACGTTCATTAACGATACGGACGAACGCATTGTGTTGTTGAAAAATCTAGTGCCCTGCCTTGCGAGTCAATTAAGTGAGTGTTCTTGAAAATATAGAAAAAAAGAAACGCTCCCAAATAGGGCGTTTTTCTGTAATCGATATCATAATTCCGCCAATACGGTAGCAATGAAGTCCGAAGCTGCAGCTTCACTCATCTGCGGCGGCAGGCCGATTACCGTCACTCGGCCGATTCGGCCTAGTTTGTCGAGTAGTCGTAGCTGGGCTAGCGCGTCAAAGTCATGGGTCGAGCAGCGTGGTGACGTCTGGAAAGCATTGAGTGACTTAAAGATTGTTGGTTCACTCAGATTGATGACTGTGTCAATGACAATCAGATCACCACTTATGTCCCACTCTTCATTAGGATCAAGAGTTAGAAAACGATTGCCAGGTAGTTGACGACGTAAATCAGGTAGAACTTTAAGCGGTAGTGAGTCTGGTTCGTATACTGTGTTGCCAAAAACGAGGATGTCCATATGGAAATTAGAGTAGCGTTGTAGCTATGAGCGGACAAGGTCTAAGGTATTTTAGAAGGCTAGAAGTCGTGGATAACTCTGCTAGCTCACGATAAACGATTAGGTTGGTTAGAAAAAATTCGCTAATTCTTGGGTAAAAATTGACCTTAAAAGGGGTCTTGCACAATATATTCGGATTGGTATAATCCGGTCGCTAAATCATTCAATAATTCGTACGCTGCCGAATATGGAATGTGTTTCCTGTGGCGCCGAGCTGGAACCGAATCAGGACCAGCTCTGCTCAGACTGCGAGTCCGTTGGGTCCGACGATGAGGACATGGACGACGAGGACGACGACTTCGAGTCGGACGATGACGAAGAGTAGTCCCTCGTACAAAAAGGAGAGCTTCACAGCCCTCCTTTTTTATTCGTTGCTAGTTCACCGATATACCCATCTCGGCTGACAATCGTATGGCCTCATCTATCTGTGACTCGAATGTTTCGATGCCTATTTCCCAGAAATGTGGATTGGTTGGATTCTCACCGAACGGGCGTAATAGATCGGTGAGTGACTGAGTACCACCAGCACGTAAAAGATTTAAGTACATTGGTTCAAATTGATCACCGAATTTTTCACGTAAACGATAGAGAGTTCTGGTTAGTAGTTCGCCAATCGCATAAGCGTAGACATAGAAAGGGCGGTGAAAATGACTGACATAGGACCAAAGTCGTTCAGTATGGTTGTAGGTGAAGACTTCTCCTGGTGGGCCATAGAGTTCTTGAGTGGTTTGTAACCAGACGTCATTTAGTTCTGTGGGTGACAGACGAACATTTGCGTCATGGACCTGACGTTCGAAGTTGGAAAAACCGATTTGTCTGACTACAGAATTGGCAAAGTCCTCACATTTTTCCATAAGCAGGGCGAGTGCTGCTCGATTGTCTCCAGATTGTCTTAATCTTTTCAATATAAAATCGAAAGTTATCATCTCACCAAAAAT
This sequence comes from Candidatus Uhrbacteria bacterium RIFOXYC2_FULL_47_19, assembly GCA_001791745.1. Taxonomy (GTDB): domain Bacteria; phylum Patescibacteriota; class Patescibacteriia; order SG8-24; family SG8-24; genus UBA1561. Next base: position 62,605 of record MGFG01000032.1, on the reverse strand, counting down.
ACTAGCGGTCTCAGCATAGGCTATTGGTGCATGCTGCATTAGTGAACCCTGTGCCTCACCGGCCAGAAGTCCGTGTACGCCATGTCCTAGCTCATGAGCCAAGGTAGCCACATCTCGCGGTGATCCTAGATAGTTGAGCAGAGTGAAAGATAGTGGTCGGCCATCAGGTAGGCAGAACGATAGATTGAAGGCCCCGCCCTGTTTGCCGGGTTGGTGTGGTGCATCAACTCGATGATTATCGAATTGATCCTTAACTAATCGAGCTAGTGTTGGACTGAACGACTCATAGGCTGACTCGACTAATTGTCGAGCCTCGAAAAATGGAATAATTGTGTTGTTATGGAAAGGTAGTGGGGCGCTACGATCGCTCCAGGCCAGTCGTTCTATTCCTAAGTGAGCAGCCTTGAGTCGGTAGTATTTAAGCATGGCCGGTGCAGCGCGATCAGCAACGGTTTTATGCAGAGCCTCTACAGTGTGATCATCAAGTAAGTTAGATAAATTGCGGAGGGCCATGGGATGGGCGTAGCCGCGCTCTTGATCCTCCAATGACTTACTGCGTACCGTAGCCATTAGAGTTTCGGTCGAGTATTTTAGAAAAAATCCACCTAAGGAATCATGAATAGATTTGAGCACATCAGTACGATGTTCTTGATTCTTGTTTTCAGTTAGCTCATGTAGAGCTTGTGGTAGTGTCAGTTCTCCACTTGGTAATACGACACGAAGATCGGCTTCCACCTCGTTGTAAAATTGAGCCCAAGATGACGGACCGAATGGTTCACGTTTAGTAAGTGCTTGCTCAACTGGTTCGGATAGTAAGTGATCTCGGAAAAGACGTATTTTTTTGAGCCAGGGTAGATGATGCTTAACTATCGGGTTAGCTTCGGCTTGTCTAGTAATAACATCTTCAGAGAGAGACGCTAACTCGATTTCTAAAAAGGTTAAATGTTCACCGGATACGATGGAGAGTAATTCCTGGACCTCGGCTAAACGTTTTTTGATCGTCTGTTCGCCAGTATCCAATGCTCGACATAGTTCCAAAAAGACAATTGGCTGTTCGGCTAGAGTGGACAAGGCACGATAGTCATTGATTGCTTCGCTCAGTAATTCGTCGAGTCGACCGCGATATTTGGCGGCAAATCGTTCGGCTAACTGTCGGAATTCGGCCAAGTCGGTGTCAATTTTTGGATCATTTGGTCCGGAGTAGAGCTCGGATAGGTCCCAGACAGACGAGTTAGTACCAAGTATTTCATTTGGGTTGTTTTCGGGGCTGTGCATGTTTTTCTTTCGACAATTATGTAATCTGTCGTGGTGCCGAACGAACTAGGTGATCGGCCCCATCATAATGTGGATAACTTTTATCGACGACGTCGATCGGTTAGTGGTTTGGGGCGACTATCAGTTTTTAGTTGAGCTACCTCTTGTTTGGTTAGTTCGCGCCAGGCTCCTGGTGGCAACTGACCGAGCATTAAGGTATGGATACGGACGCGCCTGAGTCCAATGACTCGATGTCCGACTGCTTCGCACATGCGTCGGATCTGCCGATTACGTCCTTCTCTAATAGTGATGGTCAGACGATTGGTATCAATACGTCGGATATCGGCCGGTTGAGTTTTAGTGCCATCGAGTTCGATTCCAGTGGCTAGTACAGCTAAGTCAGCGTCGGAGATGTCTTCAGCTAATCGAACTAAATACTCCTTCTCGTGGCCGTAGCGAGGGTGGGTTAGTCGGTTGGTTAGTTCGCCATCATCGGTCAGAATCAGCAGACCCGAGGATTCGACATCCAGTCGTCCAACTGGAAAAAGGCGCTGGTTGGAGCCGACTAAATCAAGGACATTGTCTTTAGCCCGGCGGTCGGAGGTACAGATTACACCGATCGGCTTATTGACCATTAGATAAGTATGCCCGACGGACTGTTGAACAGCCTTATTATCGACTGTCACTCGATCGTTCGGTTCGACTACTTGACCCACTTTTGCCAACTGACCGTTGATTTTGACCCGACCAGCAGCGATTAACTCGTCGGCCTGACGCCGGGAGCAAAAACCGTTAATGGAAAGGTATTTATTTAGTCTGGTATTCATGCCAGATATCGTACCGTTGGCTGGTCGGTTGGTCAATTTTGCAACCAGGATGAATATCTACCCGATCGATCAAAAAGTTTTAGTATTTTTGGCTAATCTTAGCCCAGAATTCGCTTGTCAATCTTGACAAAAAGGGTTTTTTGTGCCATACTGCGTGGTTGACTGACCCGGAGAGAGTCAGTCTTTTGAATCAAACCCATGAACAACATGAGAAATGATCCAAAGCATATCAATCTTATCCTTATATTGGCCTGTTTGGTCGTGGCTGTGTCTATCGACCGGGCGGTTGGTGCGTGGGATGGGGATGCGTTGCCGGGGGTCCATTATGTAAGTGCCGCCGTGCAATCAGAGGAGTTAGAAGACTCTTCTATTACGGCCGAGCTGCCTACGACCAAGATTTTTGAAACTGTACAAGGTGTACTGCTCGACGTGTGTGAATCTCGCGGTTATGGAGAGGATTGCGCACGGACACTGTTGGGCATGCTATGGAAGGAATCACTGAACGACGCCAAGGCGATTGGTGATAGTGGCCGTGCTCGTGGTTACTTTCAGATTCACTATCGTCTACATGGGATTCCGGTCGGTTGTGCCGAGGACCTACATTGTTCGTCTAACTGGACGCTTAGCTACCTGGAACAGAACGGTTATCCTCGTTATGTGACTTACGCTGTGCAGTGTCATAACGGTTGTAACATCAACAATGGTTATGCTGCCTCAGCTCTACGTTGGGGAGATCGTAAATGGAGCTCACCACTGTTTCTAGAACATCCAGAAACTGCTGTTGTTCTAAGGTAGTGTCAAAATAAAAAGTCCGACCTGAGAAGGCCGGGCTTTTTGATTTCATAACCGTACTTTAGAGTCCAACTGCAGCGGCTGTGACTTGTTCATCTTCGGAGATCAAGAGTAATGCGTCACCGATTGGGTGTAGAGCTAGTACACCGGGGCTACAAGTGACGATCGAGGTCCAACGGTAGCCATAACCTAAGAAGACCTCTTCGGAGGGGATAGGGCGGCGACGTCCCAATTCGACGACATAGACGGTTGGATCATCAGGAGCTTTAATGAGTGTTCCGTCAGGAATGGTGACTGGTTCACCGATAATGAACAATTCGAGTTGATTTGGGGTAGCTTGAACGATTGGTTGTCCAGAAAATCTGACACCTAGGATCGATTTATCCCAAATTGGATGACGAACACCGGAGTTTACCCAAAAGACAGCACCACTGATGTTGTCTTGAACTAACTGACCAAGTGGATATGACTCTTCCGGCATGATAGGTAGTCCTAATTCGTAATCTTCGATATCTGCCGCTAGTACATCTTCTATCTCTTCTGGATTGAAACCGATTAATCGGAAAGTTTCTTGGGATTCTATTGGTCGGCGTTCGTTACCGGAAAGTAAGAAGATGGCACCAGTTTCGTCTCGAACCAGAGTCAAGTCAGCAAAGGCGATGGGTTGACCTGGATTGGCCTGACTAACTGTCTGAAAGTCATTATTACTAAGTTCAATCGGTGTTAGGTAACGGAATCGACTTTCTAGTACAGATAAATTAGTAATAAGGCGGAACTGACTACCTTGAATTACGGCAAATTCACCAGTTGTGACGTTAGTCAAAAGAGTACCATCTGGAAATCTAATATCGGCTGCTCCCTCACCAAACCAACGCTGCCAGATGTTCCAAAAAAGTTGATTTCCATGCAGGTGTGGTGTGTAGCTATAAAGACCAGCGGTAGCTAGGTTAGCTGGGGTAATTTGAGTACCACTCAGGGCATAGGTAATGCCAGGTTGTTTGAGATAGGAAAAATTCGTGGCATTGGTTAGGTACCAATCCATCCAACCTGCGCCGGCATCGATCTGTTTGGAGAAACCTTTATACTTTTGAGCTAGATCGCTTGATTTGTAGCAACCATCACAAAGCGCATAACCGGTTGCCCACTCAAGTCGCTTAGCAGTCGGAGCTGTGGATTCTATTACTCCAGATTCTTTTTGCATTAATACCAGTACGTATTTGGGGTTGATGCTGTAGCGCTTAGCCGCATCGTCTACTAACTGAGCTGTGCCTTTTAGTAATCCATCGGCAGGGTCGATGTCGAATTGATTATTTAAACTACCTCGTTGACCGAGGAAGCTGTAGATATCACCAAACGACATAGCGTTGGCGTCGCGCATCTCACTGTCAGAGATAATATAGTTAGGATTGAAGTGAGCGGCGACAGCCGGCGTCTGTCCGGGCACTAGACTGGCAGTGATAAGCAAAAAGACTATCAGCCAGGTTTTTCTTGGAGGCTTTTTATGATCAGTCATACGGGGGCATTATATAACCTGACCCCCTTCCTAGGAAAGCGACTGTAGTTGAATAGTCTGTTCTCGTTACGGTTCGCATCATGGTAAACTGGCCGCAGTTTATTAGATTCATTCATCACTAAGTATGTTTCGTTGGAAGCATCGCCATTCATTAGAGGAGGGGATTGGACCATTCATGCGTGAGGTGATCTTTGGATTGGAAGATGGAATGGTTTCTTCTGGCGGAGTAACGATCGGCATCGCTGCTGGGACAGGGGATAGTCGAATAGTGGTGCTATCTGGATTCGTTGTAGTTGTAGTTGAAGCTCTGTCGATGGCATCAGGTTCCTATTTATCAACCAAATCTGCTCGGCAGGTGATTGAGAATAAAGTAGAGCGGGCCAGGAAACAAATTGCCGATGACCCGAACAAAAAACGTGAAGAGTTACGTGAGATCTATCTTCGACGCGGTTTTGATACAGCTGAGACAGAAGCATTAATTCAACTCATGACCAGTGATCATGAGGTTTGGCTAGAGGAAATTTCTTGTAAAGACCTAGGTGTAGGGTTGCATGAGTTGGAGCAGGGTAAGGGGAATGCTCTGGTTATGTGGCTAGCCAACATGGCTGGAGGAATAATTCCGTTAGTACCATTTTTATTTTTACCCATCCACATGGCGGTTGTAACCACTGTGGTTTTATTTTTGGTCACATTGTTTGCGATTGGTTGGTGGAAAGCAGGTAAGACTAATACTTCCACCTGGAAAGGTGCGTTCGAAATGATGACAGTGGCGGCCTCGGCTGGAATCGTTGGATTCATTATCGGTAAAGTTGTAGCTATTTTGACTGGTATAGAGGTGGTCGCTTAAAGTATGAGCTATCGACTTTCTCCAACCAGTTTAAATCTGTTTCTTAATTGTCCACGCTGTTTTTGGTTGCAGTTCAATCAAGACATACATCGTCCCAAGACCTTCTTTCCATCACTGCCGGGCGGGATGGATCTAGTGATCAAAGATTACTTTGATCGGTATCGAAGTCAGAATGAACTCCCACCTGAGATTGATGGACGAGTGCATGGTCGATTGGTTAGCGATCAGAAGTTGATGGACTGTTGGCGTAACTGGAAGACTGGACTGGAAGTATCGATTACTGAGTTAGACACGATTTTGTTTGGAGCACTTGATGATTGTCTTGTTGATAATCAAGAGTACCTCCCACTCGATTACAAAACTCGTGGTTTTAAACCAGAGAAGAGTAACGGCATGGAATCTTATTATCGTAATCAGCTAGACTGCTACGCTCTTCTTTTGGACACTAATGGTTTTACTGCTGGTCGAAGTGGTTTTTTGATTTATTATTATCCGTTGAGTGTCTACGGGCAGGGAACAGTAAAGTTTGGAGTTGAAACGGTTGAGATCAAAGTTGACGTAAAGCGGGCCAGGAAAACCTTGGAGCGAGCAGTGGCCTGCCTAAGAGGAACAGAGCCGGAGGCTCATACTCGCTGTGAGTACTGTGGTTGGCAGAATCGATTGAGCTCAGAGCTTGATTGATCCAGTAGGTATAAGTGAAGAAGAGAGAGAGAGATCGTAAAGGTAACGGTCTCTTTTTAGATTCAAAGATACAGCTAGTAAGTTTTGCGACACTTGCAAATTTTGTTTTCTTTCTCCATTCCAAAAAACCCTTCCAATACTTGACGATCTTCTTCCATTAAGATTAAATCATAGTGTTTAACTGTGAATTAAGCCCAATGCGTCAATTCCTAAAGGTGCCTCAACGGATCCACAATGCGGTTATCTTAATGACCGACCTGGCCGAGCATGGGCGAGACGGTATTTTGGTGTCCTTAAACGAGGTGGCTGAGAGAAATGGATTATCACGCGGCTTCTTAGAGAAGATCGCGGTTCTGCTTAAAGAAGCTGGTTTGATTGAGGCTCGGCGTGGAGCGAGTGGTGGCTATGTTTTATCTCGTTCGGCAAAACATATTACTATTTCCGATATTGTAACTGCAGTCGAAGGACCAATGGCTTTTATTGACTGCTTAGGCGGTGGATCTTGCAACATGTCCAGCAAATGCTCAACTCGACAGGTTTGGGCCAACGTCCAAAAACGAGTTGAAGAATCTATGACCGAAATGACTTTGGCTGATGTACTCGGTAGATCCTCTGACTTATGACTGATGGTCAAATAAAAAAAGAAGATTCGAGGCTGAATCAGGAATTAGCCCGGGCTTCACGATTACCAGCTAGATTTCAATCTACTCCAGGACTAACTAGAGAGTTGGTAATTGAGATTTCAAGACAGAAAGAAGAACCGGAATGGATGCTCAAGAAGCGGTTGCGCGGGTTAAAGTTATGGGAAGATAAATCGATGCCAACTTGGGGTCCGTCGCTCGATGGATTAGAGCTGAACAAACTATCCTACTTCGTCCGTCCGGATGCCGAAGAATCACGGTCCTGGGAGGATGTACCAATGGAGATTCGACGAACTTTCGATCAGCTGGGTCTACCTCAAGCTGAACAAAAAGCACTCTCCGGCGTGGGCGCACAGTTTGACTCTGATGTTGTTTATCATAATTTGAAAGAGGAGTGGGAAAGGTTAGGTGTGATTTTTGAAAGTATGGACGTGGCAGTGCGCAAGTATCCAGAATTGGTACAAGGAAAATTCATGAATCACTGCGTTCCAATCGGCGAACATAAATTCACCGCTTTACATGCCGCAGTCTGGAGTGGTGGAACTTTCATCTACGTGCCGCCAGGGGTGGAAGTCACAGTGCCAATGCAAGCTTACTTTCGTATGAACTCGGAGCGTGGTGGGCAATTTGAACACACGCTGATCATCGCCGACGAAGGTAGTACAGTCGAATACATCGAGGGTTGTTCAGCGCCGAACTACTCGACCAGCTCATTGCACGCCGGTTGCGTCGAGATTTTCATTGGGCGTAACGCTACCGTGCACTACTCATCAATTGAGAATTGGAGCAAGAACGTCTATAACCTAAACACTAAACGCGCTGTAGTTGAAGAGGGGGGCACAATTGAATGGTTATCTGGTAATTTAGGGAGTTGTATCACTATGCTCTACCCTTGCAGTGTCCTGGCAGGACGGGGAGCACGTTCAGATGCCCTGGGTATTGCTATGGCTGGTACCGGACAACATCAAGACACTGGTTTCAAGGCAATCCATCTAGCACCAGACACAACCTCAACGATCAGAACCAGAAGTATTAGCAAGGACGAGGGGCGGGCCTCATATCGTGGCCTGGTTCAGATCGGACCGGAGGCAACTGCAGCACGTTCATCAGTTAATTGTGATGCATTGATTATCGGTTCTGGGTCGGGTTCTGATACCTGGCCGACTATGCGAACGGCTCGTGGTGATTCCGAGCTCACTCATGAAGCGCGAGTCGGACGAATCGGTACTGAGGAAGTATTTTATTTGATGAGTCGCGGACTAACAGCAGATGAGGCAGTTAAAATTATTATTGGTGGCTTTATCGATCCAGTGGTGCGGCGACTACCACTCGAGTATGCGGTTGAACTTAATCGTCTAGTTGAGTTAGAGATGGAAAGTACTGTCGGATGAAACTATGAAGACAGTTATAAATAAAAAATGTAGCACAGTGGATTGTTCAACAAACAATTGTAGGATGTGCAAGATTAAACCCTCCAATGAGAAGGAGGTACAAATTTTGAGCTGGTCAGAGGCTGTACAACATCAGACGATCAAAGCAGTCCTAGCTAAATTACCAAGTAATCTTACTTTGACTGATGGAACAGTGGTTTTCGTTCCAGCTGGTCAGCAAACCAAAGATCCAATTCAACTCGCTGCCTGCAATTCATCAAATGAAACTTTAGTAGTTGTGACTGAAGCTAATAGTAATCTCACTTTACTTGATACGGCACGTTGTGGTTGTGGTGATAAAAAACAGGAAACCAAACTTTTTATTCTTGTCGGTCAAAATGCAACGGTTCGTTTAGCTGAATTACGCTGTTTGTCTGAAGGTCAGCGATTCAATGGAAAAATCTGGGCCTCGGTGGCTAAAAATGGACAACTAAAACTCTTTTCTGGGTTGTTGGGTGGAGGACGCTTGGATTGCCAGACAGAAATCTTACTCGAAGGTCAGAACGCAGTGGTCGAGAGGTATGGATTGGTTCTAGGAACCGAGAATGGACGCCATAAGATAAGCGATACGATTCGACATTTCGCCGTCGGGACATCTTCATATATTATGACCAGGGGCGTTTTGACTGATACCGCGTTTGCCGATTGGAAATTATTAACTAATATTGGATCAAGGATCAACAACTGCAATGGACGCCAGGACAGTCAAATTTTATTACTCTCACCCACAGCGCAGGCCGAAATCACACCATCATTAGAGATCGGCACTGATGATGTGATTTGTTCGCATAGTGCATCGATTGGTCAACCCGACATACAATCATTGTTTTATCTGAGATCACGCGGTTTATCGATGAAACAAGCGAGACAATTGATTGCTTTGGGGTTCTTTCGCCCACTTGCCAATCAGGTCTGGGATGACGAGACCCAAGAAACAGTTTTGAGTATGATTGAATCGCGACTAGAGTGTCGAACAGATTAAACCTATGAATGAACAGAAACCTATCATTGCCGTCGGACTAGCTAGTCAGGAATTTCCAATGCTTCAAGACGTTGCTTGTCGTGATCGTAACGGTCGGCCTTTTCATTATCTCGATTCAGCAGCTTCAGCTCTGACACCGGAATCTGTTTTACGTGCCATGGATGGTTACTACCGACAATATCGCTGTAACGTGCATCGCGGTATGTACGATGAAAGCGCCAGAGCTACAGAAGAGTATGAGACGGCCCGTGCTAAGGTCGCCGGACTATTGAACGCCACGTCAGAGGAAATTATTTTCACTCGCGGTGCCACTGAATCTCTCAATTTGGTTGCCTATAAAATAGCCCCACAACTCGGGCCGGGTGATGAGGTGGTTATCTCGATCATGGAACATCATGCCAACCTGGTTACTTGGCAGCAGTTCGCTAAACAGTACGGGTTCAAGGTGAAATTTATTAGTCTAAAAGATGATTTTACTCTAGATATAGAGGAAGCTCGGCGTTTAATTGGTCCGCAAACTAAGGTGGTTTCAGTGATGCAAATCTCGAATGCGCTCGGTACTGTTCTACCTTTGACCGAATTACGTAATCTGGCACGACAGAATGGTGCACTATTTGTAGTTGACGCTGCACAGTCAATTGGTCATCGGCCAGTCGATGTTAAAGCAATGGATTGTGACTTTTTAGCTTTCTCTGGACACAAGATGTATGGGCCAACTGGTATTGGTGCGTTATATGGTAAGCGCGAACAACTTAATGCACTCAATCCTTTCCTCTATGGTGGTGATATGATCTTAGAGGTGACTGAAGAAGACTCAAAATGGAACGAGCTGCCACACAAGTTTGAGGCTGGCACACCGAATATTGCTGGAGCGATCGGTCTGGGCGCAGCGGTAGACTTTGTAACTTCAATTGGTGTGGAGAATATTGAGAAACACGAGAGGACATTAGCTCGTGAGGCACTCAATCGACTGACTACTGTTCCGGGATTAAAAATTTACGGACCTTCAGATGAAGGGTTAGATCGTGGTGGAGTTGTATCTTTCAATGTCGAAGGTATCCATCCGCACGATATGACTGATATTCTGGGTGGCGAGGGTGTCTGTACGCGAGGCGGACATCATTGTGCTATGCCGCTCATGCGGCGATTGGGGTTACCAGGTACAACCCGAGCTAGTTTTGGTCTGTACAACTGCGAGAAAGACATCGAGGCACTGCACAGTGCTATCCTGAAAGCCATTAAGACCTTAAAGGCATGAACAGTATCGATCACGACCGAATTGGGCGAGCTGATCTTTATCGGCAGAACATCTTGGACCACAATCGTTCGCCGCGCAATAAGCGACGAATGGATAATGCGACGATTAGCCAACGCGAGGTCAACATGAGCTGTGGCGATGACGTAGAGATTTTTGTCCGGATAGAGGATGACCGTATTACCGATCTAAGCTTCGATGGTGTTGGTTGTGCTATCAGTCAGGCCGCAACTTCGATGCTAACCGAGAAGGCTAAAGGTTTAACCACTACCGAGGTATTGACACTTGGCAGAGGTTTTATCTTTGAATTATTAGGTGTAGAAGTTGGACCAGCACGATTAAAATGCGCATTACTAGGTTTAGAGACATTAAAAAAGGCACTGCAAGATATTTCCGAAAAGAAACAATGATTTTATGTCTAAGAAGATATTGAAAATAAAAAACTTAAAAGTAAGTCGTAATGAACAAGAAATCGTTCATGGTATCTCGTTTGAAATACCAGCTGGTACAATTCAGGTTTTAATGGGTCCGAACGGATCAGGTAAGAGCTCGCTGGCAAATGCACTCATGGGGCATCCCGATTACACAATTACGGATGGCAGTGTCTTGCTGGACAGCGAAGACATTACGTCCCTAACACCGGACCGACGGGCTAAACTCGGATTACTACTGTCGCTGCAGTCACCGCCCGAGATACCAGGTGTGCCACTGGCTGAATTTTTGCGTCTAGCCTACAACGCTGTACACGATCAAGATATTGACTCGATCGACTTTCGGCAGATGCTCGAGGTGCAGCTCAAGCGATTCAGTTTGCCGGCCTCATTCGCCGATCGTGGGGTCAATGAGGGTTTCTCCGGCGGTGAGCGCAAGAAAGCGGAGATGTTGCAACTTGCGGTACTCTCGCCCAAGTACGCCGTACTCGACGAGACCGATTCAGGTTTAGATGTTGACGCGCTCAAGTTGGTGGCTGAGGGAGTCGGCGCGCTGCAATCCGAAGGAACCGGCTTGTTGCTCATTACTCATCACACCCGAATTCTCAACTATCTTAAACCGAATCGGGTACTAGTAATGAAAGATGGTCTAATTGTCCGCAATGGAGGTCCGGAGTTAGCGCTAGAGATCGAGGAAAAGGGATTTAGTAATATTTAGTTAAGTAAAAGTGTTTTTGCTGGTCCGGTAATTATGACCATGCTATCCTCCGTTCAGGTATTTAACTCGTCAATCGCATTCTTTTATGGAAGAAGAGAACCAGAAAAAAGTTACTGTCTATTCGACTCCGACCTGTCCGTACTGTGTCATGGTCAAATCGTTTCTCAAAGAAAGGGGGATTGATTACCGCGATATTAACGTAGCGACTGACGAGGAGGCCGCTCGTGAAATGGTCGAGAAGACCGGGCAAATGGGCGTACCAGTGATCATGATCGGTGAAACAGTTATTATTGGTTTCGATCAAGAAGCGATCATCAAGACACTGGGACTGGAATAAAAGATAAGGAGATAAAAAGACGCCCTTGATTGGGCGTTTTTGGTTTTAAAACTAGCGGTAATTAAAGTCTTGACGATTCCTCCGAAATCCGCTTTCCTTCCTTCAGGCGAAGATGGGAATACGCCCGTCTAAGCCAAAACTACGCACCTTGAAAAAGGAAGGAGGTCTCCGATGGAGACGAAAAAGATCGCATTGGCCTGTTTCGTGGGTGGCGCACTGTGCTGCTTGGTGGCGCTCCTGTTCACTCCCAAGTTTTGGTATCTGGGCTTGTTGGCCGGAGGGGCTGGCGGCTACCTGGGCTACGAGTTCCGGCAGGTGCTGCGGGCCATACCAACGGCCCTTCGCCGGGCGGCTGAGGGAACCGATCGGGGGCTGACCGAAGGGAGGAAGATAGCCTGGCAGTGGCTCCGAAAGCCGCATCCGTTCGTTTATTTCGGAGCCGTAGTGGGGTTTGTTTCTGCTACGGTCTTCGCTGTTGATGTCTTACAGAGAAATTCGGCCAATTCTTTAGTGGAGCAGTTGCAGATATATTTTTTTGTTTTCTCCCTTTCCGTCCTCATTGCTGTTGGAGTGGCTATCATGACTTCTGTGGTGTTATATGCACTGGCTGAATTTGGCATAGTAGTCGACGACTTTGTGATTTGGAAAAGACCAAGTCAAGAAGATTTTTTGGAAAACGCCGGTTACAGTATCGTGGCGACGATGGTCCTACGGGGAATGATGGCCATCATCAAGTTCTCCGCCTGGACGTTGTGGAAATACGTCGCTATCAGTATCTTCTTGGCAGCTAAATTCGTCGTTCTAGTCGGCTGGCATCTGTTCAAGCTGATTCATTCGCAAAAGCGAGTTCTGTGTGCGATCGACGGGACTCTCGGTGGGACGGTCAGCTACCTCTGGCTGGCCCAGTCAACCGGATCGTTCGCTCAACAGGCAACAATGGTGATCTTTGGTGGACTGCTCGGTGCAGCTTTCGGCATCCTCAACTGGGAAGTCGTCTCCAAACGCGTGCTGCACCTGACAACTAACCCTTCCTAAACGAATCCGAGACGGACGATGGAACCTCTCCGGCGGTCCACAAACGGGCCGCTTTTCTTTTTGTCTGGATGTCGCAAACCTAGCCAAAATCTGACGAGCACGCTATCCTATCTCTCTATGATCGATTCGATACTCATACATACCGACGAGATCGCACTCAAGGGCAATAACCGAGCTTTTTTTGAGCGTCAACTTCGAGACAACGCTCGCCGACGGCTGGGCGAATTTCCTGACCTCAAGATCAGTTTCCGCAAGGGATTGATGCTGTTGAGGTCAGACCGTGACCTGACTCCCAAGATCGATCAGCTCCGAACCGCACTGTCCGAAGTGTTCGGTATCAGCAATTTCACCTTCGCCCAGAGCTGTCCTTGCCAAATTGAAGAAATCTCCCGTACGGCTAGCCAGTCAATGACCACTAAGTCCGGTTCGTTTCGTGTTACAGCTAAGCGAGCCGACAAATCTTTTCCACTTAACTCAGTCGAAGTCGCCAGGGTGGTCGGAGCTGGAGTTCTAGAGGCGAACCCTGCCCTACAGGTTGATTTAACCAATCCAGATCACACCATCTTTATCGAAATCAATATCGATGGGGCATTCGTGGCAGTAAATCGACAGCAGGGTCCAGGTGGACTACCAACCGGTACAACCGGCACCATGGTCGTACTGCTCTCTGGCGGAATCGACTCGCCGGTTGCAGCCTGGAAACTAATGCGTCGCGGTTGCCGAACGGTGTTCGTTCACTTCCACAGCTATCCGCACGTTGGACGTGAGTCCATCGATAAAGTTCGACGACTAGCTGAATCTCTCGATCGCTTCCAAGGACGCTCTGTCCTGTACACTGTGCCAATTGCCGAAGCGCAACGGGAAATCACAACCAAGACTGATCAAGCCTTGAGGATCATTATGTACCGTCGTTTAATGATGCGGCTGGCCGAACGACTGGCTATTCATGAAGGAGCACTTGGTTTAGTGACCGGCGATAGTTTAGGCCAGGTCGCCTCACAGACGCCAGAAAATCTACTAACCGTAAGTGTTGCCACAAAACTACCAATTTATCGACCACTCATCGGCGAAGATAAACGTGATATTGTAGATCTAGCTCGCACTATCGGCACTTATACCATCTCGATTGAACCGCATGACGATTGTTGTTCGCTGTTCGTACCCGACCATCCCGAACTACGTTCCAATCCAGAGCAAGTCGCAGCTGAGGAGTCAAAACTCGATTACAACCACTTACTCGAAACTGCATTGACTCAAACTGAACGTGAGACGTTGGGTCAATAAACGGGTACAATATTTAGACTATGTTAGGAATTCTTTACGTCATTGCCACTCCGATCGGTAACCTTGGAGACGTAACTCTAAGAACTCTTGAAATCTTGAAAAAAGTTGATGTACTTTTTTGTGAAGACACTCGAGTGACACGACGACTACTTGATAGATATGAAATCAAGATCGTCGCCGAAAGCTATCGTGAACAAGTGCATGGTCGAAAGCTTGGTCGTGTTCTAGAGCTGTTACGGGAGGGTAGGAAAGTGGGATTAGTGAGCGATGCCGGAACACCTGGAGTTAGTGATCCTGGTTCGTTGCTAATTCGCGACCTACTGGCCGAGGAACCGGAGCTTAAGATTATTCCGATTCCTGGACCGAGTGCAGCCTTAGCAGCGGTTTCAGTTGCTGGCTTCCCATCATCTGCCTTCACTTTCCTCGGTTTCCCACCGCACAAGAAAGGGCGTGGGGCGTTTTTTAGAATAGCTCTTGAGAATCCGCATCCGATCGTGGTTTACGAGTCACCACATCGCATTAATAAGGCATTGGAGTCAATTAGTGAACTCGATCCAGAACGCCGAATCTGTGTCCTTAGAGAACTAACTAAAATTCACGAGACGGCCTACCGCGGGACAGCGGTTGAAGTTATGGCTGGACTAGCGAAAGGCAGCATCAAAGGAGAATTTGTCATCGTCATTGACGGAAAGAACTGATCATATGGGAAAATACTACATCACAACTACCTTGCCCTACGTCAACGCCGAGCCACACATTGGTTTTGCCTTGGAGATAATCCAAGCCGACACATTAGCGCGTTGGCGACGACTCTTGGGTGACGAGGTGATTTTTAACACCGGTACGGATGAGCACGGACAGAAAATTTACCTTAAAGCGCAGGAGGCTGAACTTGATCCGAAGGAATACTGTGATGGCTTCGCGGTTAGATTCGACGGACTCAAAGAGTCGCTCAATTTGACTTACACCAACTTCATCCGCACGACCGATGAGCATCACATCACTGCAGCCCAGGAATTTTGGCGTCGCTGCACCGCGTCTGGCGACATCTACAAAGCGCACTACCAAAACAAGTACTGTGTCGGCTGCGAGTTAGAGAAGACCGACTCTGAATTGGAGGATGGACACTGTCCAGTGCACCCCAATTTAGAGATAGAGCTACGCGACGAGGAGAACTACTTCTTCCGCTGGTCGAACTACGCCGATCGTCTACTCAAGCACTACGCCGCTCAGCCGGACTTCGTAATACCAACATCACGATTTAATGAAATCACTTCGTTCGTGCGTGGTGGACTGCAGGACTTCAGTATTTCGCGCCTCAAAGCCAAGATGCCGTGGGGCATAGCAGTACCGGACGATAACGAGCATGTCATGTACGTTTGGTTCGATGCACTGGTCAACTATATTTCAACCTTGGGTTGGCCCGATGATCAGACAAACTTCGAGGCTTTTTGGCCCGGCGTGCAGGTTGCAGGTAAAGACAATCTACGCCAGCAGTCGGCTATGTGGCAGGCAATGCTGCTGTCGGCCGGTTTGCCGATATCGCGACAGGTGTTCATTCACGGCTTCATCACTGCGGACGGACAAAAAATGTCTAAGTCGCTCGGCAACGTAGTCAATCCCTACGATCTGGTAGAAAAGTACGGTACCGATGCAGTCCGTTATTTTCTACTTGGCGGCCTACCCTCGTACGAAGATGGAGACTTCTCTGCCCGCACTTTCGAGGAGATCTACACTTCCAAACTGGTAAACGGTATAGGCAATCTAGCGGCTCGGACCGCGACCATGGTCGAGAAGTACTGTGACGGCCAGGTTCCAGTCAAACAGCCAGATCGTTTCGAGACTCCGGCCTTCTGGTCAGCCTACGAAAGTGCACTGTCTACTTTTCGTTTCGACGAGGCAGTTCGAACAATCGAACGCTATGTAACTTCGGTTAACCAGGCGATCGACACTGAAGCGCCGTTTAAGAAAGCCAAGGAGGGGATCGACGTATCACCGTTCATGTACCAAATCGCTGAGGCATTACGTCAGATCGGATTGGCCTTATTGCCGATAGTGCCAAACACTGCCGAAAAAACTTTGGCCCAACTATCGATTGATGTCGTCGCGGCCCGACTACCCGAAGGTAGTAAATGGGGCGGACTCGAACCAGGCACCAAGGTGAGCAAGAATGAGATACTCTTCCCACGCCTTTCCGTCTGACGCAGACGAGTAAAAAATGATACAATGGGGCCAGGAGGGTGCTTTGTGTGCCTAACACGAAGTAAGTCCCATCATTTTCTAAAGACATGAACATCATCGACCTGATAGCGCTAATCGTACTGTGTGGTTTCGTCCTATACGGTTTGTGGTTCGGTATTATTCACATGGTTGGCTCATTGGTTGGCTTCGTGGTTGGAGCTTTCATTGCTGGTCGTCTCTATGAGCAGGTTGGTGATGTTCTGATTCGATTTATTGGTGGTAATCAAAACTTAGCAGACATCATTGCTTTTTTTGTCTTGTTCCTCCTAATTACTCGGCTGGTTGGAGTATTGTTCTCTCTACTAGAAAAAATCTTCGATGTTGTTTCCTTTTTGCCTTTTCTTAAGACCTTCAATCGATTATTGGGTGCACTCTTCGGTCTAATCGAAGGAACCTTGGTCTTAGGACTAGCAGTTTACTTCTCTGGTCGATTTCCATTTTTTGAAGGTTTTGGACCAATGTTGGACGAATCGATCTTGGCTGATGCTTTGAACTTAGTTGGTTTAGCTGTTTCTCCACTCTTACCTCAAGCGATTCAGATGCTGCACTCAGTGCTGTAATCCAGTCTCTCCCTTTCACCATGAAATCATATCGTTTGATCGATACCCATGCTCATCTGGATGACCCGATTTTTGATCGGGATCTTGAAGTTGTGGTCGAACATGCTAGACACGAAAATGTCGGAGTTGTGACTTTGGGTTGCGACTACGTCACCTCGACGCTAGCGGTAGGTATCGCCGAAAAACACGAAGGAGTCTATGCCGCAGTTGGACTACATCCATCAAAAGTAACTGGTGACCTAATTGCAGATGATAAACTGATCGACTTTGGAGCCTATCGTCATTTAGCCAGTCGATCTAAGGTGGTAGCCATCGGTGAAACCGGTTTAGATTATCATGATTTACCAACCGGACGGCGTGGCGGACCAGAGATTGAATTAGCTGAGCGCATTCGACGTAATCAAATTCGCACCTTCGGTTTATTTCTTCAATTATCACGTGAGCTTCGATTGCCGGTACTATTACATTGTCGCGATGCACACGATGAAATGCTAAAATTGCTCACGAACTGGGATCAAAGTACAACAGGGTTTGACTCGCGTGGTGTAGTGCATTGTTTCTCTGGTACTTGGAAACAAGCTCGCAAGTATTTCAGTCTCGGCTTCATGATTTCAGTCACTGGCATCATTGCGCATGGTGGTTATCAGAGTGAACTACTCAAAAAAGCACCGTTATCCAATTTACTTGCAGAAAGTGACTGTCCTTTTCAAACCACGACTCCTTGGAGTCAAAGAAGAAGTGAGCCGGCTTATGTACGTCAAGTAGCCGATAATATTGCGAGCTTACGCCATTTGTCGGTTATCGAAGTAGAGAAGCAACTATCAGCCAATGCTCATAAGATTTTTAGACGCATCGGTTCCTAAGTTCGATCATTCATTCAGAACGGTCCATCATCTGGTTGCTTTAGCCGGATTTTTTATTGTAAATTATGTACTCCTACCTGATTTAATATCAAAACCATGAACACTACTGAATTACAACTCATTGATGCACACTGTCACACTAACTTCAGTGCCTACCGCAATGATCTCGAAGATGTTATTCAACGAGCAGCTAATGATCGTATCGGTTTAGTTGTTGTTGGTTCGCAGTCTTCGACTAGCCAACGAGCGGTTGAATGTGCTGAACGATACGACAATGTTTGGGCTGTAGTTGGGCTACACCCGCTTCATTTATTTGAACAAGAGGTCGATGAAAGCGAGGAAGAAGGTGGCGAGTTAGTTCACTTCCGCAGTCGAGCTGAAATTTTTGATCCGAATTATTATAATTCATTGATCGATCAAAGTTCCAAAACAGTTGGAATAGGGGAGTGTGGTTTGGACTACTACCATGTCCCAGTCAATGTTGATCCATTAATTTTTCGTGCCAAACAAGAAGAGCTTTTTCGTCTTCAGATTGACTTAGCTTTTGAGCGTGGACTAGCACTAATGATCCATACTCGAAATGCAGCCGACGGTTCGACTGATGTACACGGAGAGGTTCTAAGAATCCTGAACGACCATCGAGTGGCAGGAAGATTGCCGCGCGGCGATGTACACTGTTTTTCTGGTACGATCGCTGAAGCAGAGTCGTATCTGGATCTCGGTTTGTATCTATCATTTACTGGCAATGTAACCTACAAACCACGCAAGGTTTCACCAAACACCGAAGAAACGCTTCATGATGTAGTGCGAGCCATACCTATCGAACGGCTAATTATAGAAACCGATGCACCATATTTGACTCCAGTACCTCATCGTGGAGAAAAAAACGAACCAGCTTTTGTGCGTCTCGTAGCAAACAAGATCGCTGAAATCAAGAACCTAGATCTGGATGAGGTTTATAGTCAAACACTTAAAAATACACAAAATCTATTCAGAATCTGATCACTTGGCTGGTTATTTAATTGCTCTAAAACCACATATTGACGCTGTATGCAAGGTTGGTTGGGAACAATGACTTCTTTCCGTAAAAGCTATTTGAGGGGTAGCGATCATTTGACTAACCGGCCATTACGTCGTCGTTTTTTACGCTATGACCTAGAAGTTACGGAATCAAACCTAGAACTAGTAGATCGATACGAAGAGCACGAACCTTTGTCTGGGCAATATATAGCTAAAGAATCTAGGGCTAAACTCGACGAGTTATCAACTGAGTCACGTGACCGTTTAATCTCAAATTTACAAGTACGTCAATTACTAGCAGCTGTGTTGTCGAGTCTTAGGAAAGAGATTGACCAGGATGGATTAAAAATCTTCTTCGACCCACAAGTTGATGGCACATTACGTCCAAAGTGGCGTTATCGTTGTCGAGGACGCTGGCAAACCGATCCAATTCAAATTGAAGAACATACAGAATTGGACGATCCCTATTTCGGCGACCCAAATATCATGCCGGTCTCCATATTAGAGCTAGTAACTCAGGACAAACACTACTATCAAACTACCACTTGGTGTGCCTGGTTCGGACGGAAGATGCAACGCAAAAGAGAGCAAGTAATACTCGGAGCTGTAGTTAAGGAACTGGCCTGACTAAGCCATTTTTCTAGCTCTGTCAAGACGATCTGACCAACTTTCACGCTTAACTAAGTGGAAAACCAGCTTGACTGTTGATCGCTCATGGCCTAAAATTGTCGCGCCATTCCGATACTACGGTTGGCGTTTCTCTTTTTCAGAAGCTGCCTTAATGTCCACTTCAGATCAAGACCGAAAGTACATCCAATTAGGCCTACGAATTGTAGGTGAATTTGGTGCCATTATCGCAGTACCCATAGTACTTCTAACTTTACTTGGTAGATATGTGGATGCACGCTATGAAACCTCACCAATCTTCTTGATTGCTGGTTTTGTTTTGGCAGCAGTTCTGTCTAGTGTTAGTATTTACCGTCGAGCAAAACAGTTTGGCCATGAGTATCAGACGATCGAGCACGTTCAAAAGAACGTCTTGAAAAATTCTGCTTCGACCCCTCAAACAAGAACAAGGGACGAAGAATCTGATCACTAAGCTATACCGATTTTCATCTGACTACACATTAAAAGAATATGGCCGTACCAGTCCCAGCCGAGAAGCTATTCTTGATCGGAGACCTGCCGGTGACCAATTCAATGGTCAACGCCTGGGTTGCTATCGCCGCTTTTGTTGTTTTAGCCTGGTTACTAAGACGCCCAAAAAACGGTGCGCCGCGAGGAATTCAAAATGCCGTCGAAGCACTCCTTGAATTCATGCTTGGGTTTATGGACCAAGTAACCGGGGACCGTGCTAAATCGCGACGATTTTTCCCATTAGTCGGTACTCTTTTTCTTTTTATTGTACTCTCAAATTGGATGGGGTTACTGCCTGGTGTTGGCACCTTCGGTCTGAATGGTGAGCATGGCCACTTAATCCCGATCTTTCGTCCAGCAACTAGCGATCTGAACATGACCCTGGCCATGGGCATTGCTGCTGTGGTCATGTCACATGCTTTCGGTATCGTCAGCCTTGGCTTTTTCCGTCATTGGAACAAATTCATTCAACTCGGAACCTTCTGGAAGGCTTTGATCGGATTCCGTCACAAATCTCCAGTTGATTATCTACTCGGTATTTTTGTTGCTTTTATTGAGTTGGGTGTTGGATTGATTGAACTAGTATCTGAAGTAGCCAAAATGGTCTCTCTCTCACTACGTCTCTTTGGTAATATCTTCGCTGGCGAGGTGCTTATTCATGTTATCTCTTCATTAATCGCTTTTGTTGTACCCATTCCGTTCATGTTTATGGAAGTAATCGTAGGTATTGTTCAAGCATTAGTCTTCTCTTTGTTGACCCTAGTTTATCTAACAATAGCCACCTCTAAACCGCACGGCGAAGAGGAGGGTCACGAACAGAAACATAAATCTCAAGAACTGTCAGTCAAAGCTTCGGCTACTGCTTAGGTCGTCGAGATCAGAGGCGATTGTCTGCTGAATGGACTATCAGACTATCGGCCCTAATCTTAACCGCCTTTCGCTCAGGACGACGTTAAACCCCAACCCCTGTCGATCCAAAAAGTGAAGAGCAAAAATTATGGAAACAGAGGTCGCTAAAGAGATAGTAAATACTGCTGCTTACACTGGATTTCTATCAGATCCAGAGAGCGTCAGAATATTCACCAAAGGTTTCACTATGGCCATTGGTGGTGTACTACCAGCCCTAGCTATTGGTAAGTTGGTGGCCAAGGCTATGGAAGCCATCGGCCGCAATCCGGAATCAGCGGGTAAATTATTTGTCCCGATGCTCCTAGGAGCAGCCTTTGCTGAAGCCATCGCTATTTATTCGTTAGTTGTGGTCTTCACGCTCTAATCGCAATCACGAACTAGCTCCTGGTGTCCGTAACACCAGGGCTGACGTCTGCCTTCGACTATAGTCAAAGGCAGACGTTAGCAGAGGTAATCACAATTCCACTCGGTAAATTTTACGCCTATGGATCCAGCTGAAGCACAACAGGTCGTCGAAGGAGTCGGTGTAGCAGCCACCCTCGGTCTAAACTGGAAACTTTTTCTTGCCCAGCTCGTTAACTTCGGGTTAGTTTTGATTGTTGTTTGGCGATTTGTCTATCGACCACTTATGAAGGTCATGGACGAACGCTCGGGTAAAATTGAACGCGGTCTTAAAGACGCAGAAGAATCTAAGGCTTTGCGTGAATTAGCGGAAACCGAGAAACAAAAATTGATCGTTGAGGCACGTCGGCAGGCCAAAGAGATTATGGAGACGACCGAAGCTGATGCTAAGCGTCGACAAGAAGAGACTGCAGTTAAAACTCGCACCGAAGTAGAGAGGATAGTGACAGATGGAAAGCGTCGTCTGCGAGATGAACAGGAAACCATGCTCAAGGAAGCTAAATCAGAAATTGCTAGTCTAGTTATTGCCGCCACAGAGAAGATCTTACGTGAAAAGATTGACCCAAAAAAGGACCTGGAACTAGTTGAGTCGGCAATCAAATCGGCTGAAGAACAATCTGTTTAGTCGATCCACTGTTTTATGATGTACACATCAAAAGAATATGCTGAAGCTCTCTATTCCGGAGTACGTGGATTGAAGGATAAAGAAGCTACAGTATCCATCAAACGCTTCGTGGGTAAATTGAAAGATCGTGGTTTAATCGCGCTATTACCACTAATCCTGCGGGGGTTGCCGGCGGCAGCTAGAAAATTAGACGGTATCGAAGAAGTAACCGTTGAATCTGCTCATGAACTAAACTCCGAGTTAGCCGATCGAGCGGTTGGATTAATCGGAGGAGATCGAAATCAATCCGAGGTCACCATGCACGTCAATCCAGACTTACTCGGCGGCATTCGAGTTCGTGGTCGCGATACAGTTTATGACGCTACGCTCAAAAACCACTTAGTTACATTGAAGGAAAAGTTCGTTCGGTCGTCCTAAAAACGACTGTCCATAAGACACTGCATATGGCATCAAAAGATTTCATCATCGAATCCCTCAAAAAGGAGATCGGACTATTGGACATTGAAGCCAAGGTCCAGAAGGTCGGCACTGTAGTCGAAGTAGCAGACGGTATCGCTCGCATGACTGGACTATCTGAATGTTTGTCCATGGAAATGCTTGAATTTTCAGACGGTACTTTTGGTGTAGCCTTAAACATCGAAAAAGAAACGGTTGGTGCCATGATTCTGGGTGATTGTACCCACATCAAAGAAGGGGACGAAGTTAAAACTACTGGTCGAGTGTTATCGATTCCAGTCTCCGAAGGGACCATTGGTCGGGTAATTGATCCGCTAGGAAGACCGCTTGATGGTCGTGGTCCAATTGCCGAAGATCGACAAATGCCAATTGAAAAAATCGCACCAGGCGTCATTACCCGAAAATCAGTGAGCGTACCGCTTCAAACTGGATTGAAGGCTATTGATTCCATGATTCCAATCGGTCGTGGACAACGTGAATTGATTATTGGTGACCGTCAAACCGGCAAGACCGCTGTAGCCATCGACACCATCATCAATCAAAAGGATACCGGTGTCATTTGCATCTATGTAGCCATTGGTCAAAAAGAGTCGAAAGTCGCTAAGATGGTGGCCAAACTCGAGGAATCTGGAGCTATGGCTAACACCATTGTGGTTGTAGCTGGTGCCTCAGATCCAGCTCCACTATCGTTCCTGGCACCGTATTCTGGTACAGCCATTGGCGAATACTTTATGGATCAGGGTCGAGACGCACTGGTGGTGCATGATGACTTATCCAAGCATGCCTGGGCCTATCGTGAAGTTTCGCTTTTACTACGACGCCCACCGGGACGTGAGGCTTATCCTGGTGACGTCTTCTACTTGCACTCTCGCTTACTAGAACGCTCAGCTCGACTAAACGAAGACAACGGTGGCGGCTCACTAACTGCCCTTCCAGTTATTGAAACCCAGGCCGGTGACGTCTCAGCCTACATCCCAACGAACGTCATCTCCATCACTGATGGTCAAATCTATCTAGAGCCAGATCTATTTTATCGTGGTATCAGACCAGCACTAAACATTGGCATCTCTGTCTCACGTGTCGGTTCAGCAGCCCAAGTCAAAGCCATGAAAAAAGTGGCTGGACGCTTACGTTTAGATATGGCTCAGTTCCGCGAACTTGAGGCCTTCGCTCAATTCGCGAGTGATCTTGATGAATCCACTCGTAAACAGATCTCACGTGGCAAACGTGCGGTTGAGGTCTTGAAACAAGACCAATACGAGACCATGACAGTAGCCCAACAAGTAGCAATACTTTTTGCTGTCACTCGTGGTTACTTGGATGACGTCAAAACTAACAAGGTTAGAGAGTGGGAAAATGATTTCCACCGTTACCTAGACGGAAGTCGACGTGATGTACTGACCATTATCGAAGAAACTGGCGATCTTAACGAAGAGACTGAGGCCAAACTAATAGAGGCTATCGCTGAATTCAAAAAAACAGTAACGGCTGAAGCTTAGCTATATGGCGATCTCGACTAGATTAATTCGTCGACGCATCAAGTCGGTCACTAGCACTCGCAAAATCACTAAAGCGATGGAGTTAGTGGCTGCTTCCAAAATGCGGAAGGCTGTCAGTTCAGTACTAGCCTCACAACCTTACGCCGAGGCCGCTTGGACGGCCATTAAAGAGATGGCTAAGGTTACAGACGCTGGACTTCACCCATTACTTTCGACTAAACCAGACGCCGAACGAGTAATGGTTATACTGTTTACTTCTGAACGTGGACTGTGTGGCGGATTTAATTCTCAATTACTACGTCAGGTAAGCCAATTTACAGGAAAGTTGCCAAAAGACCTACCTGTAGATTTTGTTACCATCGGACGCAAGGGGCAGGTCGCTATCCAAAGACAAGGTCTTAGTTTGATTGCTACCTTCAATGAATTGGCGAGTCATCCAACAGTGGCTGAGATGAGACCAATTGCTGATCTGGCTGTTGGTGACTTCACTGCTGGTAAATGCCGAGCTATTTATCTGGCTTTTACTGACTACGTTTCGGCCTTAGTGCAAAAGCCGAGAGTTAGCCAGTTATTACCCGTCGCTAGAATTGAAGGCCTAGGAGAGGTCGGTGAGGCTCTAGCTCAAAGTCAAAACGAAAAGAATGAACTCAACATCACCGACCCAAGTCATGAATATCTATTCGAGCCTTCACCCAGCGAAGTTCTTGATGTTATGCTGCCACGATTAGTTGAATCACAAATCTATCAGGCACTACTCGAGTCGTCAGCATCGGAACACTCGGCCCGAATGTTGGCCATGCGAACCGCATCAGACTCAGCTGAAGAGATGATCGATAGTTTGACTTTAAGCTATAACCAGGCCCGACAGGCGGGTATCACCGCGGAGATCGCGGAGATTTCCTCTGGCAAGGCCGCACTCGAAAAAAGCCGCTAGTGGTGACTAACAGTTTCTAAATATGGAAGGAAAAATCGCACAAATCATCGGACCAGTAGTGGACGTCGAGTTCGAAGACGAACTACCGGAAATTTTAAATGCTTTGGTTGTCGAACGAAAAGGGGAGAGCGACCTGATACTTGAGGTGCAACAGCACTTAGGAGGTCATACAGTACGTACAGTGGCTATGTCTTCGACCGATGGGTTACCTCGTGGATTAGCTGTCAGAAACACTGGAGCACCAATTACTGTTCCGGTTGGCAAGGAGACCTTGGGTCGTATGTTCTCGGTGACCGGTCAAGTTATTGATGGAATGCCGGATATCGAAGTTAAAGCGACCTACCCAATTCACCGTCCAGCTCCTGAATTTCATGAACAGTCAACTAAGGCAGAAGTCTTCGAGACTGGCATAAAAGTTATCGATCTAATCTGTCCCTTCATGAAAGGAGGTAAGATTGGATTGTTTGGCGGCGCTGGTGTGGGCAAAACTGTAGTCGTCATGGAGCTAATTCGTAGTATCGCTCAAGAGCATGGTGGCTTCTCGGTTTTTGCTGGAGTCGGTGAACGTACTCGTGAAGGCAACGATCTCTATCATGAAATGAAAGAGTCTGGTGTGTTAGGTAAAACTACCTTGGTTTTCGGCCAGATGAACGAACCACCGGGAGCGCGGGCCCGAGTAGCTCTGACCGGGCTAACTATGGCTGAATATTTCCGCGATGAGGGCGGACAAGACGTCCTACTCTTCATTGATAATATTTTCCGCTTCACTCAGGCTGGCGCTGAGGTTTCAGCTCTACTAGGACGCATTCCTTCGGCTGTGGGTTACCAGCCGACTCTAGCGACTGAAATGGGTGCCATGCAAGAACGCATTACCTCCACCAAGAAAGGTTCCATAACTTCGGTGCAAGCAGTTTATGTGCCAGCTGATGACCTGACTGACCCAGCTCCAGCCACTACCTTCGCTCATCTCGACTCAACTGTGGTATTAGCCAGATCATTGGCTGAGCTAGGTATTTATCCAGCAGTCGATCCACTCGACTCTTCCTCGCAGGTATTGGATCCAAAGTTGGTCGGCGACGAGCATTACCAGGTTGCAATCGGAGTACAACGCGTACTTCAAAAGTACAAGGACCTTCAGGACATCATCGCGATCCTCGGCATGGAAGAACTCTCAGCCGAAGATCGGCTGACTGTTTCTCGGGCACGTAAAATCCAAAAATTCTTATCTCAACCATTCTTCGTGGCTGAAACATTCACTGGATTTGATGGCAAGTATGTGCCACTGTCAGAGACTATCCGCGGTTTTAAAGAAATCCTGGATGGTCAGCACGACGACAAGCCGGAGCAGGCCTTCTATATGAAGGGTGGAATCGACGAAGTTACTGCAACAGCTGCAGAAAAGACAGAAAAATAGGACTGCTGGTGCGGTTTACTGAATGAACCTATGGCCAAACAGTTAAAATTTGAACTCACCACTCCGGAGCGGGTAGTTGAGGACCGGCCAGCCGAATCGGTCACCTTACCAACCCAAGAAGGGGAAATTACTGTCCTGCCAGGACATATCCCACTAGTGGCAACACTCAAATCCGGCATGATCACCTTGCGTCATGGCACCGAAGAGACTTTTTTGGCTGTATCTGGCGGCTTTGTTGAAATACGGCCAGATGGTCGAGTGATTATTTTAGCTGATACTGCTGATCGCGCCGAGGAACTCGATTTAGAAAAAGTTGAAGAAGCTAGAGAGCGTGCTCGTCTAGCACTCGAGGAAAAACGTGGTTTGGACGAAGTATCGAGTGCAGCCGCTTTTGCTGCTCTAGAACGCGAATTAGCGCGTGAACGTACAGTCAAAAGGTATCGTGATCTCAAAAAGCGTCCCATTTCTCAGTAGCTAGACATTAATCGATCAAAAGCCGTCCAAAGTAGGCGGCTTTTGTATTTAAAATCGTCATCTAAACAGAGTAGTTGCAACCTAAAACAACTATCGGTAAGCTGTTGTTGGTTCCTTAAACTAGAGAGGAGGCGGTTTTGGCCCAGGCTATTGAAATAGATCAACCTGGTGACGAAGTCGACTGGTCAGGTATAAAGTTAGTAAGTACTCCAGTAGGAAAAAGGCCCGACTTGAGTTTCAATGAAGTTAGCTATGCCTCACTCGGTGAACTACGTGTAGCTCAACTATTGACGAAACAAAGAATTCCGTTCGTGCCAGATGTACGGACCAGCTGGCAGCCACTAGGGGGTGATCGTGAGTTCGTCTATGTGCCGGATTTTATCTTCGTGGGGAAAGCCTACTTCTGGATCGGTGATGGTAGTCTAGAGCCCATACATGGACTGGAGCTTAAACAACGTTGTTCCGACGGACAATATCCAAAGATCGGATTGAAAAAAATTACCGATTTGCTGCGGTACCGTGGTATTCGCATTAGACTGGTTGACGAAATGGCGGCCAGGAAAATGGCCTATCTACCCTTGTATTCGATTCAATAAATCGACCTCAAACTGTTACCGAATCCCGAAGCTTTTCGGGATCTTTTCTTACCCGGCTATTCATTGTTTACAGCTAAACGGATAAAATAAAATCCGCCACAGCGGACAGAAGGCAATCGAATTTTGAATTTTTGTACAAAATTCATCAGAATGCATCTTTTTACCCAAAAACCATATTATACTTAGAAAAATGTCTATACTTAACGCCAAAAATGAGAAAGACATTAATGTCGATGGGCTACTCGATAGCCTTAATGATCGTCAGTTGTCAGCTGTAACTCATGGTGATGGACCACAAATTATTGTGGCTGGGGCCGGTACTGGAAAAACAATGGTAGTAACCAAGCGGATCGCCTGGTTGGTAGCTACTGGACGAGCTAAGCCGGATCAAATTTTAGCCCTAACTTTTACTGACAAATCGGCCGAAGAAATGGAGGAACGAGTAGATCGATTGATGCCGATGGGTTATGTAGACCTCTGGATCTCGACCTTCCATTCATTCTGCCAACGTATCCTTCAAGAATACGGCTTACAAATTGGCCTACCGAATGATTTTCATCTGCTAAATGAAATTGACCAATACTTGTTAGTTAGAAGCAATTTTAGTCAGTTTGATTTGGACTATTATCGACCGGCTGGCAATCCGACTAAATTTGTCCAAGCTTTACTAAAACACTTTTCCCGTGCCAAAGATGAAGCAGTGACGCCAGATGAATATCTAGAATATGCGAAAGGCGTGGCTCTGGATCAGGACCGTTCCGGCAGTGCAGACGCTGATGAAGCTTCACGACTACAAGAACAAGCCGATGCCTATCACACCTATCAACGATTACTGTTAGAACATGGAGATCTGGACTTTGGTGATCTCAACATGTACGTCCTCGAATTATTGAGGAGACGACCAACCGTACTTAAAGAATTACAGGAACGTTTCCGCTACATAATTATTGATGAATTTCAAGACACTAATTGGGCGCAATACGAACTAGTAAAAGCTTTGGCAGGAGATACTAAAAATGTCACGGTTGTAGGTGATGATGATCAATCAATCTATAAATTCCGTGGAGCATCCATCTCTAACATTCTTCAGTTCAAGGATGATTTTCCAAATTCACGAGAGGTAATTTTGAACATCAATTATCGTTCGTTGCAAGAAATTTTAGATATCTCTTATCGCTTTATCCAAGGCAACAACCCTAATCGTCTAGAAATCAGACTAGCTGGACCTGATGGTCAAGGACTTTCCAAACGACTTACTGCACACCGGCCAGGTCAAGCTCGTGTGGCTCACTTACACTACGCCACACTCCAAGATGAGGTCCGAGAGACCATACAAGTTATCTCCGAAATCAAGGGCAGCTCAGATGAACACTCTTGGAGCGATTTTGCTATTTTAGTCCGTTCACATAGCCAAGCTGATCCTTTTGCTGCTGAACTCCAACGTCGTAGTATTCCATTCCAATACTTAGCTCTCAAAGGTCTTTACACTAAACCGGTAGTACTCGACTGCATTGCTTATCTAAAACTGCTCGATAACTATCATGAAAGTGCGGCCCTGTATCGCATTCTGGTCTGCCCGCCATACTCACTACCTGGACCAGACTTAATCGAGTTAACCCATACCGCTGACCGATTGAAAGGGGAATCACTCTACGAAGTGATTAAACGACGTCATGAGTTAACGACTATTACACCAGAGGGTCAAGCACTGCTTGACCGACTCATGGGGCACTTGGCAGGACACACCGACGTCGTTCGACGACAAGGAGTCAGAGAAGCAGCCGTACGCTGGTTGTACGACTCTGGCTATGTCAACCATCTCAAGGCTGCAGATACAGCCGAGAAACACGAAAGTTTGGCTCTTTTAAAACAATTCCTAGACCGAATTAAACGCTATGAGGATGGACATGATGACCCCAATTTACGCCACTTCATGCAAGAATTAGAGCTAGAACGCGAAGGAGGTAATGCTGGTACACTGGCTTTCGATATCAACACAGGTCCAGACATGGTTCGAATCATGACTGTACATTCTTCTAAAGGACTAGAATTCCCTTATGTCTTCGTGGTTAATCTGGTGGATCAACGCTTCCCAACCAACCGACGAGGAGGAGAGATTGAGCTACCGGACGCGCTTACCAAGGAGATCATTCCAGAGGGCGACATGCACTTAGAAGAAGAACGTCGGTTATTTTACGTGGCCATGACCCGTGCCAAAGATGGTTTGTTCCTAACCTCAGCTGAGGATTACGGCGGTCGACGAAAAAAGAAACCATCGCGTTTCCTGTCCGAATTAGGCTTCGACCGAACACCGATCGCTCCCTCTATGGAACTCCTCGAAGAGATAAAACCAACACCTCAAATTAATTCTGCACCCCCTGACTACCAACCACCTAACTCGTTTAGTTTCTCTCAACTCGAGGCCTATGACCGGTGTCCTCTTCAATACAAATTTGCACACGTCTTACGTTTACCGGTCTTTGGTAAAGCATCAATGAGTTTCGGTAAGACCATGCATGCAACTCTAGAGAAATTTATGGATGAACTAGTGGTCCGAACCTCTACTAAGCAGACCAATCTATTTAACAGCGATTCAAAAGATTCTTCTAACCTTTCTAGCCTACCACTAACCTTAAAAGAGCTACTTCAGACATACGACGACTGTTGGATTAATGATTGGTATAAAGACGACACAGAAAGAGAAAATTTTCGTGTAAAAGGCCGTCAGATGTTGGAACGTTTTTACGAACAACTAACCATCGAGCATCCAAACCCATTTCTACTCGAGCAGGATTTTCGACTAAAACTCGGTGGCTGTGTTTTTCGCGGCAAAATCGATCGAATAGATTTACTCTGCGATGGTACGCACGAAATTATTGATTATAAGACCGGATCGCCTAAAGAAAAGTTATCAAAAGATGACAAGCGTCAATTACTTCTGTACCAGCTCGCTACTGCCCGTGTTCTTGAGCTTCAACCAACTAGACTAACTTTTCATTATCTCAAAGACGGCTCTCGACAGAGCTTTATTGGTAATGATGATGATTTAGGAAAGCTAGAAGAAGAAATTGAGACCACTATCGAAAAAATCAACTCTGGAGACTTCACCCCCAACCCTAGTTCAATCAACTGCCAAAATTGCGATTTTGCTGGTATTTGTGAATTCAACCTCAAATCTTAAGTCCATGCCTTTCGAAAAACTGGATAACTTGATGAGCGGTTCACTCCAACGGGCTGGTGCTGCTGGTAAAGTCCGAGCGGCCATCGTGGCTAATACCACCTTATTGGTAATAAAAGAAAGGTTTGGTTCAAAAACTGATCAGTTGATTGTTCGCCGTTTTAAAGATGGAAAGGTGACGCTAGTCTGTGGCACATCAGTACTAGCCGAAGATATCCGTCTAGTCGCCAATGAACTAATTGAGGAGATTAATCACCACCTAGAATCTGATGTTGTTAAGCAACTAGTGGCCGTGACTTGAAACTCAGTGGTATGATAGTCACATGTTGAGTTAGTTATGACCCTACGCCAATACCTAATCATGATGGCCGTAGGCACTGCCTTGTCTTGGGGTGCTGTCGGATTAATGGTCACAATGATTGACCCAACTGTCTCTCGTCCAGCGGTTTTTGCAATTTTCTATATCAGTCTCCTTTTGGCTTTGACTGGAACCTTCTCTTTAATCGGATTTGTCACTAGGGTGACCACCTTAGGAAAACGAGAACAACTCTCAAGACAAGTGGCAGTTTCTTTTCGCCAGGCCTTCATATTAGCCTTAATTTTGGTCTTTGCTCTCTTTTTACGGAGTCACGACGTCCTTACTTGGTGGAATGCGCTACTCATCGTAGGAGCGGCTACCGCCCTTGAATCCTTCTTTATCTCAGCCAGTGGTCGACCTTAGGATTTAAGGGGCGTCCAAAAACGCTCTTTTTGTTATTGTACTAAGGTAACACCCTGTGTATACTGGGCCTGCCTTTGCAAGGCACTATCATTGATGAACAACAAAGATGTTCAAGAACTACCTGGGCAAATTTTCAAAGGATTTAGGCATTGATTTGGGTACTTCAAATACTCTGGTCTACTGCCGAGACAAGGGGATTGTGATCAACGAACCATCGGTTGTTGCCCTAAACATCCGAACCGGACAGATTGTAGCTGTCGGTCGGAATGCTAAAGACATGATCGGTAAGACACCAGCCCATATTAGCACCGTCAAACCACTGGTGTCAGGGATTATTTCTGACTTCGAGGTCACCGAAAAAATGCTAAAATTTTTTATCGAACGCGTTCATCGTGACAGTTTCTTCTTCATGCCACGTCCGCGAGTTGTGGTTAGCGTACCACTCGATCTAACTGAAGTAGAACGAAAAGCTGTTGAAGACGCTGCTCTTAACGCCGGCTCTCGTGAAGTTTACCTGGTCGAAGAACCTATGGCGGCAGCGATTGGTTCACGTCTACCGATCACCGAACCCGTCGGAAATATGATAGTCGACATTGGTGGTGGAATGACGGAAATCGCAATAATCTCACTTGGTGGCGTAGTAACTTGGAAGTCGTTACGAGTGGCTGGAGACGAAATGACTAGAAACATTATCAAATACGCACGCGAGACTTTTAACCTACTCCTAGGCGAACGCGTAGCTGAAGATATCAAAATCCGTGTTGGTACAGCTGCCGAACCAGAAGAACCATTAGAGATTGAAATGCGTGGTCGTGACATGATTACTGGTCTACCTAAAGAAATTATTGTCAACGATTCTCAAATACGACAAGCATTAAGCCGATCAGTTAAGACTATCGTCGACAGTGTAAAAATCGCTCTAGAGAGCACACCACCTGAATTAGTAGCAGATATTTACGAACGAGGAATCGTTATGACTGGTGGAGGAGCACTGCTACGTGGGATGGATGCAGTCATCTCACGAGCGGCTGAAGTCCCAGTCCGTATCACCGACGATCCACTAACTTGCGTAGTTCGAGGTACTGGCATGCTCCTCGAAGATAGAAACCTTTTACAAACAGTAGCATTGCCCTCGTCTCAAGAAACTCAGAAGGAGGCCTACACTGCCTTCAGATAGCAGATTACAATTCTTCTGTAATAAAATATCGGTCGACTGCGCTCTATAAAGATAACTGCAGAATAATGCGACCGGAAAAAATACAACGAGTTGCGGCCGTAGCTGTAATCATGGCTACAATACTCGTAGCTCTCAAACTCTTAGGTGTTTTATCCGCACTATCCGACGCTGGAGTTTTTTTGCTACATGGAATCGCTGCACCAATGCATCGCATTTCATCTATAGTTCAGCCAGAGGCTAATGATAATGGAAACTGTAATGAAATAGCCGTAGAAATAGAAACTTTAAAATTAGAAAACTCTAGACTGCGCAGTCTAGTATCAGAAAACGCCGCTTTAAAAACTGCACTAGACTTCAGAGATAGAGAGTCTGGACATCTGGTCATGACCAGAGTGCTATCTCAGTCGGTCGACCCCACCTTTTCTGGATTAATAATTGATGGCGGCCATGACATTGGCCTGGCCCCAGGTCAACCAGTTTTGATTGGTGATGGAATTATAGTCGGCAAAATTCAGGATGTTTGGCGGAAGTCCGCTTCGGTTTTATTTCTCAATGACTCATTAAGTCGTCTAGCAGTAGCTGTCCAAGGAGGCTCTGGTACCTTGGGTGTATTAGAGGGTGATCGTGGTATAAGCCTAGCCATAACTCTAATACCTCAGGCTGAACGAATCGCACCAGGAGATATTGTTGTAACCTCTGGATTAGAGCCAGGAATCAGGGCTGGCCTAATCGTTGGCACTGTCGAAAGAGTCCAAAAGGATAGTCAAGAACCCTTCCAGACAGCTATCGTCAAACCTTTCGAAAGCACTGCCCGACCAATTTTGGTTCAAACCTTGATTTCTGATGTTACTCCCAACTCAATCGATGAAGATCAGAAGTTGGATTCACTATCAGACGAAAGACCATGAAAAAATCTCTGTTGTTTACGGTCTTAATTTTTGTTCTGGCACTGTTCCAAGCGACTACCTTATCTTCATTACCAACGTCATTAGCCATCATAAACCCAGTATTAATAATAATCATTGGTCTGACCTTATCCTTCCGTTTTCGATTGGCCTTTTTTTTAGCTATCGTAGCTGGGTTAGTTGGTGATTCTTTAATTTCTCGCCAGATAGGAACCTATACATTTGCCTTATTGTTTACTGTGATAATTGTGTCGTTCCTAGTTACAAGATTTGTCAGTCATCGGACTGCCGTTTCTAGTGTCGGTACAAACGCAGTGTCTTTTCTTCTTTTTTATACAATGACATTTATAATCGAAGCAATAGCCAGAGCAATTTCTGGCGGTCCATTCCTGCATCCAGCTTCAGTCCTAGCTGCAGGTTATGTCGCTCTGGCCTTACCAATTCAATGCGGAGTGGTGTTAATGATGAGATGGTTGGTAACCAAAACTGGTAGCAAACTCAGAAAACTAGTTCTGATCACCTCTGAATTCGACAGACTATGAAGTTAGATGAAAACAGTATTCCGGATGACATCTCTGCATTTCCGATAAGTCTTAATGAAAAAATCGGATCAGTGATTACTGATGAAGGATTAATTTTTGTTGACGATACTTTGGCTGACTGGGGAGGACGAAGTGCTCCAGAAAATGAGAAGAATAGACGTATTGGTACTTCAGTAGGGACGGACAAATTACTACCAATTTGGTTGATTCTGTTGGTCGGTCTAATTGTAGTATTGATCAGATGTGGACAAATACAAATCATAAAACGAGCGCAATTTGCTGCGTTAGCTGAAGGAAACCGTAGTCGTATTGAACGAATACCAGCTGAAAGAGGGGTTGTTTTTGACCGTAATGACTTAATTTTAGTTCAGAACATGCCCAAATTTACAGCAACGGTAATTCCCTCTGACCTCCCAACGAACGAAGCAGATAGACGTTTGGTGCTCGGACGACTTGCTGAAATAGTTGAATTGACACCACGCGATATCGAGGAAAAACTGATTTATGCTAATAGTTTAGATTCGGTTGCTGTACCAATAGCTGAAGATATCAACCATGAACAAGCCATTCTAGTTGAAATCATGTCCTCGCGCTGGATGGGGGTACAATTGTTACGTGGAACCAAGCGTGAATATCCACAAGCAACAGAAATCTCATCAATGTCGCACATTATTGGTTTCGAGAGTGGAGTCACAGCTGAAGATGTTGAATCGGGTGACTTTCTCCCCACTGATCGGATAGGACGGACTGGATTAGAACGTAGTTACGAGACTGAGTTACGAGGTAAGTACGGTCGAAGACGGGTCGAGGTCGACGCACTAGGTCATCGTAAAACGACGATTGCCGAAGAGCCAGGTTCTGCTGGACAAAATTTAATCCTAACTATCGATACCGAACTACAACAAGCAGCGCAGAATGCATTACAACAGGAGTTAGAGACGGCTGGCTTAAATCGAGGAAGTGTTGTCATCATGCGCCCACATAATGGTGAGATGTTAGCACTTGTGAGCTGGCCAGCTTATGATAATAATCAATTTGCTAGTGGAATTTCGAGTGAGGATTACGCAGTATTGTCAGAAGACATAGACGCACCACTTTTCTCGCGAGCAATCGGAGCTTCTCTACCTTCCGGCTCGGTCTTCAAACCAGTACTAGCAGCGGCAGCATTAACCGAAAAGATCGTTACACCTCAAACAACTTTCCTTTCAGTTGGTGGCTTTTATGTCGGACAATGGTTCTTTCCTGACTGGAAAGCTGGTGGACACGGATCAACCAACTTAGCCAAAGCACTCTCTGAGTCAGTCAATACTTACTTCTACATCATTGGCGGTGGATACGAAGGAGGTGAAGGACTGGGTCCAGAACGCATAACAAAATATGCAAGACTTTTTGGGTTTGGATCTAAGACCGGTATCGATCTTCCGAGTGAGGGAGCTGGCTTTCTTCCTTCAGAAGAGTGGAAGTTAGAGACGAAAGGCGAACAATGGTTCATTGGTGACACCTATCATCTTTCAATCGGACAGGGTGACTTACTAGTTACACCACTGCAAGTAGCAGTTATGACTGCAACGTTTGCTAATGGTGGTGACCTAGTACATCCTCATGTTGTCCGCGCTCTAATTTCTGGAGATGGTCAACGCCAAAATCTCACACCTGAACCTATTGCTCGTCAAGTTGTCCCATCAGAGCACATCGCAGCAGTACGTCAGGGAATGCGTGACTCTGTTCTTTATGGTAGTTCCCGCGGACTTTCGCTTCTACCTGTGTCAGCTGCAGGAAAAACAGGAACCGCCCAATGGAGTAGTCAACACGATAATCATGCTTGGTTTACTGCCTTCGCACCCTATGATCAACCAGAGGTTGTAGTCACTGTTATGATCGAAGAAGGTGGAGAAGGATCACGTACAGCAGTACCTGTAGCCCGCAAGATTCTTGAGAGCTTTTTTGCTGGAAGACAAGAATAAACCCTTTTCGTGTAGTTTTTAAGGCTTGACACCCCAGCCAACCAACCGTATTCTCAATGTTGTTCGCGACCAAAGTTAAGGCAAGATAACTATGCAGAACCAGACGGTCTTCATTTCTAAAGAAGGACTACTTAAGCTAAAAAAAGAGCTTGAGTTTCTAAAAAGCACCAAACAAAAGGAGTTATCCGAACGTATCGGTCGAGCCAAAGAAATGGGTGACCTAAAAGAAAACTTTGAGTATCACGATGCTAGGGATGAAATGAGCATGGTTATGGGACGCATTCGTCGTATTGAAGATCAGATTGCACGTTCCCAAATCGTAGAAAAAGGTGACAGTACAACGATTGGTATCGGCTCCAGTGTTAAACTTAGTAGCAACAGCAAAGAAAAATCAATCATAATAGTAGGTGCCACTGAGGCAGAACCAAGTCGTGGTATCATCTCTAATGAATCACCATTAGGACAAGAATTAATCGGCAAAAAAGTCGGCGATAATGTCACTGTAAAAGTACCTGCCGGCGAACTGACTTATACTGTCATTGAAATCAGCTGACCAACAAGCATATGACGAGTTTGCCCAACGACGAATCGGTCGTCCGATTAGAAAAACTGCATCATCTAATCGAAAATGGCGTCGATCCATATCCATCTGGATCACAACGAACACATTTGATTAGTAAGGTTCTAGCTGACTTCGAATTATTAGAAAAATCAAGTGAAAGGCTGACCGTAGCTGGCAGGATCAGAGCTAAACGAGGACATGGAGGAGCTAGTTTCTTCGATCTAGAGGATAGTTCGGGCAGAATTCAGATACATCTACGTCAAGATGTAGTCGGAGCTTCAGCCTACGACCTCTTTGAGAGTGACTTCGACTTGGGTGACTTTGCTCAAGTGACTGGCAAAGTGTTTACGACTCGCCGTGGAGAAAAAAGTATTGAGAGTCAAGAGGTGGTAATGCTTAGTAAATCACTAAGACCATTGCCTGATAAATGGCACGGTCTAACTGACACCGAAATCCGCTATCGAAAAAGATATCTTGACTTGATATCCAATCCAGAAGTAAAAAATAACTTCCTGAAGCGTAGTCTGATAGTCAAAACGATTCGGGACTTCTTTCAGTCTGAGGGTTTCATTGAGGTTGAAACGCCAATCTTGCAACCACTGGCCGGTGGAGCTACAGCCCGTCCATTTGTCACCCACCACAATGCCCTAGATATTGATCTATTCCTCCGTGTAGCGCCAGAACTCTATCTAAAACGATTGGTTGTCGGTGGAATGGAGAAAGTCTTCGAAATCGCCCGTTGCTTTCGTAATGAGGGCATTGATCACCTGCATAACCCGGAGTTTACCCAGGTCGAGTTTTACCAGGCCTACGCCGACTACAACGACCTGATGGACCTAACTGAAAGGCTGATGCCAAAAATAGCCCAAGAAGTTAATGGATCGCTGCAAGTCGAGTTTGACGACGAAACGATTGACTTCACTCCACCTTACCCACGGATTAGCTTCAGAGAGGCCATCGTGGAACGTGGTGGTCCAGACATTCAGATTTTCACGGATCGCGCTTCATTAGCTAAGGCAGCGGAAGAAGCTGGGGTTAAAGTCGAGAGCTCGCATGGTCGTGGAGATATAATGGACAACATTTATAAAAAGTTTGTCCGACCCCATATTGTTAATCCAACGTTCGTCATCAACGATCCGATCGAACTGTCTCCATTGGCCAAAAAACTATCCTCAGACGAACGATATACTGAACGCTTTCACCTGGTGTTAGGGCGCGGTAGCGAACTTTGCAATGCTTATTCGGAGCTCAATGACCCGATAGATCAAAGGAATCGTTTTCTTGAAGAAGAAAACCTCCGCAAGGACGGTAATGATGAAGCTCAACGAATGGACGAAGACTTCATTGAAGCACTGGAAACGGGATTGCCACCAACGGCCGGTTTTGGTATGGGTATCGACCGTCTAGCCGCTATTCTAACCGGCTCACATAGTCTCAAGGAGGTAATACTGTTCCCAACCATGCGCCCAGAAGATGACCAAGATGAAAAATCTGGAGGAGGGGAGTCGTCCTAGTCTTAAAAAGCCAGAGACGATCCACAGCTACCATGACCCCAGTAAACCTTCATCCAAAAACATCGAATGTCGAACGGCTAAAAACTGTTTTGGTGTTCGGTGTTTTTGATTTACTACATCCCGGTCACATCTTCTTTCTCGAACAGGCTAGGAGATATGGTGACCACCTAGTCGTGGTTGTCTGCCGCGATGACCGAGCCGAAAACTCGAAGGGCCGACGACCGGTACTCTCGCTAGAGGAAAGACTAGAACTAATTCGCGCTCTCAAATCGGTTGATGAAGCTGTACCTGGAGATGCACCAGGAGAATGGTCCATTATTACCCGTTACCAACCAAACATCATCTGCCTAGGTTTTGATCAATCCACCGATCGGCCAGAGATACAACAACAGATAAGCGCATTGCCTCAAACACCTAAAATCATCAAACTACCAAGGCGTAATGGTAAAGAACTCTCTAGTTCGATTCTTAGACGACGATTACTTGACTAGTCTAAGTCATCGAAGGTAGATTAAAAACATGAATAATCAAAGTAATAATACCTTTAACTCGTCGTCATCCTCAGTCTAATCGGGGGTGACTTTGGACTGCCAAAAATCCGAAGTAAACCCCCGTAAGGGGGATTTTCTTTTCTTAAATGTATCATCTAAGCAAAAACTACAAATTTACAAACCATTCATCCCAAAAACCGATTTCTTGCGGCTCGGTGCCGCAGATGGCATCATTACTCGGGTATTTACCGAGCTAAAACACCCCATATGTTAGACATAAACTACATTAGAGAAAATCAGCCAAAAATTCGGGCGGCCATCAAAAATAAGAATGTTAAGGTCGACCTCGACCAGCTGCTTACTCTTGACGAAAAAAGACGGCAACTAATAACAGATATTGAGGGCCGAAGGAGTGAGCAAAACCGTACTAGCGAAGATATTGCCAAAGAGTCTGATCCAAAGATAAAGCAAGCGGCAATCGAAAGGATGCGTGAGCTTAAAGATGGACTGAAAGAAGCCGAAGAATTATTGGAGCCTATCCAGCAAGAATTTAACGCACTACTTCTAGATTTACCTAATGTTCCACTGGAAGATGTACCAGTTGGTGCGGACGAATCCGGCAATGAAATATTGCGATCTTGGGGTGAACCAAAAAAATTCGACTTCGAAATCAAGGATCATACTGAACTTGGCGAAACTTTAGGACTACTAAATTCCCAACGGGCAGCTGAAGTCACTGGTAGTCGCTTTGCCTACATTATGGGTGACTTGGCCAGAATGCAGTTTGCTCTATTGCAGTATGCACTGAACCTCCTCACTAGCCGAAAGGAGATCGGTCGAATTATTACTGAGACAGGTCTTGATTTACCAGATACGCCATTTATACCGGTTGTACCACCACTCATGATCCGCCCTGAGGCTTTTGGACGTATGGATCGTCTAGAACCACGTGACGAACGCTATCACATTGAATCTGATGATCTTTACTTAATCGGCAGTGCTGAACATACTCTGGGGCCACTACACATGGATCAGCTGCTCAAAGAAGCTGATCTACCTCTTCGTTATGTGGCCTACACTGCAGCCTTCCGACGAGAAGCCGGTTCCTATGGCAAGGATACTCGCGGTATCATCCGTCAGCACCAGTTCGATAAAATTGAAATGGAAACTTTCTGTCTACCAGAGCAATCACGAAAAGAACAGGATTTATTGGTAGCCATTCAAGAATACTTCCTACGTGACCTAGAGATTCCATATCGAGTTATGAATGTCTGTACTGGAGACATGGGTAAACCTGATGCACGACAAATAGACATGGAGTGCTGGATGCCGGGACAGGAAAAGTATCGTGAGACACACTCAGCCGACCTTATGACTGATTACCAAGCTAGACGATTATCTACGCGAGTAAAAAGAAATGACGGTAGTGTTCAATACGTACACATGAATGATGCTACAGCCTTAGCTATGGGTCGAATATTGGTAGCAATAATGGAGAATAATCAGCAATCCAACGGAAAGATAGCAATTCCAAAGATCCTAATTCCACTTATGGGAGGTCAAGAAAGTATCGGCCAATAAACCCATGAAAAATGGAACAGCAAAAAGCTGGGTGGATGTTTCATCCTCAGCTCTGGTCTCAAACGCTAATGAGTTAAAACGCCTGGCGGGAGATTCAGCGTTCATGGCTGTAGTCAAGTCAAACGCCTACGGTCACGGAATCCGCCAGACAGTAAAAGCTGTTAATCGACAAGCAGACTGGTTTGGTGTGGATTCTTTAGAGGAAGCAGAAATAGTTAGAGAGGCGAAGTCAAAAAAACCAACTCTGATCCTGGGCTATGTTCCGTATCAATTATTGAAATCTGTAGTTAAGCAAGGGTTCAGTCAAGTAGTCTACAGTCGTCCAACAATCGACCTACTAAGTCGACACGCTACTAAAAGTCGACCAGCTAAGGTGCACATAAAACTAGAAACCGGTACCTCACGACAAGGAATAGAAACTAAGGAACTGCCAACATTTTTGCGCTACATTTATCGACGCCCTAATTTAATAGTTGAGGGTTTATCGACCCATTTTGCCAATATTGAAGACACAGCCGACCCAGCCTATGCCTTCCTTCAACTCAAACGCTTTAAAGAAGCAGTCAAAATTGTTGAAAGACTAGGTAAAAAACCTCCCTTCCTCCATACTGCCTGCAGCGCAGCAGCTATAATTTATCCGGAAACCCAATTTGATCTAATTAGAACTGGAATCTCACTTTACGGCCTTTGGTCATCCAAGATCACGAAGGGTGCAGCAGTAGACCGGGGAATCAATATCCAACTCAAACCGGCATTAACTTGGAAAACCATAGTGGCTCAAGTAAAAAAAATCCGATCCGGAACCCCAGTGAGCTACGGCTTAACAGAAAAAGTTAGACGTGACTCGATTGTCGCAATCATCCCTGTCGGTTATTGGGATGGTTTTGATCGTGGCCAATCATCGGTTGGTAATGTTTTAATAAATGGATCTAGAGCCAAAGTTCTAGGAAGAGTTTGTATGAATATGACAATTGTTGACGTGACCGACATACATCGTGTCTACGAGGAGGATGAAGTAGTGATCATTGGTCGACAAGGGAGAGAAGAAATTTCAGCAGAAGAATTCGCCGAACGTATAGGTACAGTAAACTACGAAGCAGTAACTAGAATTAACCCTATGCTGCCGCGCATTGTTGTACGCTAATCGACTTCTATGCCGAAGAAATCACTGCTACTGCTGTACGGAGGAAAATCCAGTGAACATGAAGTATCTGTACGTTCTGCTATTTCAATTGCCAAGACACTCAATCCAAAGTCTGATGAACTTTACCTCAATGAAATCAATACAATGCCTGGATTTACTCAATTCAGCATGTTTCCAAAACTATTAGCAGCTAGTGGTATTCATTATCAGACCTTACTTGATCGACTAATCAGGACAGCGGAAGAACGTTCTTATACTACATCCAACCTTAAGAGAGAACTTAATTGATTAACCGCTCTCATGAAGGATTATCATAGCAAAAAATCGTTACGGAGCACTCGCGACTACAGTCGACGCAATTACGGTAATCCGCTTTTTGGTGGACAAAACAATAAACGAAAGACACGTGATCCACGCCTTCTTAAGATTATCGTTTTAATAACGATAAGTTTTGCTCTATTACTATTTGTAGGTTGGTACTTATTTTGGAGTCAGTCTTTTCGTATTTCAAACATAACAATCGAAGGTGTATCAGCTGATACTTCAACCATAATTAGGGAATTAATGGAGAGTCGTCTACAAAAAAGACGTTTGATTTTTTTACCACAAGCTTCAATTTTTATCTTTGATACTAAAACAGCAGAATCAGATATTACTCAAAAGTTTTATCTTAATTCCTTAGAAATTAGAAAAAAACTTCCTGGTACAATCTTAGTTAAGGCAGAAGAAAAAACGTCAGTTGGAGCTTTTTTGGCTAAAGGTCAATTTTTGGCTATTGATGAGGAAGGTTATGTAATTAGAGAGCTAACAAAAAGAGAAAGAATTGCCCTAATCGATTTACCGGAAGGATTCGAAGGTGTGGCAGCAGGTGAACTCGGAGCAGAATCGGTCGGAGTGGGGGACATAGATCCAAATACAATCACCGATCCTGATAAAGATCGAAAAAATAGCAATCCAATACCACTAATACTAGACTGGGATAAGGTTGGGGGTGACTATGAACCAAGTGGAACGGCAGTTGCAAATGAAATGTTAAAACTTGTTTTACAAGCCTATAATCAACTATCAGATGTGTCTGGTACAGGAGTAAGGTGGTTCGTGCTTGACCCAGCAGCTGACACTGTCGATGTAATGCTTAAGGAAGGTTGGCACGTCTACCTAACCACACTCATTCCTTTTGAGACACAAGCCACAAGATTATCATTGGTTTTAAGGGAAAAGATAGGAGAAAGACGAGGTGAACTAGAATATGTCGATTTACGCTATGATGAAAGAATATTTTTCCGTTTTATTGGAGGTGATAATTAGCTATGCAAAAAATGGCTTAAACTAAAGAAAAATTTAATGGGTTCTAGTTTTTGGCTAAAAAACTAATCTACAAATCTACCAGAGTGAATAAGTTTCTTGTTGTTGGAGGATCTTTTCTGATAAAGTAAATTCTCACCGTCCATGTTTGGATAAATCCAGTGGGCGAGCCAATCAAACTAATTATCATCTACCCAAAAGATTTGTATGAGTCATGACGGTAATGTAGTCATCTCACCAAAAACCAGTTTCGCCCTTGGTTTAATAGGCGGAGTGCTAGTACTGTGTACTATTGGTTTTTTTATCTTGCTAAGTTACGTGTTTAATAACCAAGCTAGCTCGGATCTATCTAATTCAGATCAAAATCTGGCTTACGATGACACCTACCCTTCACCGGTCGATGATGGTTTATCCGACGAGGTTGGAGAAATCAAACCCATCGACGACACTGATCATATCGTCGGCCCAGACGATGCTGAAGCCACAGTCTATCTTTACTCCGACTTCGAGTGTCCATATTGTGGACGATTTCACACATCTTTTAAACAGTTGATGGACGAATATGAGGGACGAATCCAAGTAGTCTTCCGTCATTTCCCATTATCCTTTCATCCTAATGCCCGAACTGCAGCCAATGCTGCTGAGTGTGCAGCTGAGCAAGGTAAATTTTGGGAGTTTGCTGATGGCCTCTTTGAAGATCAAACCATCTTAGGTTCAGACAGATATGAGACTCTAG
This sequence comes from Candidatus Uhrbacteria bacterium RIFOXYC2_FULL_47_19, assembly GCA_001791745.1. Taxonomy (GTDB): domain Bacteria; phylum Patescibacteriota; class Patescibacteriia; order SG8-24; family SG8-24; genus UBA1561. The sequence goes on along the minus strand of MGFG01000032.1, from coordinate 19,628 downwards.
CGAAAAACTTGAAACTCAATCTAAGTAAATTTGACGATTGTATTACTTCCTCGAAGTACGACAGTAAAATCAGTGCTGACCTATCAGGTGGAATGACAGCAGGGGTTCAAGGAACCCCTGGTACTATCATTGTTGGCTCTGATGGACAACCAACTCTTGTACCTGGAGCTATTCCTTACGACCAATTGAAAGCTATGCTTGAAGCGGTCCTCTAATAACCCCTAGGCATAAAAACCCGACTTCATTAGTCGGGTTTTTATTTACTAAATCCAAAAACAACTAATCCTTGCCTCAATAACATATCTTTGTTAATGTTGGCCCCAAACAAGAATGGAGATGGAGAGGGTATGGTTATCAAAATAATAGCCAGTCAAGGTACAACCAAGAAACACGTAGCAAAACAATTAGAAGAGCTGCTAGGTGATCGAAGAGATGTTTTCTACTTAAGAGAGGACCATCCTAGCATCTTCTTGCTAGAAGGTCCGATCGACGATGAAACAATCACTCAGATTAGGCACGTTGATGGATTCACGTCAGTCTCGGTCGCTAATTGAACAAAGTAAAGAAGAATTAAGTGACGAAACTAAGGTCCGAGCTTCCGGACCTTTTTTAATAATTAACAAAGTACAAAGTAAAGTTGGAAATAAAAGTAGGGAATAGAAGACAAATCACTCTTTAACTTTTAGTGAGGTTAATCACTTATATCTTGTGACGCACAATATACCTTAAACGACACCAGAAATGTTTTTTAGGCCCTAACAATAACTTCTTCAAAAACACCATTCTCCTTTTTAAAAATCATAACCCCCTAGTACCTTCCAAAATAACACAGCGCGTTTAAACGCCTCATAAAATGGCTCAAAGTTGAAATTTTGACCCTATTTTAGGCCCCTAATACGACCTTGAAGATCGCTGATAATAATCTGACTAAATCCCAGATTCGATTCTTGGGCAAAAATTCCTATCTTAATCATCATCCTCTACCAAAAATAAAAATCATGGACCGAGATCCATAACAATAATTCTTCTTGCTTGACCTACTTTTTCCACCTTCTCTAATCTCCTATCTAATCTCCTAAATCCCCCTTTTTCTATTTTACGACACCATTTCTTTTTATGGCAAATATTGCATCGGATTAACCGGAATACCATTAAGACGAACTTCAAAATGAAGATGAGGACCAGTGGTCAGTTGTCCGGCACCAGGTGTCCCTGGCATTCCTCCAGAATAACCAATTAGTTCCCCTCTTTCGACAAAAGTATCTTCCTTTACAGTAATGCGGCTCAGATGTCCATAAACCGAGGAAAGATTATTACCGTGCACTAACAATACATAGCTATAACCCATGCCAGCATTTTTGGCCCGACCTACAACTCCAGATGCAACAGCTCGTATCGGAGTTCCTTGATAAGCTCGAATGTCTATACCGGGATGTTCGAAAATATTGCGAAATGGATAATCTGGATCATGAAAAATAGTCGATAGACCACGTTCCGGATTGACTGGCCAAGCCAACACAGTAGAAGACGCACCTAAACGCTCAGAAAGATCCATCTTTTCTCGTAGGGTTCTCTCTAAAGAAGTTATTTCTGAGTCTGCCTCATTCTGTTCACGCTTCAATTCAGCTAGCATGTAGCGATATTCAAGCTCAGACGACATGGTCTCAGAGAGCAAAGTATCTTTGAGCATTAACTCGTCTTCCATCTTTCTTCTGGTTGACTCCAAGGTTAATCGACGAGATACAGTTTCAATACGCTTATTCTCTCTATCTTGACGCTCGCTCTCTAAACTTAATTTCAACTCAGAAATATTTTTAAGAGATAGGTCTAGATTGCGTTGTAGAGAAACTACGGCATAAAGCTCATCAAAGAAATCTGAAAAAGTATCATGCGAAAGTAGAATTCCTAGAACGCTTGAATTTGATTGGCGACGATGAAGGTCACGAATTAAAGAGGTTAACAATAATCGTTCGTGCTCTATTCGAGCCTCTGCTTCACCAATTCTGACATCTAGACCACTAACCTGAAGTTCAATGACTTTAATTTCCTGCTCAGAGACCTCAATACTAACCTTAGTTTTGGCTACCTGGCTCTCTATCAAATTAATCTGATCCTCTATTGATGCACCCTCAATCTTCTTCTGAGAAATTAGCTGTCGATAGTGCTCTATCCGATCATTGAGTTCCTTAACTTGTGTCTTTTTTTTCTGTACTTCGGAATTCATTTCCTCTATTTCACTCTTAACGTCTGAACTTTCAGCAAAAGCTGAATTAATAGGAATCAAAAAACCAATGAATAAAACAAAAACAATAAAAACAAACAACAACGCATTCAATCTTGATGTCCTTAATTTTATAAACCAACTTTTTGTCATCTAACTAAAGTTTGACTATTGCCGACTCAAGACGCTGAATAGTTACCTTTTGGCCTAAAACCCAGGCTACTTCGAACGGACCTGGCGATACAGACAATCCAGTTAATGCCACACGCATCGGCCAAAGTGTCTCAGCATTGGTCCAACCCATCTTAGTAATAAAGCCCAATAATTCCATTTCAATCAACTCCTGGCTATCAAAAATTTTTGAATCCAACCCCAAAATATATTCTCTTAGCCCCACCAAACGATCCTTGGCAATCTCTGGCGTTGATTTCTTCCATGGAAGTAAATCTGGATCCACTTCAGGATCGACAAATATGAAAAGTAATGCAGCCGGTATCTCTGATAGTGTCTTAGCTCGACTACGCTCAAGTAACGCGGCTTTAGCAATTATCTCTTGATCTGTTCCCAAACCTACCTTCTCAAAGAATGGTTTTACTAAATCAACCAATTCTTCATCTGATAGTTTTTTTATGTACTCACCATTCATCCAATTAAGTTTCTCTAAATCAAAGACAGCTCCACCACGATTAATTTTAGATAGATCAAAAGAGTCAACTAGTTCCTGACGATCATAAATTTCCCGGTCACCATTCGGGTTCCAACCCAACAAAGCTACAAAATTAACCAAGGCTTCAGATAGATAGCCCTTATCACGATAATCCTCAACGGCTACATCACCTTGACGCTTTGAGAGCTTAGAACGATCCCGATTCAAAAGTAATGGAAGATGTGCAAACTTTGGCTGTTCCCAACCAAAAGCTTCATAGAGCACAACATGCTTAGGTGTTGAAGGACACCATTCCTCACCCCGAATAACATGTGTTATTCCCATAAGATGGTCGTCGACCACAACAGCTAGATGATAGGTCGGAAATCCATCTGATTTTAGTAATACCTGATCATCAATTTGATCATTCGAAATCTCAATATGACCACGTATTAGGTCATCCCAAACTGTTACACCTTCTGTTGGCATTGCTAATCTAACAACAAATGGTCGACCTTCATCTTCCAATTTTTTACAAATCTCATAATCCAAGTTGCGACAACGACGATCATACATAGTCTGAGTCCCTTCAGACTTCTGATGATCTCGCATCTCCTCTAGTCTTTCTGGTGTACAATAACAACGATAAGCCTTGCCATTCTCTAAAAGTTGATCAATATACTTTTTGTAGATGTCTAATCTTTCGGATTGTATGTAGGGTCCATAATCACCCCGTTGCTTCAATTGACCCTTATCGTCTACATAAGGACCTTCATCCGGCTTAATCCCAGCCCACTCCAATGTTCTAATGATATTCTCAACACCACCATCCACTAACCTAGTACGATCAGTGTCCTCAATACGCAAAATAAGTCGCCCATTATTCTTCCGGGCGAAAAGTTCGCAATAGAGTGCAGTACGTAATCCGCCAACATGTAAAAATCCAGTTGGCGAAGGCGCAAATCTGATTCTAGTCATAGTTTGTTACTTTCTGCCTTAATGATACCAAGCCGCACCCCTAAGACCAAGGCTGGAAAGAGTATCACGGCTGTTAGTATGCGACCAATACGTCGTGGCTGCAAGATAAGGCGCCAACACCACTCTAACCATATTTTTTGAACCCAACGAGGTGCCCGAGACACGTCTCCAGCCCAAAAATCGAAAGCGCCACCAATTCCCATGGCTACCCTAACCGAGAAAAATTTCTGTAGATGCGAGGCGATCCACCTCTCCTGAATCTCGTGTCCAAAAGCGACAAGGAGAACATCCGGCGCAGTAATCAAAATAGATTTTTCTACTTCTGGACTTAATAACGGTTCGCCGTCCGCATTAATTGAAACACGACCACCTCCTAAAGCTCCGACAACCTTCAGGGTCGGATGACGATCTTGCATTCGTCGTGCAGCTCGACTGGCTACTCCATCTTCACCACCCAAAAAATAAACAGTTCGACCACGTTCTGCTGCTAAACGACAAACCACGTCCATTAGATCAGTGCCGGTTACTCGTTCAGGGATCTTTAGTCCGAAAAGGCTGGCAGCCCAAAGTAGTCCTACTCCATCGGGTATATTTAGATCGCCTTTTTGCAAAGTGTCGCAAAACGACTGATTCTTCCTAGCTCTAACAAGCATCTCCGGATTTGGAGTAAAAACTGCCCTACCCACTTTTTTAACTAAAAAATCAGCTATTTTGTGCTCAACCTCCTGATTGGTCAGGGTATCAATTGGAACCCCCAATAATCGAATTCTCATAACAGCATGAAGAATAGCATGCCTAAAAAAGAAAAGGCGAAGTTCTTAACTTGACACAGTTCTGGTTAGATATAACAATATTATTAGCAGTCACCATATGAGAGTGCTAAAAAGAACCAATCTTGCTTAAAAATCCGGCTAAAAGCCTATGCTTCCAAAAAACTTCACCACCAAATCTCGCGAGGCCATAGAGTCGGCCCAAATTCAAGCTTTTGAGAACGGCAACTTGGAGCTAAACCCACTACATCTCCTAGCTGCACTATTGGAACAGTCTGAAGGGGTTATTGGATCAGTTTGTGATAAATTAGAGGCCGATCGATCGGATCTGGACCGTCGAACACAAAATCTCATTTCTCGACTACCTAAACAAGAACCCTCGTCCGATACTGCCCCACTAGCATTAAACCCAACTACGGTTCGTGTCCTTCGTCAGGCTGAAAAAGAAGCTAAGAGTTTCGGTGATGAATATATTTCAACCGAACACCTACTACTGGCACTGCTCGAGATCCCCTCTCCAGCTAAGACTCTGCTCGATGAAGCTGGAATAGTTCATGATGGGGTAATGAAGGTCTTAGTCGAAATTAGAGGTTCTCAAAAAGTAGACTCTCCAGAACCGGAACAAAAGTATCAAGCTCTAAAAAAATACTCCCGCAATTTAACTGAACTTGCTCGCCAAGAGAAGCTTGATCCAGTTATTGGACGTGATGAGGAAATACGTCGAGTAATGCAAGTCTTATCGCGACGAACTAAAAATAATCCAGTATTAATTGGTGAAGCCGGTACTGGTAAAACAGCAATCGTTGAAGGTTTGGCCCAGCGTATTGTCCAAGGTGATGTGCCAGAACTTTTAAAAGACAAAGAAATTGCAGCTTTGGATCTTGGTTCATTAGTGGCTGGATCAAAGTTTCGTGGTGAATTTGAGGATCGTCTCAAGGCTCTTCTTAAAGAAATCGAGAATTCAGCTGGACGAATTATTCTCTTTATTGACGAATTACATACTCTAGTCGGTGCCGGATCAAGTGATGGTTCACCGCTTGATGCCTCCAACATGTTAAAGCCAGCCTTGGCTCGAGGCGAGTTACGAGCAATCGGTGCTACAACACCAAAGGAATATCAAAAATATATCGAAAAGGATGCAGCACTCGAACGCCGTTTTCAACCAGTCTCAGTAGCTGAACCGTCTTTCGAAGATGCAGTCGCCATTCTTCGTGGTATCAAAGAACGCTACGAGCTACATCATGGTGTTCGCATTACCGATCCAGCAGTAGTTACAACAGTAGAACTTTCCACACGCTACATCCAAGACCGTTTTTTGCCAGACAAGGCAGTCGACGTAATTGATGAAGCTGCTTCGGCTTTACGTATGGAGATTGACTCCGAGCCACAGGAAATCGACGCGCTTAAGCGTAGTTTAATGCGTCTAAAGCTAGAAAAATTAGCCCTGGAAAAAGAAGAAGATAATGATTCCAAGGAACGGTTATCAGAGATAGAAAAAGATCTAGCTGAACTCAATGAACGCTATTCCTCACTCGAATTGTCATGGAAAAATGAACGAGAGGCTATTGCTGAGATACGCTCCAGTCGCAGACGCACAGATGAGCTCAGACAAGAAGCGGAAATTGCTCAAAGAAGTGGCGATGATCGTAGCATGATTCGAGCTGGTGAGATACTACATCGCGAAATACCAGAGGCTCAAAAAAACTTAGATCGAGCTACTCAAAGATTAGCTGAACTACAACACGGACATCGCTTTCTAAAGGAAGAGGTAAATGAGGAGGACGTAGCTAAGGTTGTCTCTCGTTGGACAGGCATACCAGTCTCTAAAATGCTCCGCGAGGAGGCGACAAAAATGGCTAACATGGAGGAAGAATTAGAAAAGCGTGTTGTTGGACAAAAGGAGGCTGTACACGCGGTCGCAGGTGCCATCCGTCGATCTAGGGCCGGTGTAGCCGAAGAAAATCGGCCTATTGGATCTTTCCTCTTCCTCGGACCAACTGGTGTGGGAAAAACCGAATTAGCCCGAGCCCTGGCTGAATTCATGTTCAATGATGAAAATGCGATGATTAGGCTCGATATGTCTGAATATGGCGAAAGACATACCGTCTCCCGAATGCTTGGATCCCCTCCTGGCTATATCGGCCACGATGAAGGTGGCCAACTAACCGAACAAGTCCGCCGTCGTCCATACTCAGTTGTTCTACTGGACGAGATCGAAAAAGCTCATCCAGATGTCTGGAATACTTTTCTACAAATATTGGATGAGGGTCGAGTAACTGACTCTAAAGGACGTAAGGTCAACTTCAAAAATACAGTCATTATCATGACCTCCAACATTGGCTCGGATACCATACTCGAAGCTGATCACCGTGGACACCTTGGCTTCTCCGATTCCGATGTACATGAAGAAGACTCGGTTCGCAGTAAAATACTAGAACTCCTAAAGGATCAAATGAAACCGGAATTCTTGAACCGTTTGGACGAAGTAATCGTCTTTGGATCACTGAACGAAACTGAGATAACTCAAATAGCACAGATTCAACTCGATCGAGTGGCTATTCGATTGGCAGAACAACATATTGGATTAAGTGTCTCCAATATAGCCCGAGAACTTATCGCTAAAAAAGGATACGACCCATCCTTCGGAGCCAGACCACTCAAACGTGTAATTCAACATGAAATCCTCGACCCTCTAGCTATGATGATCATCGATGGACGATTGGAATCCGGCGATCAAGCTAAGGTTGACGCAAAAAACAGCGAATTAACGATCAAAATTTCAAAAAAGACTAATGTCCATTAGCCATTAATCTTATTTAAAAAAAACAAAACCCCCGAAAGGAGACCGGGGGTTTTCGCCGCATTGTTGAGGCCTGCTCAATATTCGGCGGCGACCTCGCGACTCGCATTCTAGCGAGCAATTATTACATCGATGACGGCGCCGAAATATTGACGCCACATCGCTCTAACTTTCCTCCTAACCATAACTTGGCTAAGTTACGGCACCATGCTAAAATAATGGTGCCACAGTGCGTGGATCGGGTCGAACCAAAAGGCTCGTCCCGGGAAAACGTCGCGCCACTCTCCCACGGGCGTGACGTTTTTGTTTATTAAAACGACCTTTAATGAAACAAGGGTGATAGCCTGAAGTTTAACCCGACCGAAAATCTCTAATCACCGCTCTAACTACACCCTGAACCGCCAATTCCTTTACGTAAATTGGTTCCATAGAACTATTCGCCGGCTGCAGTCTCACCCTTCCCTTCTCTCGATAGAAACGCTTCAGTGTTGCATACTCATTATCCAATAGAGCCACTACTGTATCTCCATCACGAGGTGCAGGATTCTTCTCTACGATCACTAAATCGCCGGATAAAATACCATCATCTTTCATTGACTCCCCTCTTACCCGTAAGACGAAAGTATCATCCGGCTTTCTGACTAGTGTTGCTGGAATATCCATGGTCTCTTTACCCTCTACCGCCTCAATCGGCTCCCCAGCCGTTATCAAACCTAGGAGTGGTAAGGTCACAGCTACCGCAATCCTAGACAACTCCGGATCTACTTCCAAGGCTCGTGCTTCACCATTACCGCTCGACAAACACCCTTTCTCTTTCAAATTCTTGATATGCTCGTGGACCGTAGCAGTCGAGGACAAGCCAAGCGCTTCACCTATATCCCGATAGGATGGAGCGTAGCCGTTCCCCCGGATGTATCCGGTCACATACTCAAGAATCTGATGTTGTTTTTTTGTTAATTTTTCTTGTCTGTTCATAAAATCTATCCACACCCTCTTCAGACCTAACTAAATCATACCCGAACAAAAACCGAACGTCAAAGACTCCCCTGTGTACAACCAAGGAATTGGTTACATACACCCAATAATATCTAGTCTAATATCGCTAGACAGGAATCGTCTTTTGACTTTTAAAATGGTATAAATTATCCATATGACTTTAATTTTCAGCGGTATTGCCGCCCATACCCCTATTCTAATGCCAAAGATTGGCAAGGTTGAGGGTCTCAAAATAATAGAAAAGACTAGTCAATCAATGAAACAACTAGAACAAGAGCTCTTAGCAGCCCGACCGGATATTATTGTTATAATCTCACCCCACGGTGAGATGCTAGTCGACGCTATTACCATCAATTTTAACTCCAAATATGTCAGCCGCTTTGATGAGTTTGGTGATCTGGTAACTAAGGACGAATGGCGACCAGCCACCATGCTCATAGACAGACTGCGCGAGGATTTTAAACGATTACATTTACCACTAACGCTAACGAGTGAGGATTTTCTAGATTACGGTTCCTCGGTACCTCTACACTATCTAACTGAAAGTCTTAAGGAGGTACGCATTGTACCTCTACGTCCATCGTCAGAATTAGGTCTAAAGGCCCATTTTGAAATCGGTACAGCACTTAAGTCAGAAATAATGGATTCCACTTCTAGAATAGCTGTTATTGCTTCTGCAGATCTATCCCATCGTGTAGGTGAAGATTCTCCTAGTGGCTTGTCCCCGAAAGGAGTGGCTTTTGACGATAAGATCGTTGAACTACTCAAGGAGCGAAACCCAATAGGCATCTTAGATGTCGATGATGATTGGGCTAAAGAGGCCCAGGCCTGTGGTGCAGCACCATTAGCCCTGCTCTTTGGATTACTCGATGGTATGAATGTCGAACCACAAATTTTTTCCTACGAAAAACCATTGGGCGTCGGCTACCTAGTCGCTAGTATCAAAACCTCCTGATTAATCGGATATGTGCCATGTTCGCTAAAATCATCCCAGCCGTCCGCCTACCAAAAAACTTAGGAGCGTATGATTACGCGGTACCAGAAAGGTACCGCGGTTTGGTGCAGCGCGGCTCATGGGTTGTCGTCCCCTGGCGAGGACGACCGGTCGATGGATTGGTAATTGAACTTTCCGAAACCACAACGTTCAAAAATAAACAAATCGTTGAATTACTCGGATTCGGCGACTATCATGTTCTAGGAGAAGATTTACTTAATTTGCCGCAAAAAATGTCAGACCATTATTTGGTCTCGCCAGCCACAGCCCTAAAATCTTTCCTACCTAGAACACCTAAGACCAAATTACTAACCGACGACCCTAAAGGATTATCAGAACAAATCGTTGGGACGAAGATTAATTCTACCGAACGATCGCTGATCAGATACCGACATTCTGATGAAAAAATTGCCGAAACAATACGTCTAACAAAGAGTACTATTAATTCTGGTCATGGTGTCATTATAATTACACCACACAGCACTGAAATCACTAGGCTAAACAAAGCACTGACCTTTCCTGATGGTCCGCCTGTCGTGGAAATCCATGGTAAATTAACGAACTCACAGCTACGTACTAATTGGAAACGCCTTCTAGCTGAACCAATCGCGATTGTGATCGGAACTCGACTAGCTGCTCTTGCTCCAGTTCGCAATCCAGGTCTGTTTTTAGTACTTGAGTCTGATAGTCCTGATCTACGTCAATATGATCAAAATCCTCGTTACGACTCCCGAGAAATCGCACTCTGGCGAGCAGACGAGTCTAAGGCTAGTCTGGCTTATCTATCACATGCTCCACGTCTAGAAGAGTATGCTCTGGCTGCTAAAAATCAATTGTCTCGACTAGCCACACCAACCTCTGATCCAAAAACAGTGTTGATCAATATCACTGGCAATCCAAAAGGTTATGATCATCCACTATCACCGGTGGTTATGGATCGAGCAGTCGAGTCTTTACATCAAGGGAAAAAGGTGCTAGTTTACCATAACCGCCTCGGCACAGCTGGAGCCTTAATCTGCAATGGTTGTCGATTAGTGTTCCGTTGTGAGCGGTGCGACATTGCACTGGGTGTTGGTAACGGTAATCTACGCTGCCCACGCTGCGCTACCATCTCAACCCTGCCGATAGTCTGTCCCAAATGTGGCGATGTTAATTTACACAACATAGGCCTGGGTACTAAGTCACTTGAAACGGCTCTACAAAGAGAGTTCCCAAAAAATAAAGTAGCTGCCTACGATTCAGATCTCTTGAATGAGAAGCATGACAGAACTATCGATGAATCCGATATACTTATCGGTACCCGTTTAATGCTGCACGACCTAGCTGAACTACCTTCACGAAGCGACTGGGGTTGTGTAGTTGTAACTGATCTAGATGGACTACTAACATTTCCTGGCTTCCGTGTAATGGAAGACGCCTGGCGAACCATTCGAACACTTAAAGATATTGCTGCTTCATCTAATGCATCACTCCTAATGCAGACACTTGATCCAGATGGCACCAAAATCAAATTACTCAACTCGAACGAACATGACTTTGTAACAGCAGAACTAGAAGCTAGACAAAATTCAGCCTATCCTCCATTTGGTACACTTCTAACAATTACTGTCAGAAATCCTGATCAGAACGAAACTGAACGACAAGCAAAAGAATTACTCACCACACTTAAAAAGACGATAGCTTCGGAACATGGAATCGTTGCTGGTCCGCTACGCCACCGCCGTCCATTTCGTGATGGACTATGGAGAAGCGTGGTTGTAGTCAAAACCGAAATAAACATCCCACCAAGTATCCAACAAGCACTCACCAACTTACCAGAAAGCTATATTGTGGACCGTAATCCAGAAATGATTGGCTGAGCAATAAAATTGTATGTCAATAAAAAAGATAGTAACCATCGGCGAGTCAATACTACGCCAACGTGCCAACGAAATCGATCTTGATGAAATTCGGACTGATGTTTTTAGATGTTTAGTAGAAAACATGATCGAAACAATGCGCGCTGCCCAAGGAGTTGGCCTGGCCGCCCCACAAATAGGAATCAACCAACGTGTTTTTGTGGCTGAAACCTCAGCTGGACCAATTGCCCTCATCAATCCCAAGTTCACCAAGATGTCAAAAAAAACTACTCCCTATGAGGAAGGTTGCCTATCTATTCCCGGAAAATACGGTTTAGTTCGACGAGCAACAGAAGTGGATATTGAGGCTTTGACACTCGAAGACAAAAAGATAACTTTCACTGCCAAAGGATTCTTTGCTCGAGTCATGCAACATGAAATGGACCACCTTGATGGCATATTATTCGTCGACCGCATTGAAGAACAAAATCGGACCTAACGTCTTTTCTTGTACTTCGGTTACGATTTTTTATAATCAAACGCATGGAACCAATTCATATCGTTTACTTTGGAACAGCAGACTTCGCTGTACCATCACTCCAATCACTACTCACTCACCCAGAAGTCTTCGATGTTATAGCAGTGGTCTCACAGCCGGACCGACTCGTGGGTCGACATCAAGAAAACCAATCTTCGCCAGTGAGCATAGTCGCCCGCCAATCAAACCTACTCTTGCTCCAACCAGAGAATATTGACTCATCCTTCTTGAAAACCCTGCACAAATTACAAGCTGACCTATTTATTGTAGCTGCCTACGGACGAATATTACCACGCCAGGTTATCGAAATGCCGAAGCTTGGTTCAATAAATCTCCATGGTTCACTGCTACCAAAATATCGAGGTGCTTCCCCTATTCAAACTGCCATTCTCGAAGGCGAGACCGAAACCGGGGTTACTCTAATTCTAATGGACGAGAAAATGGACCATGGTCCAATTTTAGCCACTACAATTGAAAACATTAAAGAAGATGACGACTATCTATCACTGACTGGTCGTTTGTCCGAAGCTGCCGCCGGACTACTTGTTGAAAGTCTACCCATGCTAGCTGATCGAACCTTACTTCCTCAAGAACAAAATCACGAGTTGGCGACCTTTACTAAAATGATCCGAAAAGAGGATGCATTAATAAACTGGACTACGGCTAATGCCTGGAGAATCGAACGTCAGATCAGAGCCTATCGTCCATGGCCTGGTGTTCGTTTCGATTGGATAACCAGGAATAATAAAAAAGTACGTACTGCACTACTTCGTGCCGAAATTATTCATGCAAATGGTCAAACCCCTGGCACAGTTATCGAGACCAAAGATGGCCTGCCTGCTGTAGTCGTTATGAACGATGAGGCAGTACAACTAATAGCAGTCCAACCTGAGGGGCGTAGAGCCATGTCTGGCACCGACTTCTTACATGGCTATCCACCCCCAAAATTAATCTGACTTAAAAAATAGCCGCCCAATAAGGGCGGTATTTTGATTCATGGCTTTTAGTCCGATGAAGATGTTATATCTTAGAATCACCAACTTTTCTCAATGAAATACCCCAAGCCGCAACTGCCATTAGTAAACCAATACCTAATGGATGATTCAAATATGGACTAAAAATATGGGTTCCAAGTAACGCTGCTACACCCGACACTACACCGATAGCAACTAGTACTTCACGAGAAACCAATCGACCTTTATCGACCGACCCACTCTTTCGTATTGATCCTTCCCAAATGAAAAGCATGATGGGTTTCAATACAACAGCGATTAACCAAGCATAAATTACAAGCCCTAATAATCCAAATTTTATCCAAAGATCATGATAGCCCCACTCGAAGGCGAAGGTAGTGTAACGTCCTGTCGGATTATCGACGAGTAGACGAGGATCACTAGTGGTATAAGTAACTTCGGTACCGAGTCCTGACCCAAATATTGGATGTCGCCAACCGGCAGTCCATAACTCCGGCAATAATGCCCAACGACTATTAGCTGCTGCCTCACCGGATACAGAAAAGACCCTTTCTCCCAACAATGAGGTTAACGACATGTCTCCGGTCTTATTGGGAAACGGAAAAATATAGACTGCAGTAATGATCGCTGTGGATGCAATCAACGATAATGGAGCAATAAGTATCATCCTATGCCAAAGACCACGCCCACCACCGGTCCAGAGTAGCAATCCAATCATCACACCGGTCCCAATGAACCCACCAAACCAAAAACTTCTTGATAACCCTAGTAACAAACCAATTAAGCCCCAGGCTAACAATCCAAACGGAAGCCAAAATGATCGCCGACGAAATATGCGAGGTGCAGTCGCAGCTAAAAGTAGCACGACAAAAATACTAGTCAGTACAAAGAGATGTGATTGAAAAAATACCCGATGAAAATCCGCAGTCATTATGGTCACCTCCCCTACTCTGGTGTCGCGGACCCAAACATACATATTGGCAGCAACATAAAAAAGATGGTGTGAAAAGAAATAAAGTGTAGCCAGTGATTTTGCAACCGACACTGTCATGGCCGCAGCCAATACATAAAACAGCACTCGTCCAGTTTTAAGTCCTGGCCAACCATCAATAAAAGCCGGAAATAAGACAAAAAAAGCGTAACCATTGGCGTCAAAGAAAACATTACTAAAACCATTACTAGCCAATAGCCCACGCAGTCCACTAAAAACTAACATGACCAAAAAAATTAAATACGGCCATAATAAACCGGACGACTGCATCTCCTTATACCAAGCTGGTGCTTTAATAGAACGATGTCTAAGTCCCGTAACCAACATTAGTATATTTCGAGCCGCCCAAACTCCAAACACGGTCAAAAATAAACCCATTCGTAACGACAGAATGGCACCATCAACATCAGCTGGTCCAACTGCCAATAGATAGCCGCCCTGCGACCCAATAAACAGCTCACCCAAAACTGCTACAACCCCCAACCATGGTCGAAACCAAGTTAGTATAGCTACAACCAAAACTACAATAAAAAATGCTACTTGATTCAACCATGAAAAATTGTAGCCAATCCAGGATACGAGCTCTAAAAGAGTGTAGCCAGCTAATAAAATTAAAAAGAGGTGCGAACCAGACAATTGCCGACTCTTGGGGTCAACACCTCTACAAAACAGGCTGGGAATTAAATATATAACCCATGAAAGTAGCATAGATACTGGATGCAATAAAGATACTACTAATCGCGACAATAAGTTTCCATGTTTACGCATGTAAGTCCGTAGACTGGTATTCCAAAAACGTTGTTTGATTGGACCCATCTTCTGAGCAAAACTCTCTCCACCATGATGCACCACCTCGGCTTCGGGAGTATAACCAACTCGCAATCCAGCCATCTGCACACGCCGACAAAAATCAACCTCCTCAAACCAAATAAAATAATCTTCATCGAGCGAACCGATCTGATCTAACACTGACCGCCGGGTTAAAAAAGCTGCACCCATAACCTGATCAACATCCGCTGTGACTGAATAATCAAAATCGGCACATAAATAACGACGTAGTGAAGCGCAGTCTGGAAAAAGACGATGTAGTTTTAACATAATCATGGCTTGGTCCACTAAACCAGGAAAAGCCCGAACCGACTCTTGTAGTGACCCGTCTGGATTTAATAAGCGAGGACCTAGCACCCCTAAATCCGGTTGATCACGCATGACTCTAACCATCCCAAACAAAGCATTGCCTCGCAGTTCAGTATCTGGGTTTAACAATAATATAAATTCTCCTTTAGCTGCGGCGATGCCAGGATTGTTGCCAGCAGCAAATCCTACATTGCTTGAATTCTCAATGAGTCGCACTTGTGGAAACTCCCGTCGAACCATTTCCGCACTACCGTCGCCGGAGTTGTTGTCTACGACAATAACCTCAAAGCTTAATCCAGCAGTCTGTTCAAAAATTGAAGCCAAGCAACGACGCAATAACTCTCTAACCTTCCAATTGAGAATAATAACGCTTAAATCCATATTCTCAGTTCAAATGATGTTTCTTTTTAATGATACGTTCCGCTATTTGAAACCTTTCTACAGCTCGCATTCGAAGACCTAGTCTAATCCACGGTATACGATAAAAAATTCCTGGTATCCAAGTACTAATACCACCTCGATGTGGTATGGCTAAGAACAAATACTCGGGTATCCAAACCCCAAACTGTCCACGCTCAAGCATGGTTAGCCATAAATCCCAGTCTTGTAGTTTATGGATAGCTTCATCGAAACCAGGAAAGTACTCTCGTCGAATCAATGAAGTGGTGTGAATATAATTTATTCGTCGTAATCGAACTGGATCGAAAGGCCAAAGTCGAAACTTCTTCCAGCCATACATGAATGAACAATAAACATAAGCTGCATCAGGCTGTGATTCAAGAATCTGAACCATCTTCTTTAGGCAATTAGGTTTCATAACGATGTCAGCATCACAAAATAAAACCAACCTGCCACGAGCTTCGCGGTAACCGCGATTTCTGGCTGAATTCGCACCTTGATTCTCCTGCCAGACATAAGAAATCCTCGACAAAAAAGGACGAAGTATTTCTTCTGTCCCATCGGTAGATCCATCATCGACTACAATGACTTCGAAATCACAATAATCTTGATCAAAAATACTACTCAAACAAGCTGGTAATTCGCGAGCGTGTTGATAAGCAGGAATGATAATACTGATGACCGAACTCCGGTCAGATTCTTTTTCGTTCATGATGTCTCTGATGTTATCGTTTCATCCATGGCCCGACGAACTGCTGTAGTAAATTTCTCATCTTGACCATCTTTTCCAAAATCACGTTCGACACGGTGTCGACCACCAGTACCCAAACTCTGTCGTAATGTTTCATCATCAATTAAACGTTCGATTGCTTCTTTCAATGCTATTGGATCATCTGGTTCGATCAGCAATCCAGTCTCTCCATCTATCACAGCCTCAGACACCCCACCCGTTCTGGAGCCGATAGTCGGACGACTAAAAACCCCGGCCTCCAAATAAACAATACCGAACCCTTCAACATCACTACCTAGTAGTCTAGGTACTAGCACAAATGTATCACAAGCAGCAAAAGCCCGAGATAATTCTAATCGATCAATTCGACCAAGAAAAACAGTCTCGGCTACGACGTCTAATTCTTGAGCCAACTCAATTAAGTCATCAATAAAAGGACCGGACCCAACAATCAACTGTTTAACCTGGCGTCCAGACCGCTTTAATTCAGCTATAGCCTGAAGACAAACATCGAACCCCTTACGCTTCACTAAGCGTCCAGTCGACAACAGGACAAAAGAATCACCTAACCCATGTCTCTGCCGGAAGGCCTTAATCTGTTCAGGACCAACGGTTAAATCGAGTGGTAAAGACGGTGGTGGAATAACAACTTCAATTCGTTCCTCTGGCACCCCAATGGACTTAACCAACTCGGCAGTAAAGCCACTATTAGCCACCACAAGTGCAGCATCAAAGAGTATTCGACGAGCACCTACTCTCTTTCTTCGATCACCAGACATAGCCAATGAAACATCCATTCCATGGACGATAACTGTATAAGGTATGCCTAAAAGCCGTCGAATCCAACGAGCTACTCGCCCCATATTCAACAAATGACTAACAACTAACATACCAGGACGTTCACGACGACATTGCAACCAGGTCCAGTACAAGGCTGGAAGCCAACGCGGACGTAGCCAACTGACCTCAAGTTGCCGCCGATAAATAGCCGGACCAGCTACCATGTCCGTTCCATGACTCCCTTCGATCTCTGGTGCCAAAATCTGAATAGTTCCAATCGAATATCTCTCAGCGAGATAAGACAAATAAGTCGAAATTCCTCCGACTTGTGGTGGATACTCCAGTGTAAGCAATAACAGATTGTGGTTTATTCTTTTCATGGCACCAAATCACTAACTCCACGACCACGCTTCAATAGAATATCTACAGCTATCCGCAACTCAGAAATAGTCACCCCTCTAAGTGTTAGTAACATTCCAGCATAAACCACCACTCCAACCGGAATTAACAACATGACATGTATTCTTCCACGGGTAACCAAGAGTACTACGGCCATAATCGCGGCAGCAGCAGCCGTTTTTAGAGCGGCTGACCAAAAACGATGTCTGTCGACTTTTATAACCTTACGCATAAATAACGCCGCTGAACCCCAAAGCACAAAATTACCAACCAGAGCGGCTACAGCTGCGCCAACCGGACCAAATTTAGGAATAAGTAGGGCATTCAGCAAAATATTAATCACCATGGTAAGTCCCATGGATAAAGTATTTTTTCCTTGTCGATCACTTGCATTGAGCAATGAACCAGCCGGCCAATACAAAAATGCAAATACTAAAGAAGCCATTAAAATCTGCAGTGGTAATACCGAACCGTAAAATTCCGAACCATATAATAACGCAATAAACTGTGGCGCCAAGACCGCAACACCAACCGCTAATGGTAGCGCTATAAACATCAGATAAACTACTGATAGAGTGAATAACTGTGACAATCGATCACGATCATTAACATAATGTTCACTCATGGCCGGATAAACCGCTGCAGCAAAGGCCATAGGTAAAAACTGAAAAGAAAAAGCGATTTTATACGCCACACCATAAATACCTACTGATGCTTCCGAAATAAGCTTCGAGAGCATAACTGAGTCGATATAAGAGTAAACTCTAGAAAAAATTCCAGCCAAAGCAAATGGTATTGTCACTCGCCAGAAAAAAAGAAGGACCGGCCTTTCCAAACGAAGATCTAATGATCGTAAGTCAAACTTCTTCTTTAAGACCAAGCCAGCCCACAGTACATTAAATGTACTTCCACAGAGTAAGGCCACAACCAAAAAATAAAGCGGTAAATGAAGCAAAAGAAAGGTAATTCCGGAAAAAATGACGATAGCCTGTCCGCCGACCACACCCACCGCTTCGTAGCGCAGATTTTGAAAGCCGCGCATGGCCGCATACATAACCAGGTGTATCGAGTCCACGACCATGACCACACCGGCGATTGTTATCATCAATCTGGTTTCCGGATGATAATTCAAGATTCGAGCGGTAATATAGACTGCCCCAACGGTCAACACAGCCAGAATGACCTTAATACCAAGTACGTTAGCTAGAAGCGAACCGGCCCGAGCACGATTTTTGGCCACCTCCCGCACCAACACATTGGCCAAACCTAAATCGACGAAAATCGAGAACATGGTGGTGATCGACACGGCTAGAAAATAGCGGCCGGCCCCGTCCACCCCGACTGTCCGGGCAATAATCGTAAAATAAACGAAGGACAATACTTTTTGTCCCACGAATGCTGTCACTAAATAAGCCGTATTTTTCATCACCCGTCCATCCGACATACGACTGAATCTTACCGATTGATGACAACGCTTACAAGGCGAAACTTGGGCCCCAGTCTTAACACGAGGCTGATTTCATAATAAGATCCGAACCTGGAGATTCTTTAAATGGAACAAATCAGAATAAGCGGAGGCCGTTCATTCACCGATGGTGTTGACCTTTGCTACCGATCAATGTGTGGCCACGGCCAGACGAACCAACGGAACCGTAAGTCTGCGAACTGAGAAAGCTGTCGAAGCCAGTACTAAGCTGGATAAAATTCAAGAAAAGATTCCGCTTTCTACCCCATCTACTGACCACCTTAGTCTCAATATGGATCGGTCTGGAGAAACCACGCAACAAACTCATCTTTGTGGGTACCCTGATCGGTACCTGTCTCGCAACATCATTCCATGTTGGGAGTATGTTAGTCGCTACAGCGATATCGATGCTAGTCGTTGGCCTTAGTATCTTGCTAATTATCATGCATGACAGACTGAAGGCCTACCATGCAGCCGAACATATGGCATTCAACGCCTACGTCTCCACCAACTCGACCGAGATCGAAACCATTCAAAGACAGGATCGGTTCAATCCCGTCTGCGGAACCAGCCTAATCACACCTCTAGCTCTGGCTCTAGCGGTAGCACTATTTCTTGCGCTGTACTTGAGCATTACTCTGAGCATCAGTTCAGCACTACTCCTAGAGGGTGTATTATCACTAAACTCACTCATCGGTTGACACTGAATACCTCTGTTCAGGGGGATCAACCTGTGGCTGCAGGTTAAATTCACGACTTCACCTCCGAGCAAGAGTCGGCTCGAAGTTGCAAGGTCGGCGCTCGACGCAGTCATTGCTGCCGGCTGCAACTGATCAAAAACACAATGAAACTCTGGCACGCCCTATCTGGGGCGTGCCTTATTTATCCCACAGGAAACCCCGCACGAGGGAGGCGGCGTAAGCCGACCGAGTGCGGGGATGAATGTGTCCGTTCTTGCCATGTCCGTAGGAC
>MGFG01000031.1 GCA_001791745.1 Candidatus Uhrbacteria bacterium RIFOXYC2_FULL_47_19 | reverse complement strand
ACAAATACGTAAGAAGGATTGAGATAACAAAAGAATGTTGTCGTCCCGGAACTGCGAACTGAACATTATTCCTTCTGTCGTCCCGGAACTGCGAGTGTAGCGAGCAGTATCCGGGACCCAGAAGCAAAAAAGATCGGATTCTGGATCCCGGATAGTCCTCGCTTCGTTCGGCCTTCCGGGATGACAAACTAGAAAGGATGTCAGATAAAAATGTTCGCGATTTTCGGAATGACAAATACGTAAGAAGGATTGGGATGACAAACTAGAGAGGATGTCAGATAAAAATGTTCGCG
Source organism: Candidatus Uhrbacteria bacterium RIFOXYC2_FULL_47_19 (assembly GCA_001791745.1). GTDB lineage: Bacteria > Patescibacteriota > Patescibacteriia > SG8-24 > SG8-24 > UBA1561. The sequence goes on along the minus strand of MGFG01000031.1, from coordinate 21,107 downwards.
ATTTTCGGAATGACAAATGCAGAAGGTTTATTAAAAATAAGATTTATTCCAATAGTATATGTTCCCTCCAGACCATAATGAAAAGGACGGTTTTGAACCGATTGACTTGCCGCCCATTGGTGACTTCGGTGCCGAGTTTCCGGGTTTTGAATTTTTTGATGAAGCCGGAAACTTCAAAAAGAAAGAACCAGTCGAGGAAAGTGATACAGTTGGTGTTGGATTGCATTTTCACGAAAAACTGCGCAATGGTTGATTGTTTCATTGCTTCTTTAGAGAAAGCGTCGTCGAGGCGCTTTTTCCGACCTTTATCTTTCCTTAGACACTTTGTACAATGACTTTCGTCATTAAATATTCGAACATGTTCGAAAAACAGAGCAAAAAAGGCAATTTAATCGGTCGTAGCTTGATGGCCGCGATCTTCGTCGTACTCATGACTGTGCCTAATACGGTTCTGGCCAGGATTCCAAACGACCAATATTTTAGCGAGCTGTGGTATTTGCAGCAGATCAATGCTCCAGCGGCTTGGGATTACAGTTTGGGCATGGAGACGATTCCGATTGCTGTGATTGATAGTGGTGTTGATGTTGATCATCCGGATCTGGCCGAGAATATTTGGCTCAATACTGATGAGATGACACACGACGGTATTGACAATGATGGTAATGGCTACATTGATGATCTTTACGGTTGGGACTTCATTGATCATGACAATGATCCACGACCTGATTTGGATGGTGAATATTCGGTACTTGGAGCGAATCACGGCACTATTAGTGCTGGGTTGATTTCAGCTAAAGGTGACAATGGTATCGGTATTGTTGGAGTGACCTGGCAGTCGCCGATTATGGTTTTACGAGCACTCGACTCGATGGGTACGGGTGATCCTGATGATGTGGCCAGTGCAGTCGATTATGCTGTAGACAATGGTGCCAAAGTCATCAATCTAAGTTTTGATGGTCCAATTAATAGTTTGCGTTTAGCCACATCCTTGCGTCGTGCCTACGATCGAGGAGTGTTTATTGTGGCGGCAGCTGGTAATGCACCAGAGGATGGTAATGCTATCGATCTTGATCGTGAGCCGATGTATCCAATTTGTTTTGATCGTGACTCCAGTGAGAACTACGTTTACGGTGTAGCTGCCACAGACACCGGTGATCAACGGGCCACTTTTTCCAATTATGGTGCTGCTTGCGTGGACATCAGCGCGCCCGGTAATCGGGTCATCTCGACTCAGCTTTATTTACCAGGAGATTTCGAGTTTGATGAGCCGTACGGTGGGTATTTTAAAGGTACGTCCGTGGCCGCACCATTAGTGTCTGGTTTGGCTGCACTGATGTTTTCACTTGATCGGAATCTGACACCTAAACAGGTGACTAATATCATCACTGAAACGTCGACTGATGTTAATCAGAAGAATCCTGAGTACGTTGGACGTCTCGGACGTGGACGAATTGATGCCGCTAAAGCTGTTTTAAAAGTAACTGAATTACGACGTAAACCACCGATTGAAACTTATGTTCCAACCTCGGCACTAACTCCAGATGGGACTTCCAATCGATTAGTAGTTACTTCGGCTGGTCCGGGACGTGACCCAGAAATCCGAATTTTTACTGAAGACGGTTTATTCGTCCGTTCGTTTAATGCTTTTCCGGTTGGTTTTCGTGGTGGTGTCTCGTTGGCCTTAGGTAATTTTGATGGGACACGTCATAGTAGCATTGTGGTTGGTGCCTTGGCTGGTGGAGGGCCGCATGTCCGTATTTTTGATCTGAACACCAAACCAATCGGTGGATTTTTCGCTTATGATTTTGGGTTCAGTGGTGGAGTCGAATTGGCAACCGGCGATTTGGATGGTGACGGATTGGACGAGATTGTGACTGGAGCTGGTCCTGGTGGTGGGCCGCATGTTCGTACTTTCGATCGACGTGGTAATGTGATTGGTGGTTTCTTCGCTTTTGACGAGTCATTTATTGGTGGTGTGGATGTTGCTTCCGGTGATTTAAATGGTGATGGGTTGGATGAGATTATAGTTGGTTCCGGTTTTGGAGGTTCTTCGGTTAGAGTCTTTAGTGCACGCGGTGAACGTCTATTTGAGTTCAAACCGTTCGGAGACGATTACACTACTGGGCTTCAGGTAGATGCCGAGGATCTAAATTCAGACGGTCGAGCAGAGATAATTGTTCAAGGTAAGCGAGTTGGTGATCTGGGTGGAGTAGCGGTGTTCGATGGAACTGGTCATTATGTCGGACGAGGTGGATCAATTCCGTCGTTATATGCCAGTCTGACAAATTGGAATTTTCAGCAGTCAAAAATGATGACAGTTTGGGGTTCATTAATGGGGGAGTCACCGCAAGTGACCTTGTCGTCTCCTGGGAGATTAAACTTTTCTTTCTCGGCCTTCGAACCATCTTTCCGTGGCGGTGTACGAGCCTTTGTTATTGAATAATGACCGAGAAGACGGATCGCTCTATGGGGATTCGTAACCTAAAATTGGTTAATTTCGTGGTTGGACAGGCTGAGTTAGTTTGGCGCGGAGGGACAATAACTCATGAATTGTTGCGCTTTTGTCTGGTTGGGGTGGTGAATACAGTATTAGATTTCGGTCTCTATCTACTACTGACTAGGTTATTTGATTTTTGGTCCGGACATTTGTTGATCGCTGCTGCTGTTTCATGGTGTCTAGCGGTTTTGTCGAGCTTCTTATTGAATAATTTTTGGACTTTCAAGCATGGTACACTTCGACTTCGGAACAGGATGAGCAAGTTCGTTACTGTGGCCTTAAGTGGTGGAATTTGGAATCTGGTTTTAATGGCGATTTTTATTCGATTAGGTTGGCATGATGTACTGGCTAAAATTTTGGCCACGGTCGGTGTGACTATTTGGAATTTTACACTTCAAAAAAGATGGACTTTCGGTAGTCGAATGACCGAGATTCATCACTAGAGATCAACAATTTTACCCACATCTTATGTCTGATGGTCCGATTTTTGAGAAAAAGAATGTACTGGTGACCGGCGGTGCCGGATTCATTGGTTCTTTTTTATGTGAGCGTCTACTCCGCGACAGTAAGGTAATTTGTCTCGATAATTTTTCTACTTCCCAACATTCGAATATTTCTCACTTGTTAAAGAATCCGGATTTTGAGTTCATTCGTGCCGATGTCAATTCACTGATTGATCTAGCGGCTTATCCCGAACTTGAGCGGTTTAAGGTTCGCTTTCAAGGCGTGCAGGAGGTTTACCACTTAGCTTGTCCGACTTCACCTAAGAATTTCGATCGTCTGCGCCAAGACACCATGCTCGCCAATTCGGTTGGTGTGCGCAATATTTTGGAACTAGCCCTGCGTTATGGTGCCAAGTTTTTTCAGGCTTCTACACCAGCTGCCTATGGCGCGAGACCCGAGGATGGCCATTCATTTCATGAGGACGAGTATGGTTCATTCAATCACTTGACTCCACGTGGTTGCTACGATGAGGGTAAACGTTTCGCTGAGACGTTATGTACCACTTATAACGATATGCACGGTTTGGATGTCAGAGTTGGTCGTATTTTTCGTACTTATGGACCTCGTATGGCGCTCTCTGATGGTCACATGATTCCTGATTTTGTACTTGATGCTATTGATGGACGCGACTTGGTGGTTTATGGCGATGATAGTTTCAAGTCTTCATTGATCTATGTTTCGGATGTGGTTGATGCAATCGTTTTAATTATGGCCAGGACTGTTAATCCGGGTTATGTGAATATTGGTAGTGATTATGAGGTCACCATGGAGAGTGTGGCTAGGAAGATTTTGGATTTAACCCATTCGGATGCCCAGGTTGAGCTCAAGGAGAGGTTGCCGTATATGGTTACTTTGGGTGTACCAGACTTATCCAAACTAAAGGGTCTAGGTTGGATTCCGCTCGTTTCTTTGGAGCAAGGACTGAGTAAGACGATTGAATACGCCATCGCTCATAAGGACACTTTACGTCCGACGTTTGGCTAAAGAGAAAATTTATCAATGAAGTCCGGTTTCATTACTGGACTTTTTAGTTTGTTTTAAATGGTGATTCTAGAACTATAGTCCTTATTTTTTGCCTGAACCGAGCGTTTTTTCTTGCCTCTAGGTTTCGTCAGTCGTATAATAACCGCGTTTCAAGCTTAGCCAAAATCCTATGTCCGATGGCCCGATTTTCGAGAAAAAGAATGTACTGGTGACCGGCGGTGCCGGATTCATTGGTTCTTTTTTGTGTGAACATCTGCTCCGTAATAGTAAGGTTATCTGTCTAGATAACTTCTCCACCTCTCAGCAATCAAACATTTCTCACTTATTAAAGAATCCAGATTTTGAGTTTATTCGTGCTGATGTCAATTCACTAATTGATTTGACGACCTATCCCGAACTTGAGCGTTTCAAAATTCGTTTTCAAGGCGTGCAAGAAATTTATCATTTGGCTTGTCCGACCTCACCCAAGAACTTCGATAAGTTTAGGAAGGATACTTTGCGCGCCAACTCGATTGGTACTTGCAACATGCTTGAACTAGCTGTCGGTTATGGTGCTAGATTTTTTCTAGCCTCATCTTCGGTGATTTATGGACTGCGACCCGAGGATGGTCATCCGTTTCGTGAAGACGAGTATGGTTTGTTTGATCACCTAACTCCGCGCGGCTGCTACGATGAAGGTAAGCGCTTCGCCGAGACTTCTTGTGCTACTTATCATGATGTACATGGTTTGGATGTCAGGATTGGTCGGATTTTCCGTACTTACGGTCCACGTCAACCACTTTCTGATGGTCACATGATTCCTGATTTCGTACTCGACGCCATAGACAGCCGTGATCTGGTTATTTATGGTGATGAAAATTTTAGATCTTCGTTGATTTATGTTTCGGATGTAGTTGATGGAATTATGCAGTTAATGGCTTTGTCCGAAGATCCTGGTCCGCTGAATATTGGTAGTGATTACGACATCAAGTTATCTGATGTGGCCGCCAAGATAAAAGAAATGACCGGTTCTCAGTCGAACATTGTTTATCATGAGCGTTTGCCGTTTATGCGTGAGTTGGGTTTGCCTGATCTGACCAAGATTAAAGACAAGACTGGTTGGATTCCACTTATGTCATTGGAGCAAGGTCTAAAGAAGACAATCGAATACACTGTGGCACACAAGGATATTTTGCGTCCGCCTTTTACTTCATGATATGAACGTTTTTGCCGTGGTTCCGGCCTACAACGAGGAGAAAACGGTAGCTGATGTGGTTCGTTCGCTCGGTCCAGTAACAAATCGGGTGATTGTGGTTGACGATGGCTCGATTGACCGTACCGGACCTGAAGCTTGTGGTGCCGGAGCATTGGTCTTACGTCATTTCATTAATCGTGGATTGGGTGCGGCCATAGGAACCGGCTTACGACATGCTTTAGATTTGAATGCTGATGTTATTTTGACTTTTGATGCGGATGGTCAGCATCGAGCTGAGGATGTGCCATCTTTAGTTAAGCCATTACTCGACGGTCGAGCTGATGTGGCAATCGGTGTGCGAACCATAGATCGTCATTTAATGCCTCGAAGTAGACGTACTGCCAACTGGATTGGTAATGCTCTAACTTTCACCTTGTTTGGTTTGTGGGTTCAAGATAGTCAGTCTGGCCTGCGAGCTTTTACTTCGTCAGCCGCTTCGTGTTTTGATTTACGTTGCGATCGAATGGATGTATCGTCCGAGATCGTGCATGAGATTAGACGTCATCGTTTACGTCTCCATGAGCAACCAATTCGTCCAGACTATACACCGTATTCGCTCTCTAAAGGACAAGGTTTTGTCATGGGACTCAAGACTGCTGGCCGACTGGTCCTACATCGGGTCATGAGATAATTATCAGTCGATATGCATCTGATTCAGATCACGATTATCGCTTTTTCGTTGTTTGCCGTCTGGCGGACCATTATCAAATTTCGGTCCGGTGAATTAGGACGCTTTCATTTGGTGTTGTGGCTACTACTATGGCTAATGGCCGGTTTTTTGGTTGCTCTACCACAGGCTACTAGTTGGTTGGCTGAACTAGTTGGAGTAGGTCGTGGTGTGGATGTAGCTATATATTTGTCCGTAGTAATACTTTTCTATCTAACGTTTCGTCTGTTTGTGCGTCTAGAGAAGATTGAACATAATATTACGTTGTTAGTTAGAGAAATGGAGCTTAAAGATCGACGTCCGGAAAATTTGAAAGAAAAAGATTGTACCGACAAAGAATCGCATTCCGTTTAAATCTAATCGATATAGTACATGTCATTACCGAAGAAGCTGAAAGTTACAGTTATTGTTCTGACCTTCAATTCGTCCAAGTATTTGGATGGGTGTTTTGGCACACTGGAGAAGATGAACACTGAGGGCTTGGAGGCTGATATTTTGGTCGTAGATAACGGTTCGTCTGATGGTACACCGGCCGAGATTCGACGACGTTGGCCATTGTTCGAAGTGGTCGATACTGGCAGTAACTTGGGTTTCGCCAGCGGGAACAACTTTGGTATTAGGTTGGCTATCGAACGGGGCGCGAATTATGTCTATTTGTTGAATCACGATACTGAAATCAGTCCAGATTTTTTAATTGAGGCAGTACGAGTAGCTGAGTCTGATTTGCAGATTGGTAGTGTACAATCGCTTTTATTACTGCATCCGGATCGCGAGCTAGTGAATAGTACTGGTAATGCCGTACATTTTCTTGGTTTTGGTTATTGTCAGGATTATCGGCGACGTTTGGATCGGATTGATACTGAGACTGTACGTGAGATTCCTTATGCCTCGGGGGCTGCAGTTTTGTGTCGTTTATCTGCATTGGAGCAGGTAGGTGACTTCGATGAACGTTTCTTTATGTATCACGAGGATTTGGATTTAGGTTGGCGTTTGCGATTGGCTGGCTATAAAAACGTTCTAGCTCCCAAGTCGGTAGTCTGGCACAAGTACGAGTTCTCTCGGAGTATCGGTAAGTGGTACTACATGGAGCGCAACCGATATTTGGTTTTGTTTAAAAATTTGCGTTTGTGGACACTGATTGTATTGGCTCCTTGGTTGATTATGACTGAATTTGGCATGGCTATTCCGGCGGCGCTTGGTGGTTGGTGGAGTAAGAAGGTTAAAGCTCTGACTTATTTTTTGAGACCGTCGGTTTGGAGCTACATCATCAAGGAACGTGAGCGTGTGGCTGCTTGGCGAAAGGTTAGTGATCGAGAGATTTTTGCGCTATTTACACCGACTATTCGTGATCAAGAAAAGGCTAGTCTTTTTGCTATGTGGGTAGCTAATCCGCTTTTAGAGGTGGCTTGGAGAATCGTTCGGCCATTTATTCGTTGAGCTACATGACAGGTCAAAGGATCGCCATTGTTACACCAACCTTCCTACCGTATCGCGGTGGCATGTGTGTCGTTGCTGAACAAGACGCACGGCAACTTGCCGCTTTGGGACATGAGGTCGATGTGTGGGCACCATCAGGTGATGGAGTGGGTGAAGTAGGTGGCTACTCGGTCAAAGCTCTACAGACCTGGTTTAGATATGGTAATGCAGCCTTAGTGCCTGGGGCGTTTAGTACCTGCCACGACTACGATCTGACAATTTTGCATTATCCATTTTTTGGTGGCGCTGAACCGGTGGCACTAGCTAAATCGTTCGGTCGTTGCCGTCGATTGATTGTCTATTATCACATGGATGTCCTGGGTCATGGTTTAGTTCGAGCAGTAGCAGCAGTACATGGTCGGACGCTTCGGTCGTGGATTCTCGAGCAGGCAGATAGGATTTTGGTGACTAGCTTCGATTACGCACGATCTTCAGCAGTTGGTTCGATGCTCATAGCAGATCCTGGACGTTTTCGAGAGCTTCCACCAGCAGTTGATATTGAACGGTTTCATCCAGGAGAGAAACCAGCTGAATTAATTAGGAGATATGGACTCGATCCAAAGCGACCAACAGTGATTTTCGTTGGTGGATTAGATCAAGCTCATTATTTTAAAGGTATTGAAGTACTGATTAGGGCCTTGGCGATCGGTGAGTTGTCTAGGTTACAAGCGGTGGTAATTGGTGGTGGCGAGCTACTTGGTGGTTATCGATCTCTAGCCGAAAAGTTGGGTGTGACCGGTCGATTGGTTTTTTCTGGGCCAGTTTCGGATGATGAGTTACCTGCGCATTATCTTTTGGGTGATGTTTTTGCCTTTCCGTCACAAGATCGCTCCGAAGCATTCGGTATTGCCGCGCTGGAGGCCATGTCTTGTGGTGTGCCAGTGGTGGCAAGTGATTTGCCTGGAGTTAGGACCATCGTTCGTTCCGGACAGACCGGATATTTAGCTCGGCCCGGAAGTATCTCCGCTCTAGCAGCGCGCATTTTGGATGTGGTTCAAGATGATCGGCGTCGAACCAAGCTTAGTGTCGCCGGTCGCGAGATGGCGGTTGCCGAATACTCCGAACTACATCGCATTGATGCCTGGGGGCGAATCTCTTCGGAACTATTTGCCTACTTATGAGAGTGCTGATAGTTTCGAATTTGTACGGACGGTTAGCACGCGGTGGAGCCGAACGAGTTGCGGAGATCGAGGCTGCTGGTTGGCGGTCGCGCGGTCATGAGGTGGCAGTGGTTTCCGGAGTTCCCTCTGTTGCAAGAAAACATGGCGGGAACGGAATTGGGCACGAGGTCGCTTCGGACGGTACAGAGTTGTTTACTTACTTTCCACCGAATCTTTGTTTTTATACTGAACTATCTAAGCGAACTTGGTTTAGTCGGTTGATTTGGCACTGGCTTGATATTTTTAATTGGCGATCGGCCAATAAATTGGTTGATATTGCTATCGGCTGGCGTCCTGATGTGGTTCATACTCACAATTTGATGGGTTTGGGTTTTGCTATTCCAGCCAAGTTGCGACAGTCTGGCTTCAGACATTTCCATACCGTTCACGATGTACAGTTACTACATCCATCGGGTTTGCTGCCGGCGGACTGGACCGGTCCACGTTGGCCACATGAACGAGCCTATATTTGGTTGATGAAGCGGATGATGGGTTCACCAGAGATCGTGTTGTGGCCATCGGAGTTCGTTCGTGACCTGCATCTTCGGTTCGGCTTTTTTCCGCATTCGAGGCAGGTGCTGTTGAGGAATCCGGTTTCGGTTGCGACAATCAAGACAAATCGGGAGGTGCGTCGGATACGCAGTTTTTTGTTTATTGGACAACTCGAGGAACACAAAGGTGTTCTTGATTTATTAGCGGCTTGGTCAGAGTGGAATGATCGGGGTGACGCCAGACTAGTAGTGGTTGGCGATGGAAGTTTGGAGTCGGATGTCCATCGGGCTACAATCAGTGATCCAAGCATCGAATATCGCGGGCGATTACAACCAGATGAGTTGTCGACCGAGTTTATTTCTGCTGATTGTTTGGTTGTACCCTCGCGAGTGATTGAAAACGCACCGACTGTGATCGTTGAGGCTTTGGCTTATGATTTACCAATCATCGCTGCCCGTGCCGGTGGTATTCCGGAGTTGGTTCGGGATGGGGAGAATGGCCTGTTGTTCGAGCCGGGGAATGTCGACATGCTAATTAAGTTATTAGCAAAAGCTGTAACTCAAAAATTAAAACCATCATCGATTACAAAGACGTCTAGAGAGTACTTAGAAAGATTAGAAGTGATTTTAAATAGAAAATAAAAATGATCCGTCACCAGAGCGGGTCATTTTTATTTTAAGTAATTTGTGAAATTTTTAGATTACTTTTTATCGTATCTAAACACCCAAACTCGGTCGTTTTCGGTCCACCAACTATCAGCTTCGTGTTGGGCGTTTAAAATGATTTGCTGAGCTTGCCACCAGTAATGGTCGACCACGTAAAAGGCAGTGTCGGCTCCGGTTAGCTCCAGCGCCTGCAGGACGGTCGTTCGCTGGCCGAAGTCCATGTTGGTCTTAAGGAAAATCTGGTAGAGCGGTCCACCGGTCGGGATTGGATAGAAGAAAATTTGATCAGTGATATTTGGATCCTTCGAGTCGAAGTATTTTTTGAAACCTAGCTCGCGAATAGCCGCAGCCGAAACTGATTGATTAGACAATACGACATAATCAGCATTATTAGCTCGTTTGTCGATCGATTGCACAGCCTGTACGTCGGCACCACTAGTGGACCAGCCACGACTCGACTCGTAGCGGTCGCGGCGCGGGTAGGCCAGATAGACGTTGGCGGTAATGGTGGCGGCCAAGAGCAGAGTTAAACCCAAGGCCAGAGTAGGGAAGCCGTGACGACGAATACGGATGATTAATCGTCCCAGAGCGTAGAGCAGCATTGGCGTTAGCACGATCAGTGTCAGATCGGCTAAGCGGTCAGCATAGTTAGTTCGTTCGTAGGAGATTAAAAACGGGAACTGGACCCAGAGTCGTAATAGAATGAAGTTAGCCAAGAAGGCGATTGCCCCAGCCATGAAGGCAATGGCTGTTTCGCGTTTTCGTCGACTCTTAGAGCGACGTCCAGCTAGCCAGAGTAGGATTAGACCAGCTAGTCCGGCTAGGGCCAGTATCGTCGTACGAGAGGTTCGCCAACCGTAGGCGAAGTCAAGCATGGCGGAGAATCGTCGGGTAACCAGGTCAGGTGCTTTTAGAACTTCAATGATTGCTGCTGGTGCAGATAGCACTTCGCGGTCCAGGGTTACGTCTGTGCCGGAGAGTGCTGAGTTGAGTAGGAAAAGTAGTGGTAAGGAGACAGCAGTCAGCAAGACAAGCTTAATAAAGATGGTCCAGCGCAGTTTTGGTAGTCGTCGTAGTCCGTTTGACACGTCGAGGTAGGAGAGAGTGGTTACGAACAAAAAAAGTGGTACACCAGCTAAAGGATGGATAGCAGTGGTTGCTGCAGCCAACATAGCTGGGTAACGCTTTGGTATGGATTTGGTGACAGCCATTGGTAAGCAGGTCAGTATGGTCAGTAAAGCAAAGACGTCGGCCAGTCCCTGAGGAGTAGTTAGGACGAACGGTGCAAGCGGCAGAAGTAGAAGTCCGAGCGTTGCACCTGCCGCTGTATAACTAGACCAACCGAAGCTGCGTCGTAGTGACCAATAGGCTAATGGGAAGGAGAGAGAAAAGGTTGCAGGGACTAGCCATTTGTCGATATTCATCACCTGACCACCAATCATTTTGGCGAGTATGGTCACGAGCGCGTATTGACCAAGGTAATACGGTGGCTTGGGTAACATTTCACCGAAGTTGAAAATGTGTAGTTCAGTTGCTTGATGAATAAAAGGATCAAAGCCAAATCCAATCGAATAAACCGAGATGGCTACAGTCGTGGCTAGAGCCGACAGTCCCATCATGAGTGGTATGGTAGGTGCACCAGAGAATCGACCGAACGATAAAGCGAACGATCCAGCAGTGATCAGGAATAATAAAATGAAGAATAAACGTGGTACGTTATCCCAGGGAGAACGAATTGAGAGGTCGGTGGCCACACCAGAGAGTAGTCCAAAGCCGTAGACCGTGAGAGCTAATAAGGCTAGTGCTAAAAATGCACCAATGATTGCGAGTAAGATATTAAGCCAACGTCGTCGTTTGGTTTTCTTTTTAGTGGGTGAATCAGCCAGTGCCAGGTTGGGTTCTTCGGTTCGTCGACCAGTTAGGACGGTCGTTAGAATCGGTGCGATTAAGATGATCAAAAAGACGGATTGTGTACTAAGGTCTTGTAATAGATAAACTAAACTACCTAGCACCATGGTCAGTGATAGATGCAATAGTGTACCGAGTAGTGTTCGCCAGGGGGCTATTTCTCGTGGTAGGGATTTCCAACCAATTATTGTTCCGAGACCCACGAAGTAAATAATGGTCAATAAAATGTGGACATCAAGCGGTATTGATAGTAATAGAGAAAGCAGTCCGGCCGCTGTGAAGATCACGGCGAAAAAGCTATACTTTTTGTTGGAATATTTTCCTATCATGTAGGTCAGCATAGCATATTTTTTGGCCATGTCAGACGATAAGTGGAACGAAAAAATCAAACTTCTACTACACGATCGGGTTTACGTCAGAACGTTTGATATTTTATTACCAGATTGGTTGGTACCCAATCATCTAACAGTCCTGCGTTTTTTTCTGATTGCACCGGTAGTCTACCTATTATACATCGGTAATTATTCCTGGGGTGTGCCGTTGTTTTTGGTTGCTGCACTAACTGATGCGCTAGATGGTTCAATGGCTCGAGTTCGTCGAAAGATTACTAGGTGGGGAATTATTTATGATCCTTTGGCTGACAAATTGTTGATTGGTTCGGTACTTTTTCTGATTGTATTGCGGCACGTCAATTTTTACCTCGGCTTCGGATTGTTAATGGTTGAGAGTTTAATGATAGTTGGTGGTTGGTTGATGCAGCGTCGTGGCGTGGTTAAGCCGGCAAATTTTTTTGGTAAGGTAAAAATGGTGGCTGAAGTGCTGGGAATTCTATTACTTTTGATTGCACTTTGGCTCGACATGAGTTTATTTGTTGATTTGTCTAACGGTACTTTAGGTGTTGCTCTAGTTGTGGCCATCTTGAGTCTTCTTTCCAGACTTTATTGATAGTAATGACTACTCTCAGAAAAAAATTATCATTGACAGTACTGGGCTTGGCCTTAGCGGTCATTTTCTTTTTCGCTTATTCATTTTTGGGATTGTCTGTACCCAACCTTTATAACTCACCAGATGAAAGTGCTAATGCGGTTTTTGCTCGTCAGTTCGCTGTAGATGGTCGATTATATCGGGTTGATGAATTAAATTTACGGACTGGACTCGAGGGTTTGGTGCATCCACGTAGTGTTAGAGTGGTCGATGGTTTTCAGGTTCCGGGTGGTTTTTTGGGGTTACCAGTTTTACTTGGTCTGGCCATTAAAGCTTTTGGGTCTGCTAGCTTACCATTCGTTACTCCAACTTTGGCTTTGTTGGGTGTATTGGCTTGGGGTTGTCTGTTGGGTTGGTTGTTTGGTCGTCGAATCGGAATTTTTGGAAGTTTGTTACTCCTAGTCAATCCAGTCTGGTGGTATTGGGCAGCTAGATCGCTGATGCCAAATGTAGCTTTTTGTTCGTTGTTGCTTTTGGCTTTAATGTTCGTTGTTTGGGCACCGTTTTTTAGGACGATCAAAGGTCGTAATCAAGATGGTTGGCGATTATTGAGACAAGCCGATGGTGCGTTAGCTGGCATGTTCTTAGGATTAGCATTAGCAGTTAGACCGGTTGAATTGTATTGGATTATTCCAGCTGTACTAATTTTGGCGTTGATTTGGCGTCGATCGATACCTTGGGGTCGTGTCGTGGTTGCTGGTGTTTTTTGTTTGTTAACCTTGACACCATTTTTGATCCTGAATCAGAGTTTGTACGGCCACTGGTTAATGAGTGGCTACGGTGATGTGACGTCCGGTGTTTCGGAAACCACACAAGGTGGAATGTGGGCACGGCTATTAGGACCATTGCGTCCATGGTTGTTTCCACTTGGTTTCGCTCCTCGTTTAGCGTTGGCTAATTTTTGGACTTACGGCCTTAAGTTTTTTTGGTGGTGGTCGGCACTTTTTATACTAGCCAGCGGTTATCTACTTTTGCGACGACAGAACAGACTTTGTTCAGTCGAGCAATCTCGTCGGATTAAATCATTCCTAATTGTTTCGGGAATAATAACGATTTGGTTGATCTTTTTTTATGGCAGCTGGCAAATACAAGACAACCCCGATCCATTAGCTGTGACTATTGGTTCGTCGTATCTGCGTTATTGGTTACCGATATTTATTTTATCGATCGTTCCACTAGCTGTAGCGTTTGATAGTCTATCCTCTAAGCGATTTTCTTGGTGGCGCTCATTAGTAGTTTGGATGGTGTTATTAGTAATAACTATAATTTCAGCTACTGCAGTATTTGAATCGAAACAAGAAGGACTGTCATTCGTGCGTGCTAGTCTAGTTGACTACCGTTCCGACATTAGAACAGTTTTGTCGCTGACTGATAGTAGTGCTTTGATTATTGTTGATCGGGCCGACAAAATGATTTATCCCTACCGTTCGATTATTAATCCACTACGTAGTGAGCAAACCTACCAGGCTTTGCCGGCTGCAGTAGCAGCTCGTCCACTCTACTATTATGGCTTGACCTTTCCCTTGAAGGATTTTGATTGGTTCCGTACAAACAGATTGATTCCTTATGGTTTGGATATGGAAGTTGTTCAGGAAATCGATGAGAATACTCTCTATAGAATTTTCTGTACCTATTCGATTGGTAGTACGGACTTAACATTACCTAAAGATGTCGACACGACCGAAAGTGAATAAGGTATTCGCTTGGATAGTTAGATTTGCTGCCGTAGTAGTGGTCGGGGCAATTTTTGTTCACGTAGTTTTTACTGCCGCTTCTCCGAATGGTTATTTAACCGTGACCACCGACCTTAAGAGTCCTTCGGCCTTTATCTCTGATCCAAAGCCAATGGATCGTCTGTACTTGGATGAAGGTTCTCCGTTTCGTTTGATCGGTAGTCCGGTTTATTTGGATTTAAAACCACCATCGCCTTTTGAGACAGTTACAGTGCGCGCTGAGTATATAAATCATGGACAGCCATTAGTTGAGATTGGTGCTTTATCCAACCGACTCGACGGTCAGTATGACATGAGGTCAGTAGAGAATCGGCTAGTGGACTCACTTAGTTGGTCGCGGCTATCGAGTGGACGTATGAGTCTACTACAGCGAAACAAGACTTACGTCACACTGGACGATTTTTTGACCAATCCGCCGAGTGCTTCTCGTGCTGTAACGTACAGAACCGAGCTTAGTTGGCCCTATCGACCAGAGAATTATGTTCCAGCTGATCAGCCAAAGACACATGTTATTTCATTGCGTGGACATCATCGCATTTTGACTTATACGGCCGGGGAGACGTTATCTTTTAGTTTTGTGGTGCACGACATGAATCGTCAGCTAGGGGCTGATCCAGTTACTTTGTCGGTTTATCGTGAAGGTCAAGAGACAGCTGTGACACGTACTGTCTTGGCTGATGATGGTAATGCCGCTGACAATCAAAAATCTTCGCCGTTACGAACTGTGGCCGTATCTCTGGCCGACCCAACGCCGGGTTTGTACCGCATCGAGTTTACAGCTCCAGATGATATTTTTATTCGCGAGCTAACTACTCGTCAGTCTAAGTTTGTCTTCTTGGGTCGTCTCTATCTTGGCGATCATGTCGGCTATAGCGATCAAACTCTACCACTCGATGTTTTGGTTGGAGGTAACACTTTGACGGTTCGGACTGCTCACATTGAAGGACTGCAAACTATTGTTGTTGGCGACCGGTTTTTTGAGGTACAAGAACCGGGTGTTCGTCAGGATGTGGAGTTGGGTCAATCTAGTCAGCCGGTCAAAGTTCGGTTGCCTCGACGTGATATTCTGCTCGAGACAGGTGGTGTGTTTGCTCTTAGTGAAGACGATTATTTTCAATCACTACCCATTGAACTCGATTGGCATATGACTTCCAGTGACCTAGATTCGGCTGATATTGATTTTGTTCTGACTGAGTATGAACCGCCAGAGTTAGACGGTGATTTAACTGTAGCCGAAACTACTTTTGATCTTGATCGTCTAGCGTTGACTGAGGATAATACCTATCGTTTCGCCTTTTCTGCCCCAGGTTTGGTTTTGACTGAGAATGATTTACGTCTAAAGTCAGTAACTTTCATTTTGCATCGTCCTAAGACAGATTGGCTGACCGGACTTAAACGATTTTGGAGTGGTGTCGATGGTGATGAACGGTCCACGGCAATTATTTTGCCGCATGGGTCAAGCTTCGGCGAAGAGGTACAATAAGACACAGCTGATAATTAAAATCACTTGAGATGGTGTTCAAACGAATCAAAAAACTTATTCGGCGTTCATTTTTGCCATACTTGGCTGATCTTGGTCGAGTTAGTTTTATAGTTTTAATAATTGTGATTTTGATCGGAGCGGCAGTTGAGATAGTGCATCCGGGAATGGTTTTTAATTTATTGGCACCGCAGATATTGGTTGGGTTGCTTATTTTGACTGCTGGACTATCACTCTTAATGCCGACCGCACCGCACAGCATCTGGGGACGTCTTGTTTTTATGGTTATCGGACTAGTAATAGCTATTAGTATTTGGCGATCAATTGGAGATTATTTTCAGTCGACAGGTAATGATCGTGTTCCACTTACTGTGGCGGCTGTAGGAGTGACTGTTATTATTTTTGCGGCGGCTACAAGGATCGGTCACAGAACCATTGAGAAATGATCAATATTCATATGTCTGACTGTCTATTTTGCAAAATAGTTGAAGGTAAGATTCCTGCACGCTGTGTCTACAATGACGATACGGTAATGGCTTTTTTGGACATCCAGCCGGTTAGTCGGGGTCATCTTTTGATTATTCCCAAGAGACATAGTGCCGACTTATTAGACATGAACGCAGAAGATTTACAATGCGTCTTTGTTGCTGTTCAGTCCATTGGTCGGGCGGTTGAGTTGACTACCGGAGCCGATGGTTTCAACTTGATCGTCAACAAGGGTGAAGCCGCCGGTCAGGTGATTTTTCATACTCACATACACATTATTCCGCGTTTTATTGGTGATGGTTTGCGGCACTGGCCGAAGATTGAGATAGAAGATGAACAATTGGATGAGCTGGCTATCAGGATCAAAGATAGTCTTAAATAAGCTTCCTTCACCAAGTTGAATTTAGGCAGCTCCGGTTTCGGGGCTGTTTTTATCCACAGTAAGATCGATTTTGGTAGTTAGAAACGATTGGAGTCGATAAGCTGTAGCAGCGTTCTATTATCACCTGTGGATAAATTTGTACGGCTGGACTGTTATGTTTAGTCAGGATTCGGCTACTGAAGATGGTTAGCGAATCAGAAACGGAATCGATCCTTTTTGCGCATTTTTAAATAGATTAGGTGCCTAATTCTTCCATTATGAAAAAAATCCTCGTGACCGGCGGGGCTGGCTTCATTGGCTCTGCTTTCGTGCGTTATTTACTGCGAACCCACGACGACGTTCAGGTAGTCAACTATGACAAACTGACCTATTGCGGCAATCTTGAGAATCTTCGAGATGTCGAGAAAGATCCACGCTATTCGTTTGTCAAAGGAGATATAGGTAACTTAGACGAAGCTTTGGCTGCATTAGGTCAGGATACAGACGCAGTCGTAAATTTTGCTGCCGAGTCACACAATGATCGTGGTGTTTTGGATCCAGGTATTTTTCTTAGGACTAATGTGGTTGGTACTCAAGCCATGCTTGAGGCTTGCCGTCGTGCTGGAGTTGGGCGCTTTCATCACATCTCAACCTGCGAAGTGTTTGGTGACCTGGCGCTCGACGAGGAACGAGCTTTTTCTGAGAATGATGCCTTTCGACCACGCACGCCTTATAACGCCTCCAAGGCTTCGACCGACCATGTGGTCATGGCCTATCATCACACTTTTGGATTACCAGTCACGATTAGCCATTGCTGCAACAACTACGGCCCATATCAGTTTCCAGAGAAATTGATCCCGCTATTTTCGACCAACGCCATGGAGGATAAATCGTTGCCGCTCTTTAAGAGTAGCCAGAATCGTCGGGAGTGGATTCATTGTGATGATCATAGTGCAGCAGTGGATTTAATTCTAGAGAAGGGACGAGTAGGCGAGGCCTACAACATTGGTACTGGTATCGAAAAATCAGTCGAAGAAATTACTGACGTTATTTTGGATACTCTCGGTAAGCCAGCGACACTCAAATCTTATGTGCCCGATCGACAAGGACATGATCGGCGTTATTTACTCTCGACCGAAAAGATTCGAGCCGAGCTAAGTTGGGCTCCTAAGATTGGATTCGACGAGGGTATCAAGCAGACGGTCGAATGGTATCGCGACAATCCAGATTGGTGGCAGCGAGTAAAGTCTGGCGCTTATCAGGATTACTACCATCAGTATTATTTTGAGACATTGAAGGACGAGACAGCCAAGGTGGCCGTTTGAATAAATTATTTTTTGCAGTCATTTAAAGTATGAAAACTATTGAAACAGGAATTGCCGGACTGCTAATGGTCGAACCACAAGTGTTTGGCGACGCGCGGGGTTGGTTCATGGAGGCGCATAGTCGTACTAAATTCGAAGCGTTGAGTATTGAGTCGGATGTAGTACAGATCAATCATAGTTTTTCCACCAAAGGTGTACTGCGGGGTTTGCACTATCAGGCACCACCGAATGACCAGACCAAGTTGGTGCGTTGTCTGCGTGGAAGTCTTTATGATGTGGCCGTGGATATTCGCGTCGGTTCACCAACCTTCGGTCGTTGGTTTGGGGTCGAATTATCAGCTGAGAATAGGAAAATGTTGTTCGTGCCTAGCGGTTTTGCGCATGGCTTTTATTCGATCGAGGATAACGAGCTGATGTATTTGTGCGGACGTTCCGGCTATAACAAAGAGTCAGAAGGCGGATTGCGCTTTAATGCCGATGATTTGGGCATCGTCTGGCCGCTGGATGGCGAGCCAACAGTCAACGAGCGCGACCGTAACTTCCCGACACTCTCGGAGCTGCAGTCACCATTTGTCTGGCAGGAGGAGAAGGTTAAAGAGTTGGCGATATGAAAGTTTTAATTTTGGGTGCGCACGGTAATTTGGGACAAGATTTGGTTCGAGCTTTCGGTTTGGCGGGGCACGAGGTGGTTGGTCTGAATCATGAGGGGTTGGATGTGACTGACCAAGAGGCTGTCCGTAGTCACGTTTTGGCTGGCGAGTACGGCGCGATTGTAAATGCTGTGGCTTGGAATGATGTAGATGGAGCTGAAGATCCGATCAAGCGCGAGCTAGCTTGGAAGCTGAACGCTACAACGCCGGGCTTTTTGGCTGGTCTGGCTCGGGAGGTCGATGCGACCTTCGTGCATTACAGCAGCGACTTCGTTTTCGATGGCACTAAACTTGAGGGGTACGCTGAGGACGACACCCCGGCGCCGATCTCGGTTTATGGTGAGAGCAAATTGGCTGGTGAGCGCGCTGTTCAGGAGGTAGGTGGTAAGTGGTATGTCTGTCGATCGTCCAAGCTGTTCGGTCGGCCAGGCACATCACCTTCGTCCAAACCGAGCTTTGTGAGTTTAATGCTCAAGCTGGCGGCCGAGCGATCTAAGCTGACCGTCGTGGACGAGGAGGTTGGCTCGCCGACCTACACCACCGACCTGGCCGAAGCCACGGTGCGGTTACTGTCCGGTGGGTACGAGCCAGGTATTTATCATTTGATTAACGAGGGAGCAGGTGTGACTTGGTACGGTTTCATTCAGGAGTTCTTTGGCTTGTTGGGAGTTGAGACACCTTGCGATCCAGTACCAGCCTCAGCTTTCCCTCGGCCAGCTCAACGGCCCAAGTTTGGCCAGCTCAACAATACTAAGTTTCCACTGCTCCGGGATCGGCAGACAGCGCTGCAGGCCTTCTTCACTGAATGCCCAGAAGCGGTGCCGGAGAGGTTTCGGCAGGCTGAGTGAGTTGTCCGGGCTAGTAGGTTCAATGAAATAGGGTAAAACCGTCCGCATTTCCGGGCGGTTTTTGGTTGTGAATAAGTCGAGCTTCCAGATTGACGTGAAATACGTGTCTGGGCCTGACGGCTCGTGGCTCTACCAGTACCGGTTCGTCGACACTGTGACCGACATCCAGTATGCGGTGGACATGCCGTCGCGGAACGGACGGTCCACGATCTCCGCCCTGCGCCTGGCGGAACGGAATCTGCCCTCTTCCATCGAAGAGATCCAGACCGACAACGGCGGCGAGTTCCGGGGCGCGTTCGCCCGGCACCTCGACTCGCGGGGGATACCACAGCGGTTCATTCCGAAGCGTTCGGCTCCCTGGAACGGCAAGGTCGAGTGCGCCAACCGCTCTGTGGACGACGAGTACTACCTGAATCCGCACCGACCGTGGAAGTCGCTGTCCGCCTACGTGCGCTGGTACAACACTGAACGTCCGCACCTGGGCCGCGGCATGGACGGACTCACGCCCTACGAGAAGTTAGCTCAGTTTAGCCAAGAAAATGTGTAACCCTTGAAGGTGGACGTACACTGCCCTTTTCGGCGGACAGTTATGGTAAAATAATCTCCATACGTTGGGTCGCGTAACTAAACCTTTTCCAGTTGGGTCATGTCCATGAGTATGGAGGTCAATCAAGGGAGAGTCATTCATCTTTTCAGAAACGCACCGGCCGTAGGCATCGTCGCGTTTTCGCTGTTCTTCGTGCTTTTTTCCCATAGCGCCAGCGCCGCATTCGACGGCGGTACCGGCACGGTCAACGACCCGTACCAGATATCGACCTGCGTCCAGTTGCAGGACATGGAGAGCGGTAGGTCGTCCTACTATGTGCTGAACGGGGATGTGGACTGCAGCGCCACCTCCGGCTGGAACGGCGGTGCCGGGTTCGTACCGGTCGGTGCCAACTACAACGCGCCGTTCACCGGCGGGTTCGAGGGCAACAACCATACCGTGAGCGGCCTGTACATCAACCGTCCGTCGACCGACAACGTCGGACTTTTCGGCTATGTGATGTCCTCGACCAGCCATTACGTCCAGAACCTGAAGCTGTCCGACGTCACAATAGTCGGACGGGACCAGACCGGTCCGTTGGCCGGGACGTTCCGCAGCATGACCGCCCGTAATGTTTCCGTTATTGGCACGAGCAGCGTTTCGGGCAACCAGTATATTGGCGGATTGGCCGGCTATCAGTACGACGGTATCACGCACAACGCCTCGTCCAACGCTACCGTAGTCGGGTCGTCGAATTTTACCGGAGGTCTTTTCGGCGGCAGTTGGAATTCGTCCTACATCTACAGCTCTTACGCCACCGGCGCGGTGAGCGGCACCAGCTACGTCGGCGGGCTGGTGGGGTATTCGTATACCAGTGGATCCCGCGTCTACTACTCCTACGCCACCGGCGCGGTGAGCGGATCCGGGTCGTACGTCGGCGGGCTGGTGGGGTACATGTATGGCGGCTCTGTTTTTTACTCCTACGCCGCCGGGTCGGTGAGTGGGGTTGGTACATACGGTGGGCTGGTAGGGTCCAAGTACGGCACCATACTCGGCTCCCACTGGGACGTCTACCGTACCGGCCAAGCTGCCTGCTACAGCGGCGGCAGCTCCGGCTGCACCGGCCA
>MGFG01000030.1 GCA_001791745.1 Candidatus Uhrbacteria bacterium RIFOXYC2_FULL_47_19 | reverse complement strand
TCCTACGGACATGGCAAGAACGGACACATTCATCCCCGCACTCGGTCGGCTTACGCCGCCTCCCTCGTGCGGGGTTTCCTGTGGGATAAAAAACCAGCGAAAGCTGGTATTTTTGATGGAAGAATTGGACGCGACAGGGCTTGAACAAAAAAATGTAAGTCTGCAATTAATGTGTTAATCTCTCCTAGACTAGAGCTGTTTAACCTCTTTACCAAAAGAGCATGCAAAAATGGACCAAAAAAGAAACTGAAACCGTATTCTCAAAGTATGGTCGAGCTGTTGAACGACGAACCTTCATTTTGCCCGACGAACAAAGGGCGGACTTCTATGTTCAGGTATCTAGTTCGCCGGTTTGTGTTCTAGCTCTAACCGAAGACCAACAAATTATTTTGGTTAGACAATTCAGAGTTGGACCAGAAGAAGTCTTACTCGAACTACCGGGAGGTGTCCAAGAAAAAGACGAATCACCCCAGGAAGCTATAAAACGCGAACTACTAGAAGAGACTGGCTATGTCGGCGACATAGAATTCGTGACACGCTGCTTAGACTGCGGCTACAAAACTATCGATCGCTACTGCTTCGTGGCTACCAAATGCCGCAAGGTCGCGGAACCACAACCAGACGAAACTGAATTCGTCGAAGTGGTCACTATGTCTCTATCTAATTTTCGCAATCATCTACGCACTGGTCGATTGACCGATGTAGAAGTTGGTTATTTAGGTCTTGATTATTTGGGATTACTAAAATAATTCAAAGCTTAGTCAAGCTCGACTATCTTGCTATGCCCGACAATGATAACTACCCACGCATTGGTGTTGGGGTAATGATTCAAAATGAGCAAGGTGAAGTGTTGATGGGACTCAGAAAAGGTGCACATGGTGCAGGTGAATGGTGCTTCGCAGGTGGACATCTAGACTTTGGCGAAACAATCTTCGAAACTGCCCAGCGTGAAGTATTAGAGGAAACCGGACTAAGGGTAACTATTACTAAACTCTTTTCTGTTTCGGATGATTTTCGATATATAAAATCAAACAATAGGCACTACGTAACTATCGGAGTTCTAGCCAAATACCTTGAGGGTCAACCGCAAATCATGGAACCAGATCGTTGCTGCGAATGGCGTTGGTTCTCACTCAATGCTTTGCCTAACAATCTATTCGAAGGAACAAAATGGATGGTCCAAAACTTCAAAAATGAAAAAATCTACGATCCGGCCAGAATATCAGAGAAAATTACGAACTAACGGTCTCAACACTAAAAATCAAAAAGCTCCATTACGGCGAGGCTTTTTTATTTGAAAAAAAATAATCCGACTTCAACCGACTATCAATACAACTGCTAATACGACAGCTAGGGTCAATCGATACCAAACGAAAACCATTAGTGTGTGATGTTGCAAAAATCTAATCAAAAAATGTATCGCCGCTAGACCAACCATAAAAGCGACCATAAAACCAACTATTAAACCCAAACCAAGTTCGGATAATACTCCCTCAGACGACAAATCTAGCAACTTCTTTAAGCCTGAACCAGCAATCACCGGCCAAGCCAATAAAAAACTAAATCGCGTAGCCGCCCTACGACTCAAGCCGAGGAATAGTCCACCGGAGATAGTCGAACCGGAACGCGACATGCCGGGCACTAGTGCCAAACATTGAAATAGCCCGACACCCAATCCAGATCGCATAGTCAGCGATCTATCCTGTCGAGCGAACTTTTCTGCGAGCCACATCAACACTGCGCCCAAGACCAATGTTATTAGTACCAACCAAACAGAACGAAAAATTGTCTCCATATAGCTCTCAAGCAGCAATCCCAATACTACTGCTGGCACTGTACCAACAATAATTGCCGCCAATAAAATTCTGTCTTCTTTGCTGACCATCTGCCGAAAGACCAAACGAAATAACGATCGAGCCAATCGCCATAAGTCATGCCAAAAATAAACGGTCACTGCCAAAATAGTTGCCAACTGTAGTACCGCATCCACAGCCAAACCATAATCACTACTTAATCCAAAAACTGTCCGAGCTAAAATCAGATGACCAGAAGACGAGACTGGTAAAAATTCGGTCAAGCCCTGCACTGCACCAAGTAATATTCCAGAAAAAAAATCCATAGACGAAGATAATATCACATCACCAGGACCACTCAGATTAAATTAGTAAGTACATAAGACCAAGCGAGACATAGAAAAGGTCGCACAGACTCGCGCGACCAAAGAGGACTGCGGGCTCGAAAGAACTAATCGGTTAGTCATTTATTTTAACCTCTCTTGTCCAGGTCAAC
Organism: Candidatus Uhrbacteria bacterium RIFOXYC2_FULL_47_19; assembly: GCA_001791745.1. Lineage (GTDB taxonomy): Bacteria > Patescibacteriota > Patescibacteriia > SG8-24 > SG8-24 > UBA1561. The sequence continues at coordinate 19,523 of MGFG01000030.1, read as the reverse complement.
CATTCGGTTCTGCCTTGCATGGTCCGACTAGACCCTTGGATTGTCACCTCTACACTTCTAATACAAGAGATCTATCCGCCCACAAATCTCGTCAACTACTGCATCCGCCGCAGATAGCTGTATCCTTGACCCTGCCAAATGATTACGCTCGATAGCCGCTTCGACCGCCGATCATGTCTTCTCAACAATCCTTATTGCGGTATCGCGATCTAAAGAAAGATTGCTGGCACGCGCGGCGTATACTTTAACTCGAATGTACTCCAATAGTGGTCTGGTTGGTAATGCCAATTTTTCTTCTGACATGACACCCTCCCTTCGGCCACACATGGCCGGTTCAATGTCTTAAGTTTATAGTGACACGACCCAATCCTTCGAGCAAACTGCAAATACAATAAAGAGACCGTCCCATACCGAGGACAGTCTCTTTGATTTGCAAAAAAATCAACAAATCAAAAATTTATTCCCGCTCAATCAACACAGCCTCAACTTCCATCTCCTCACCATGGTGCAAAATCTTCAAATGAACAGTGTCACCAGCCCTTAAATCACGAATTGCTCGCGTCAATGGATTATCCTCGTCGAGTCGCTCACCATTGACCTCTAAAATAATATCATTCTCTACTATACCGGCCTTATCAGCTGGCGAACCAGGTGTCACTGCCAAGTCAGTCTGACTGTCACCACGCACCACCAACGCACCATAATCAACAGTTAATTGATTTGACTTGGCCAAGTCCTCGTTAATCATAAGATAGCGTACCCCAAGAAACGGTCGTGAAATCTTTCCAGTTTCAACCACACTATCAACCACTCGCCGAATATCATTTGCTGGCAAAGCGAAACCGATCCCCTGTGCATTCTGCTCGACTGCAACATTCATGCCGACAACTTGACCATCTAGATTCAAAAGTGGTCCACCAGAATTACCAGGATTGATAGCGGCATCGGTCTGAATAACATCGTATAACTGCTCTGAATTACCTCGTCCGTCACCAGCAGTGATATCCCGTGACAAACCAGAGATAATACCAGCTGAAACAGTATTACTAAATTGTCCAAGCGAATAACCGATAGCTACAACACTCTGACCAACTCGAGGCTCATTTGTAGTGAAAGGCAAGAACGGCCAATTCTCACCATCGATCTTCAAAACAGCTAAATCATTAGATGGATCACGTCCCAATACCTGAGCTGTGTGTTTCTCGCCGTCCGAGGTAACAACTGTATAATCAGCTGACTCATCAGCTACTACATGTCGATTGGTGACGATCATTCCGTCAGCCGAAACAAAGAATCCAGTCCCTGCACCAACATCTTGCCGTTCAGTCCCCTTTTGTCGTAATTGTGGTATCTGCATGCCAGGAAAATCACCAAAGATACCCCCAAAAGGATCGGAATAATATTGCTCAAAAACCGGCATGTCCTTTGACACCACAACCGAAACCACGGCTGGGGAAACCGACTCGACTGTACTAATCCGACGATCTTCCTCAGTCTGCAATAATTCAGCCACAGCCTCAGATTGCTCAGTAATCTCTGCTTCAGACAACGCATTTGGCGAAAAATACGAATCAACTAAATCTCTAACCACAGGTTGACCAGCGACTAGCCCGGCCGAAAAGCCGAACGCTGTCGCCAAAATCACTGAAACGACCATTGTCACGATCGGACGGCCGCGACCGTTTGTTAATTCCTGTTCCGTCATACGAAAAAAGATAGGTGAATTAGCGTTTTATTATTATAGTCCTAAATTGCGACGGATTCCAGATTGACCGCCATCTTAATCAAGACCAGATGTGGAAAAATTGACAACTCTAGCAGACCAAACTAGGATCGATTACAGGCCTTTGATTTTGAGGTGGAAGATGGAGACGGAAACCAATTTACTGGGCTTCCTACTAGATAAGACAGAAGCACACATCAAGAATGCGAAATGCGAACTCGATGCTGGCCACGACAATGCCTCACTAAACGCACTTCGCCGAGCTGAAGACTCCTTAAGGCAGGCACGCGAATTAGCCGGGACAAACGCCTCGTACCTAGACGATCTGAAAAGGCCAGAGCGAGAGATAAGATCAGTCCGAATCAGAGTCGGTATTTTCTGGCGTATCTTGGACTGGCTCATATAGCTCCTTCTCAACCGAATAACGGACTCACCACCGCCTCATTGGGCGGTTTTTTCGTCTTTAATGCAAAAATGGCCGACTGAGGTTGGCAAAAGACGAATCTTGGAGTAAGGTTTCTCCTCCACAAGGAGGAGAAATGAAACAAGAAGAAGTGAAAGTTTTAGACCTCCTGAACGCCGCTCTGCGGCACATCAACCACGATCCTATTCGTGCGGTCAGCGAGGTTACACAGGCTAGCAAAATACTGCTGGCCGACCCCGAAACAGACGGCAACATCCATCGTTATGCCGTAGCTGTTGAGGCCAGGGTGGTGCAAACCACGACCATGGCCCAACGTGCTTCAACTATCCTCATGTAAGAGGACGCCCTTTCTCTCCTACTAAGTCACCCGTTCTGGGTGACTTTTTTCAAAAATCAAACCCCTCTCGAGCCTTAGTTCCATGATAATAATAATGATTAACGAGTCCCATTTCAGTCACCAGATCGGCCTGATCCAAAAAAGACTGCGGGACGTTACGACCGGTCAATACCAACTCAATGGAATCCGGCTTATTGCGGAGCAGTTCGATAACCGATTCAGCTGGCAGTAGGCCGAGCGAAGCCGAGGTATTGATCTCGTCGAGTACGATCAGATCATGCTGAGCTTTTTGAATCAGCTCCCGCACCAAATCTAAACCGCGCGCCGCTTCGTCGATATCCTGCTGCTCAACTCCGAAGCGGAACTGTCCACTGTCCGGATCAATGCGATCTTGTCCGGTGGCGAAGAAGTCGATCTCACCCGCAAACCGCTCGGCGAGCACTTTCCGTTCGCTGTAGTGCTCCCCACCTTTGTCGAAGTAGACGATGGCGACTTTCTTTCCGGCCCCAACCGCTCGTACCGCCAACCCTAAAGCCGCTGTAGTCTTCCCCTTCCCGTCACCGGTATAGATTTGAATAAGTGATTTCATACTTTCGATCAAGCATTCATCAAATAGGATGAAACGTGCCGATCTGGAGCGAATCGCGACACGAGGAGGGTGTAAAAGAACACCCTAACAGACTCTGGACGAAATGCGATGCGTCCGGCTGGAGTAGTTTGTGAAGTGAGACGTACTAAGAGAGTACGTTGAACAAGCAAACCATGAGGCTGGATGCAGTGCACTCGGTCCAGAGCCTGCGATCTAGCTGCAACCACTAGTTCCCCCGCAATTCAAGCACTTATAACAAGCTCCATTCCTAACCATAATTGCACCGCAGGTGTCACAAGGTGGAGCATCAGACTGAATATCGAAACCCATAGTTAATGAATTGGATGAAGATTCAGACCTACCGATCGATGAACCAGGAGTTGCATCACCATGCGACAATCCGGCAACCACACTACCCCTCCGACCTTCATGGATATTCATCTGTTTGCTAGGCAATGCATTCGAATCACCGTTCAACACGCTACTATCATCCATTGCCGTATCATGAGAAGCCTCAACATCCTCACGTCCAGCCTCAGCCAAGGTCGGCGCATCAACATTCACTCCAACCGCTATTTGATCTTCTAGTGGTAAAAATTTGAGAGCTAACCAGCGGAACAAGTAATCAACAATCGACTTAGCGATACGAATATTAGGATTGGAAGTGAAGCCTGACGGTTCAAATCTCAGATGTACAAATTTGTTGACCAAAACCTTCAAAGGTACGCCATACTGCAAAGCTATCGAAGTTGTGGTAGCAAAGGCATCGATCAAACCAGATATCACTGAACCACCCTTAGCCATGCGAATAAACATCTCTCCTGGGGTTCCATCGTCATATAGTCCAACAGTAATATACCCCTCATGTCCGGCCACCGAGAACTTGTGTGTCATTGATCGACGTTCATCTGGTAGATGTCGACGTAGTGGTCGTCGTTCAACTCTAGTCCTCGATACTGCGGCCTCTAACTCCTTCTTGAGCTCATTAATCTCATCATTAGCCGCTGCCAATTCACGTGCCGCTTCGGCACCACTAACTTTTCTGTCCTGATCAACTGAAGTGGTTAGTACTTGCTGACCTTTGGATCCATCACGGTAGACAGCAATTGATTTAAGTCCTAACCGCCAAGCCTCAAAATAGGCATCCTCAACATCCTCAACTGTAGCCTCACTGGGAAGATTGACTGTTTTAGAAATGGCACCAGATAAAAATGGCTGAACTGCGGCCATCATTCTAATGTGCCCCATGTATTGAATACTGCGCTGACCTTTAGCCGGACGAAAAGCACAATCGAACACTGATAGATGGTCATCTTTAAGATGTGGTGCACCTTCGATAGTATCGTTCTCGTCTAGGTACTTCATGATATCGACAATCTGTCTGTCATCGTAACCTAACCGGACCAATGCCGGCCGAACAGTACCATTAACAATTTTCATTAATCCGCCACCAACCAACCATTTGTACTTAACAAGCGCAATGTCCGGTTCAATACCCGTAGTATCACAATCCATCAAGAAACCAATTGTCCCAGTTGGGGCTAATAATGATATTTGTGCGTTCCTAAAACCGTGTGCCATACCCTCCTCAAGTACAGCATCCCAACTCTGTTTTACTTCATCGACTAACTCATTCGGCGCACCAGCTGACTGAATAGCATAAGCATGGTCACGATGCATACCGATAACACGAAGGAAAGATTCCTCGTTCATGTGATAGTAACGAAATGGACCAAGAACTGAAGCTACCCGTGCTGACTGTCGATAACTATAGGCAGACAGTAGTGCAGTCACCGACGCAGCAAAATTACGCCCTTCATCAGAGTCGTAAGCCAAACCACGTGACATGAGTAATGCCCCCAAGTTGGCGTAACCAATACCCAACGCCCGGAAATCATAACTATTTTCCTCGATCGAAGGTGTGGGATAAGACGAATTACCAACCAAAATTTCCATGGCTGTAATCATCACTTCGGCTGCCTGTCGGAAAGCCCCGGCATCAAACGAACCATTAACTCGAACAAACTTCTGGAGGTTCAACGATGATAGATTACAAGCCGAGTCGTCGAGAAACATGTATTCACTACACGGATTAGAAGCGTTGATTCGACCAGAATTCGGGACTGTGTGCCAACGATTGGTTGTACTATCAAATTGCAATCCTGGATCACCGCACTCCCAAGCTGCCTGTGAAATCTTCCTAAAAAGTAATTTTGCTGGCATGGATCCGATTGTTTGACCAGTGGTTACAGCTTTAGTGGTCCACTCACGATCATCAATCACTGCACTCATGAAATCATCTGTAACCCGCACGCTATTGTTGGCATTCTGAAAAAATATAGAACTGTAAGCATCGCCGTCCATCGAAGCATCATAACCAGCCCTGATCAACTGCTTGGCCTTGCGCTCTTCTTTAATCTTACATTCAACAAAATCCTCAATGTCTGGATGATCAACATTCAGAATAACCATTTTTGCTGCTCGTCGAGTTTTACCACCGGACTTGATGACACCAGCAAAAGCATCAAAACCTTTCATGAACGACACTGGACCAGACGATTTACCAGATGAATTCGCCAACAACTCCTTGGAAGAACGCAGTGCTGATAAATTGGTTCCGGTGCCTGAGCCGTATTTAAAAAGCATTCCTTCAGTTACCGCCAAGTTCAAAATAGAACGCATGTCATCCCGAACCGAATTGATAAAACAAGCTGAACACTGTGGCCGCGGATTAACACCCACATTAAACCAAACTGGACTGTTAAAAGCGGCTCGTTGATTAACTAGAATGGACGTTAACTCTGCTTCGAAGGTGGTCGCATCTTCCTCGGCAGCAAAATATCCGTCCTGGCGTCCCCAATAAGAGATGGTTTGAGCTACCCGATCAACCATCTGCCGAACCGAATACTCTCGTTCCGGCTTGCCAATTTCGCCACGAAAATACTTCGAGGTCACAATGTTGGTAGCAGATTGACTCCAAGACTTTGGTACCTCGACCCCTCGCTGTTCAAAGACAGTCTGACCCTTCTCATTCTTAATAACTGCATCCCTTCTCTCCCACTCAATCTGATCGTAAGGATGAATCTCCGGTCGAGTAAACATTCTCCCGAACTTCAGCCCAGCACTCAATCGCTGAGGTTGTTTACTCCGTTCCGGCAGCATGGTCTCGAAGTACTTCTTAGCCGCGAACGATAGATTATTATCGATCAAAACCGTACCTACTATCCGGCTAACATCATCAGTAGTTGGGATGGTGTGCCCATCAAATTCCCGCTCCAGCCGCATCAACGACTGGTGAGTACACTTAGCCAGCACCATTTGATCGTCGACACCGACCCGAGTCAAAGCCGCCGATAGTGTCATACCTACCTGCTCTGGCTTAAAGTCCACTACTGAACCATCCCGTTGTCGGACCTGCTTAACTTTTTGCAACTCAGGAATTTGCTCCAAAATAGCAGAAACCACACGCCGACTCTCGTCCGTGCGTCGGTCAGTAGTGGAAGTGGTGTTGGGGACGGGATTTACCATACGGTATGTAGCTAGCGCTTTAGCGCATTTACAATATGTTGTATTAACCGAAGAGATTATACCACAACATCTTGTGGCCAGATGTGGACAACAAGATGATGTGTTTTTGTTTGAGAAACTCCAAAAAAGTATCGGCCAGACAAAAAACCCTCTCGTTAAAAATCACAAAAGGGGGCACTCAAAAAACGGACTAGGTCCGACTTGTCTCCCCTCCATGATGTACGTAAAGAACGTTTGCTTGTCTTGAACGAACTCTTAGTTCAATGGTCAGACCAGGTTAATCCACAGCCCAATCCAACCCGTTCAACACTATACTCGATTTTACTCAAAAGGTCTTATGCGATAACCACTATCTACTTAGAGCGGTAAGGTCATACTAACTGGACGCGATAATTCCTTATTCAAAGTGAAGTCAATCGACGGGGTGACGATCTGACCAGCCCGATCGCGAAACTTCACCTTTCCATGTTGCAATCCATACTCATACACTTCCTTCGTTACTTTGACATCCTGTAAACAATAGTCGCGTAGTTTGTCTATCTCGCCCCGTCTAAAAAACTCAATTGCTTGTAGTCCATTGCCGGACTTACCCTCACCTAGGGTCTCATGGGCCACGTCATCAAGTTTAATCCGGAAACCAATCACCTTCTCGATCTCCTTCATAATATCGAGAGTCGGAAAACCAGCGAAGTCGCCCGGATAATAAGTATTCATCACCTGATAGTCGAAACCAAACAGATTATAACCAATGATTCGATCAGCGGACTCCAAGAGAGGCCACAGCTTGGACAATTCTGGCTCAAGAAATGATAGGTACTGATCGGTGGCATAGGAATAAACTCCCACAAGTGAAATCTTCAAAAGTGATGGATCGTACTTACCCACGTCAGCAAAACTATTTGATGTTTCGATGTCGAGTACTACCTCCTTACCCATAGAACTAATGTTGATTACGGTCCGCTCAAAGGCGTTCCTGTCTCAAATGACTATCGAAGCAACTTCAAATAAAAACGGTCCAATGGACCTTGTGCCGCTTCGCAGCTAATGACAATTTACAACTTTGCAAAAATGGTTTCAATATATTGATCAAGAAATCAATAGCATGGGAGCCAATTACTTCCGTCCAATAACCTTTTTCAATTCCTTAACACGTGCCTCTACTAACTTAGCCGCCTCGGAGCGAGTGTGTACTTGTTCCATGGCATCAGCTAACGCTCCATCTCCAGCCACCTCACGCACCCAACGCGATAAATCCTGTGAGTGTCCTTGGACGTGATAATCGTAGACACCATCATCGATCTTAGCTAAACCAGCCGCAAACTCCTCTAGATTCTTAACCATTAAAAATGTATGGAACCAAAATGATCGCCAAGCTGGTTCAGCATTAGCCAAATAACGTTCGGCAGTTTCGTGATCTATTTCAGTACATTCCATAGTGTGATTAGTATAGGACGGAGCCGATAGTCGAACAAGTCACCAAGATTATCTGTTAGTCGTATCCCACTCCTGACCTTTTAGCTCAAAACTGCCAGCCTAAACATCAGGAGGTAAAAATGAGAGTAACGCTAACCTACCTGGATAAGAAGCGAAACTCCTGGTCTAGGATAGGTCTAGGATGGGTAAAGAACAAGTCGGTCGGCTGTTGGAACTGGGGGGGGTGGATATGAACGCCGAAACCGATTGCATAAACTTGAGGCTGCCCCACGGCTGGAAATCCGATCTACTGCAATCGGAAGATGGATCGACCTCAGTCATTCGCTGCTGTTCCGATTACTACGAACGACCACGTATCTTGCTAACTGAACACCACCCGCAGGAAAGTTCAGACTATCAGTTTCCGGAATTGGTCGAACTCGAACTGCTTTGTCGCTTCGTTATTCAGAGTGGTAGCGATGACGATCCAACAGTAACGGGCCTAATTCTCGACCGCTCTACTAGCCGGCCAGAACTGTTGATCAAAAAGATGGGCAAATCGGCCAGTGATCAAGACCGTCAAAAAACCTGTGACGACTTGACCCAATGGCTGCAAGAGAGATACCCGAACTATCTCGATCCAACCGCCTACTGGAACGAAAACCAAATAAGCTTGGACTCGACGACCTCAAGAGACCAGCAGAACTAATGACCGCCCACTTGGACGGTCCTTTTTTATTGAAAAAATATCTCCGAAATACCTACCGGATTCGAATCAATCTGTTATACTAACAATAGAATCTTAACCCACAAAGAGAAAAAATATATGAGCAAACACGCCGGACTAATCAAGGGACTAGCCGCCGGAGCAGTACTGGGCGCAGTTGCACATCTGGTCCTAAGTATGGAGCATAAGGACGAAAAAAAGGCAGCCATTGCTAAGGCGGCCGATCGCATTCGTCGTAAGGTTATGGCTCATGCCAAAAGTGTTGGTAAATTAACTAAGACAGCCTACGGTAAAATCGTGGACACCACCGTCGCTGAGTTTCGTGGGGTCAAAGATTTATCCGAAGAAGAACTATCCGAGCTACGATCAGAACTAAAGAATAGTTGGGACGGAGTAAAAGTCATGTTCGAGAAAAAACCCAAGGCTAAAAAGTAGAAAAAGAATACAAAAAATCGTCAGATAGTTTCATTAAGCCACTGACGATTTTTTATTTTGTGTAGAAAATTTCAAGTATCGATCAATCAACACTCAATTATTCTATTTTTCGATATTGTAATAACCAATCTTTAGCCCCGTCCGGATCATAAATCTCGCCAGACAGTTGAGCCTCGTGCAACTCCTCAATTAGACGCCCTACTTCCGGTCCTGGCTCCAATCCCAATGTCTCCATAACTTCCTCACCAGATAGTAACCATTTGGTCTCATTAGCCGATCGTCCAGACAATTCTTTCAGTTCATCCATTAGCTTAATTAGACCGTCCAGACTAGATTTTCCATTCTGGGGGATCGAAGCAAGTCGATCACAATATGAAAGTTGTAACAGCTGTTGACCAGCCTCCGGATCATCCAAAAATAGCGCTGCCAGTCGCGTCTTGCGCACATGATCTAAATCAACCAGTAGTGGAAACATATGCCAGCGCACCAACCACCAAATTCGTTCCGGTCGTATTACCTCATTAGTCACACTCGATAATCGCAATCGCTCTACAAGTTCACGTGCTGAATCAGCCCCTATTGAATCATGTCCATGAAAACTAATATGACCGTCAGGATGATGATTTATGGTTCCAGACTTGCCGATATCGTGTAAAGCAACAGCTAAGAGAGTTTCAATGGTTGGAATCTCACCGTTGAAAAATTGTATGAACTCCGACGAGATTGCTTGTCTCAGAGCCAAAACAGTATGTGTCCAGACATCACCTTCACTATGGTACTCAACTGGTTGTTCGGTACCGACCATGTGCCTCAACTCAGGCAACAACACCTGCACCAGACCACTAGCTAAAAATAATTCTAGAGCTCGTGACGCATTAGCTCGCAGCGATTTAACTAACTCCTTAGCTATAATCTCGTATGGAATTATCCGATCTTCCTCACTACTGTCGGTCTGATGAGTATCGTTCAATTTTGGAGCAAGCTGAACACATGCCGTCCAAGTCTGTTCCTCAATATCGAAACCAAGCTGACAGGCAAACCTAATCGCACGCAATAGGCGTGATAAATCCTCAGATAGCCGAGCGATCGGATCTTCAACCGCTCTAATGAGTCTCTTTTTTAAATCATTGCGCCCAAAAAACGGGTCTAACAATTCATTGTGCGCAAAATCCCAGGCTAGAGCGTTCACTGTAAAATCACGACGCGCTAAATCTTCTTCAATCGGCAAATCTGGATCAAAACTAATTTCAAAATCACGATAAGCACCACTACCGCCAGCCTGTTCAGTGCGTGGCCAAGCAATATCAATAGCTGGAAGATTAGGAGAAGATCCTTCTGGCCTGAACTTCAACACGCCAAAATTACGACCGACTACGTCCACCTGACCCAACTCTTCGAGTACCGCCATTAGCTCATTAAGTCCCACACCTCGGACTACCAAATCTAGATCCTGTCTTTCATTGATGCGGTCTAACAACGCATCACGCACCGCCCCACCGACCAGAAACCATTCTGACTTCGGTAGACGCTCCCGCACCAATGACAAAAAACCGAGCTGAGGTTGGCTGGCTAAATTCTGCAATTTATCTCGATCAGCTTCAATCATGATGTGTAGGTCTAATTTAGGATTAGCATAAGTATATAGTTCGACCGGCTGTCCGGCTACTTAGCAAACTTACATTCAGTTTCAAATTGACAGATGCGAATTGATTTGCAAAAATCAATACATGATTTTCTAATATCAATTATGATCAAAGCCATCGCCGAAAAAACCCTTCGACAAGCTGGCCTACGCAAGACCACTGATCGATTGCATCTACTTGAACTAATCGATCCAGCCCGCGCCTGGACCGCTGATCAATTGTTCACTGAACTCAAAAAAGTAAATCTTTCGACTGTCTATCGTAACCTGACTGTTCTAACCGAAAAAGGCATCCTTCGTTCTATAATTGGACACGGTGGTAAAACACTCTACGAATTAGCCGAACGAAGTCATCACGCCCACACAGTTTGTCATGACTGTGGCCAGGTTGGTTGTATCCCCTGCCCACTAAAAGATAGTTCCAATCACTTACTTGAATTCTACGAAACTTGCGAATCTTGCCTCGCCAGACATCGCTAATCAAATCAAAAAATATGTCCGTTAACACTAAAAAAATTGCAGTAGTGATCGTGGTTGTGGCGATACTCGCTATCATCTTGTTCATCTTCCCATCACGGAAGATGATTACAGAGACTTCGGACCGGACAGTGGCCGCCACCATCTTTCCACTCTATGATATTGCCCGTAATGTGGCTGGAGACGACCTAACTGTTGTCTGTCTACTACCACCCGGAGCCAGTCCTCATACTTTCGAACCGACTCCGTCGATTATACGTCAAATTAGCTCAGCATCAGCGGTCTTTGCCTTCGGGCACGGTATTGACTCTTGGGCCGAAACACTAGCCGACGGCGCTGAAAAACCAATCGTAGTAGTAGACACCAATGTACCGCTTCGTCGAGCACTCGACGAAGATGAGGAGGAAGAAAATCATGACAATGAATATTCAGACGGTATTGATCCTCATTACTGGTTATCCATACCCAACGCCAAACTAATCGCCGCCAATATTGCAGCTGATTTAGCTATCAGGTATCCGGATCTAGCTGAGCATTTCACAACCAATCTCGATCACTATCAAGCAGAGTTAGATCGGACTGATACTCAACTACGCGAAACACTCAAACTAACTGGCAACCGCGAAATAGTCACCCTTCATGACGCGTGGTACTATTTTACTGAAGAGTATGGTCTGACAATCATCGGTTCATTTCTACCGACACCTGGACGAGAACCAACACCACAATACTTGGCTGCATTAGGTCAAGCAGTCAGTCGTTCTGGTTCCAAAATCTTATTCTCCGAACCCCAAATTTCAACTGACACACTACAACCTTTCATTCATGATCATCAGTTAAAGATGGCTATCCTTGATCCATTGGGTGGAACCGGAGACCATACTTCCTACATCAAAACCATGCTTGCTAATGCCGAAATCATTGCCAAAAACCAGTAATAGACCGCCGGCTGTCTCCATTGTTGGATGTACAGTTTCTTTTGGTGGACAAAAAGTCGTCAATGACGTTTCATTTTCGATTCCAGCTGGGTCAGTGGCAGCCATAATCGGACCAAACGGTTCAGGCAAAACTACCCTAGTCAAGGCTATTTTAGGATTAACAACCATGGACTCCGGTCAGGTTCGTATCTTCGATCACTTAATCGCTGATGCTCACCCCATGATCGGTTATGTACCACAACGCTTGGACTTTGATCGACGATTTCCGATTACTGTTGCTGAATTTATGGAGTTGGCACGTCATCGTCATCTTGAAAAAGAAAAAATTGACGAAATGATCGACGAAGTCGGACTACCAGCCAGTATCCTCAAACAGCAACTTGGACAACTCTCCGGTGGACAGCTACAACGCGTACTCATTGCCCAAGCTGTGTTGAATAATCCTGATCTATTAGTTCTAGATGAACCAGCGAGTGGTATAGACATCGTCGGCGAAGAGGCGTTCTACGACATAATCAGACATCTTAACCGCGAACATGATACGACCGTATTAATGGTCTCCCATGAACTGTCAGTTGTCTCCAAATTGGTAGACACGGTCGTCTGCCTAAATCACAAAATGATTTGTTTTGGTCCACCAAAAAAATTACTAACCACTAAAGGCATTGGCCGAATCTTTGGTGATCAAACACAGATCTTTGAACATGGACATACTCACGTCCATGCCTACAACAGCACCAGTGCAACTAAACGAAAAACCACAACCAAAAAAAAGAAATACTAAACCATGCTGTTGCTTGAGATACTACATTTTCCCTTCATGCAGAGAGCTTTGCTCGCCGGTGCAATGCTGGCATTAATATTGTCGATCCTGGGAATTTTCGTCACTGTCCGAAGAATGGCTTTTTTTGGTGACGGTATTGCTCATGCCTCACTGGCTGGCATTGCCATCGCTCTCCTAGTCGGTGTCTCTCCTCTACCAATAGCCTTAGCCTGGGCTGCAGTTGTGGCCTTGGCTGTCTGGTGGTTAGAACGCAGCACCAAACTATCATCAGACACCTTGATTGGCATCTTGTTTACTGCCAGCATGGCCCTAGGTGTCGTACTAATGAGTTTCACTCGTGGCTATCAACCAGAGTTAGTATCTTTTTTGTTCGGTAGCATTCTCTCTGTTCGCGCTATTGATCTGACCTACATACTAATAATTGGAGTAATTATTTTAGCTTGGTTACTACTTTCTTTCCGCCAATTAACTTACATGTCGCTGTCTGAAGACCAAGCTATCGTTAGTGGCGTTCCAGTGCGTCTACAAACAATCATTTTATACGTTGCCTTAGCCTTAGCCACAGTACTGGGAGTTAAGATACTCGGCATTATCTTGGTCTCGGCCTTGCTGATTTTGCCACCTGCCGCCAGTCGACTGTTATCATCAAATTTCCGCGGTCATATCGTCATGTCAATCGTCATGTCCGAATTAATGGTCCTTTTAGGACTATCAATTTCCTACTTATACGACTTGCCGTCAGGAGCCACAATCATCCTAACTGGCACATCAATCTTCCTCCTGGTTGCACTTACTAGTCGATTGAAACGTTAGCCATAATCACGATGTTAATAAAAAAATCGAACGGTGAGTTGGTAACATTCGATCCAAACAAAATCCGTGCGACAATCAAGCGTGCTGGTGCTAACAACGAATTAGCTGATCGCGTTCTACAGCGTATACAAGCTAAGGTCCGCAACGGAATGGCAACTAAACGACTTTTTGCAATAGTCCGCAAAGAATTACGACGCGAAAGTCGACATTTAGCTCAGCGCTACAATCTCCGAACAGCTCTACTAAGACTAGGTCCAGCTGGCTTCAAATTTGAAAAATACGTAGCCTCCATTTTAAATGCTTACGACTATACTGCCTTAGTTCCTGAGCAGGAATACATTGGACTGTGTGTTAAACATGAAGTTGATGTTGTGGCGACCAAAGGAGGACATTCATTGGTAATTGAGGCTAAATTTCGCAACCGTTTTGCTGACACGGTAACACTCCGCGACACACTAGCTACCTGGGCCAGATACAATGACCTGCGTGACGGTGCCGAAACCAATCGGAGTTGTCCACTTTTTGATGAAATTTGGATCGTTACTAATGGAACTTTCTCCGATCGAGCCATGCAATTCGGTCTATGTCGTGGTATCAACATGGTCGGCTGGAGAATGGGTCAATCACTGGCTGAAATGGTCGATCACACTGCACTCTATCCAATCACAGTCATTGATAATCTACGTCAATGGGAGTTAGAACGCTTCGCTAAAAACGATCTACTACTCTGCCGTGAAGTAGTCATCGAAGATCCGGACCGACTTTCTGATCGACTACAACTGCCACGTAGCCGAACCAAACAAATCTGGAAAGAATGTCAGGCAGTGGTCGAATCAAAATGAGACAACACAAAAATTGCGGATCTAAGTAGGTCCGTTTTTTTGTCACTATCCACTTATTATCACAATCTATGTTAGATATTGCCGATCGTAAGACAAATCTCTATACTGCGCCCGTATGAGACTACTAATACTAGGGCATCCGGATTTCGTCGAACATAAACGACTTATGGACGAGGCACGGCTTACCGGCCACACTGCGACTGTTGCGCCAGTCGAGGATCTGGCTTTCGAATTCTCGAAGTCTGGTTTTATTGTGACGCTAGCCGGCCGCAACCTACTAGACTCCTTCGATGGACTACTTTTTCGTTCTCTTTTTCCGTATGTCTCTGAATCTCTACTTCTGGCCGAACTCTTTCACCGATCCGGATATCGTATTATGGACCAATCACTCGCTACGGGTATCTACATCCAAAGCAAAACTTATTCGGCTTGGAAGCTACAGTTAGCTGGATTGCCAGTACCATACGGACTTCAAACCAACTCACCAGCGGAAATTAGAGATCATCTTAATCGAACTACTTGGCCGATTATTGTTAAATCTGTGCACGGCTCAAAAGGTGAGCGGGTTCATTTGGCCAAAAACCGACACGAAGCTGAAGAGGTATTATCAATCGAAAATGAATGGCCTTGTCTATTGCAAGAAAAACTGGAAATAAAAAATGAATACCGTATTTTAGTGCTCGGCTTCCATGCCTTAGGAGCAGTAAGCAAAGAACCACCTGTTGGTGATTTTCGTCGCAACTTATCATTGGGCGGACGAGCCGAACTAGTCAACCTACCGACTAAAACACTGGAGATGTGTGAACTGGCGGCTAAAATACTCGGGTACGAATTCGCTGGTGTAGACTTGGCCGAAACAAAAGATGGTCGAAAAGTTATCTTGGAGGTCAATCGTACACCCGGCTTCTCTGGCTTCGAGCTGGCAACAGGTATAAACATCGCTCGCAAAGTCATCGACTACCTAATTAATAACTAGTCGTCTTTGTCTTAAAAAGTAACCGTCTAAAACCAAAAGCCCCACCCAAAGGTGGAGCTTGCTGGTTTCTGTTTAGAACCGCGGTCGAGCTGGCCGGCGGTTGCGGTTGCAATCGCGGCAGTAGACCGGGCGATCCTGGTTGGGCTCGAACGGGAGCTCCTTGATGTCGCTACCGCACTCGGCGCACTTGAGGCCGAGAGAGGAAACATCGAACATCTGACGAGGAGCGCGGGCTCCACCCATTTGGAAGTCGTCCATGTGTGTACGTTTCGACTTGTTGTCGTTGCGTTTTAATTAACCGACCTTTTCGGTAGACTTTTCCCTTCTCACCTTCGAGTTCGTTCGTCGAAACGTGACGTCTTCGTTGGTCCAAGGCCGTCTTACCAAGAAGTATATTACTTAATTGCCCGAAAAAAGTCAAGAAAGTAGCCCTAAAAGAGAATATTTCGACCAAAAAAAGCCCGCAAAGGCGCGAGCTACAGAATCTGGTGTCTCTTCAGTGCTGACCGTTTGTGAGCACTAACTTTCTTTAAAGAAAGTGCCAAAAAATACCGGAACATCCAACCACTGACGATAGATAAAAAAATGAAAAAAACACCAGCGATTCTAAAGGTGTCGCTAGAACCAACAACCGAATCCAAGTCATTAGTTCTAGATGCTAATGAACATGCCTTGAACGCCATACCGGAGAACACAATCGATGTCAAGGCGAAAGCGATCATTGACCAAGTTGAATTCCTCAATAATTCCTCCGTTTCGTCCTAGGACGAAATAACAAGATAGCAGAAACCAATCAAGTGGTCAAGTAATTGACCAGAATGGTGACCACAACCTACACTTCTCTCGTCAAATAAACACATCCACCATGCTAACTAAGAATCAAGAAAAACTGATCCGTTCGCTAAATCGTGGGAAAGGTCGTGAGGAATCTGGTTTATGTTTAGTTGAAGGAACAAAAATAATAGCCGCTGCCGGACCAGCAGTCGAGTTCACTTTCTCTCGCAATGACACTCCAGAATTTGATCGCCTGGTCTCAACCGAAACACCTCAAGATATAGCCGCTGTAGCCCGCATACCAAACTGGTCGAAAGAGGATTTAGATAACTCCTCCACTCTGGTGGTACTCGATGGTGTGCAAGATCCAGGCAATGTCGGTGCGATCCTGAGATTATGTCTGGGTTTCGGGACATCCTTATTACTTGTCGAGTCAGCCGACGTAACATCACCCAAGGTAATCCGTTCATCAGCGGGAGCAATGTTTGCCGTGCCTTGGTTTAAACTAACACCAGAAGAAGCTGTTATTTATCTATCCAACATTAACCGCCAGATATTCCGTCTAGAAAAGCGACCTGGTTGCGTCGGACCGGATCAATTAATCAACCCGCATCGAATCGCTCTTATTGCCGGTTCTGAAGGCTCAGGTATTCGTCTACCACTCACTGGACAGGGAATCGAAATTCCACATAATGAACAACTGGAATCATTGAACGTTACCCATGCACTAGCTATCGGACTGTTCTTACGACACAAAAAAGAATACTAGTTCAACCAACAAAAAAGAGGCGGGTCATCCACCTCTTTTTTTGTTTATTATTCAGTCAACTAACGTAACTCCAGCTGGTTAACTCGCTGCCAATCAGTCATATCAAGCACTACAATCTGGTCGTCACCGGCAACATAGAGATAATTATCTAGATAAAGAGCCCGTCTAGCACGTATGCCACTCACAGCCTTCGAAAGTTTAAGTTCATCATCCGAATAGGACATCACATAACCACCATTAGATCCGGGCAAGAAGAAAATTTCATGCTCAGCATCCAGAAGGAAGGCGTGATGAGTATCGAGTACGTCAGACCAATACTCGTTAAGACTGTACTTATCAAGCTCACTCGGATCGGTTGGGTTTGTTACGTCAAAAAGCGATAATTTAACTCGATTGTCTTCCTGTCCCACTCCCAATATCCGGCCATCTTTAAGTGGATGCAGGTAAGATGAGTATCCGGGTATCTTCAGTTCACCTTCGACTGTCGGTCGACGTGGATTAGATAAATCCAATACATAAAATGGATCGGTTTGGCGGAAAGTTACAACATATCCTCGCTCACCAACGAATCGAACTGCATAGATACGCTCATCAGGACCCATACCTAGAGCCTGACCAACTACTTTCAGATTCATATCTAAGACATAAAGATCGTTGGCACTGTCATTGCGTCCGCCCCCCAAACCGTACATCCAGAACATGCCACCAGTCTCACCAGAAGTCGTGGCTACACGTAAGAAACCATCGTATTCGTCCAGTGAAAATTGATTCAACAGAGTACCGGGGATAGATCCTGATGACTTAACTTCCAACTTATTAGTGTCCAACCGGACTATGCCGGTCTGCTGTAGCTCCCGTAGATGAACCTTAATATAATCACCAATCCGATTATTCATTTCGGTCACAAGACTCAACGCCTCATCTTGATCAAGTGACTGGAACCAACGCCCTAGCACGTTTCGTAACTCGACCGACTTAGTTTCATCAGCTAAATCGTAATTAATGACCTGATCGAGCTTCTCCAATACATACGACGGAACAACGTCAGCATTCGCCATTAAGAATCCGGAAACGAAGGTGAAGGTATCGGCCGGTAACGAGTACGTGGCGTAGATGTTGTCCGCAGACATGTAGACAGCTGATGAACCTTGTGCACCAACAAACGAGGCAGTCTGTTTAACTTTTCCAGTAGCCATATCGACCTTCAAAACGGTATAGGTCACATCGGTCGGTACTGGAATAACCGGATGCCAAATAGCGGAACAAGCAATCTCCACCTTACCCTCAATTCCCAATAAAGGAGCATACGGGCAAGGTCTAGCATAGTTAATGCTGCTAGAGAGAATTAGAAAAAGCTCACCACCCTTGAGTCGCGCGTCGACCAACCAACTGTTGTTCTCGTAGGACACCTGCCAAACTTCCTGCGGAGATGCTGGATCACTAACATTCTGAGCACGAACCCCGTCGTAAGATAGAACTGCTAATATATTGTCATGGAGCAGTAAATCGCCATCACCCTTAATCTCCGAATCCAAAGCCAATTCTTCGGCAGGAAAAGCCTTTACAACACTAATGCTTGATTGTTGATCATAGTACGGTTCCTCTATCGAAAACGTCTCGGGCATAACATCCAACGGCATTGGAGTTGGCATACCACGATATAAAATCGGCATTATGCCCGGCGAAAAATAAATCTCACGACCGTCAGTTTTTAGAATGTCTGGCTCATCAATACCAGCGACTTGAACATTAGTCCCAGAAAAACGATCTGGAGCTGACCCACCACCCATATCAAAAGAACTTTTTTCACTAACACTAGCCATGGGGGCCGCTACGGCCATATCCTCAGTCTGAATACTGCTAATCGCGCGCGTCATACCCATACCCATCTCCACTCCCGAATCGCCACCATATGCAGCTAAACTATCAGCTTTTTCTAACCAATCGCTAAAATCTTGCTCAGAATCAAAGCGCTTGACCTCACCCCTATCTTGATTAGATGATGCTGGACGATAATTGATGTCGGGAGTCGGTCCAACGACATCCAAGCCTAAATACCATAAATACAACGCACCACTAAACAATCCGATAGTAAGTACGAGAGTCAGCAATACACCGAAGGTTGCTGTCCGTCGACCCTTAGGTTTTTCCTGGTTATAGCCCATAAGAAGTGCGGTGGAATTATTAGTCAGACACAATTATAGCAAATCTGGCTATTTTATTACATTTTTAATAAAAACACTGGTAACGTACCAAAATAACCGACCACCGGACTGAGGTCCGGTGGTTTTGAGTTTGCCGGCTACGCCGGCAGGGCGGCAGTTGATTAATT
>MGFG01000029.1 GCA_001791745.1 Candidatus Uhrbacteria bacterium RIFOXYC2_FULL_47_19 | reverse complement strand
GGGAGGAATGCGGGCGGGTTTCGGACTGGGGGTTTTCGGAAATTCGGCGGCTAGATTCATAAATATAGTATATCCCATTTTGGGATTATACCATAAAAGGATATATCATTGTAAATATATGAGCAAGTCTGTTTATACAAAAGACTACAAAGAAATCATAGAACGCTTGAAAACAGCGCGTATTGAGGCTGGGCTTGCCCAGCAAGAGGTTGCGGACAAACTTGGTAAACCACAATCTTTTCTCTCAAAAATTGAATCCGGCGAAAGACGACTTGATGTGGCGGAGATAAAAAAATTTGCCGTAATCTACAAAAAGGACATTTCCTTTTTTATAAAATAATTATGCCAAACAACACTCAAAATCCAGGGCTATTTGGCATAGTATACTCCAACAAAGATTTTTCTAGCGAAAGCTCATGGGGAAAGAATCAATTCAATAATACTTTTCCTACAGCTCTCGCCAACTACATGGCAAGCCGTGAGCTTCCTTTGGTATATATAAAACTCAATCAGGAACTTGCCACATATCACGATACAATTTCAGTAGAAAATCTATATGGCATATCTCCGACGAACGAGCATATTTATTTCTCTTTTGAAAGCGAATTTGAACCCTATAGAGATTTGGCAGAAGGTTGGTTGCCAAGAGTGGACTTAGTTATTCAAAAGAGAAATGGTGGAACGTTTGAGTATTTGAAACCGCTAGAAATCAAGCTCACGGCTTTGCCTGACGATCAAACTTCCGATTGTGCTGATGTAGATTTTGGAAGCGAAATAGTTGTGCGACCAGATACGATTGTATATCTTGCGCTCGGACTTGCTGATTCAATGCGAGAAAATCGAGAGCAACTACGAGAAATCCTTGAACCTGTTTGCGGAAGGAGAATTGATTGGAACGACACATCACGGGTTGAAGCTATTTTGCCGAGGTTGGTTGAAGTACTAAACACTATAATTCTCCAAAATCCTGATAAAGAAAAACCTCTTTTAATACAGCCCGTTTGGAAAACAAAAGGTAAATCAACAGTATTGGCAGATAATTGTCTTGATATTTTTGTGTGGAGCAATTTTGCCCTCACCAGATTATTTGTAAATCAGGTATCAGATAATGGCTCAATTACTCGTCCAGAGCGTTCTGTTGTTTGGTTGGTAAAAATGCTTTATCAATTCGCGGTTGAGGGCAAAATTGACCATCAACACATCATTGATACCTACACTTACGGGACAAAAAATGACAAAGCATTCGCTATTGGCGGAATGAAAACAAGGGAATATATGCGTTCGCCACAACTTTTGAACCCACGAATAACTCGCCCAGAAATAAAGGACATTATCCTTGGAGGAGGCGAGAAACTTTTGAGCCCAGAAAGGCGCTTTGACGGAATCGTTCAAAACACGATTGATCTCTTTGAAACAGTGGAGGAAATTGCCGAAGGCAATTAAGCTAATACCCCAATATCTTCTCTTTCGAAAAGGGTTGCTGGAGCAGTTATTTTTGGGACTCCGTTTTCGACTATCTCCATAATCACCGAAGCTACAAAGTTAGCTAGGTTTACTGGAACAGCATTTCCGATTTGTTGCTCTATTTCAGTTTTAGAACCCTCAAAAATAAAATCTTTTGGAAAGGTTTGGATTTGAGCGCGTTCCAATGTAGTGAGCGGACGAATTGTTGATAAATCTTTTACTTTATCGAGTGAATGTCCGGGGTATCCTTTCGGAATAGGGCGGTTTACGCCTCGTATAGTTGGACTTGGTTCGTCTACGCTAAATACTCCACGCCTGTTGTAATTTCTTGGGTGTCGATAATAATAATCAAAATCCAAATCACCAAAATAATCTCTAATAGTCATTGGCGAGGTAGCAATTTTTTCCTGAATAAGAGCAAGGGCAAAATTATCGTGTGCCTTTAATTTTCCAATCAAGAAAAAGCGTTTTCGTTTTTGCGGAACTCCGCAAAGACTTGCGTCGAGAACTATTTGCGTTAATCCATATCCAGCTTTTTTGAAAATCTCTTTTGCTTCCGTAAGTTTTTTTGATTTTGTGATTTGGTCAACATTTTCCATTACAAACCACTCTGGTTTTATATTTGAAATTATTTTTGCATAAGAAACTGTGAGGTCTGCCCTACCTCTCGTCTCGTCTCTTTTTCCTGCATGAGAATAATCTTGGCATGGAGGCCCGCCGACAATAATGTCTGGTCGGAGTTTTGATAATTCGGAAACACTTTTTTCAACATCAGATAAATCTAGGTCAAAAATATCATGGTCGGTAAAATTACGACGATATGTTTTGACGGCGGGCGCCCAATTATCCACAGCACCGACAATTTTAAAACCAGCGGACGCAAATCCGAGGGATAAACCCCCACATCCTGCAAAAAGATCGATTGTTCGGATTTGCTTCTTCATAATGTATAATCCTATTTTAGCATATATTTGAGAAAGTCTACAAATACAAGTTTGTTAATATCCATTGGAAATTATGAAAACAGAGAAGAAAGAGCTAAAATAGGTAATAGCCGCCGAATTTCCGAAAACCCCCAGTCCGAAACCCGCCCGCATTCCTCCCCAGACCCCTCCTGCGGGCGGGAAATCAGCCGAGGCAGGGCGAATCCATTCCCCCAGACAAATTGTTTCGCCCTGCCTCGTCCGCATTAGTAGTTTTAATCATTTGGATTTTGCTCGAAATAGTTTCGAACTTTGTCCAACAAACACCGCCAGAAGAAAGTTCCTGCCCCGCACGGGGCGGGAATTTTCTTTTTGGCGGTGTGTATTAAACAAAGTTCGAATGTATTTTGAAAGCAACCCTGATGCCGACTAATCGCACGCGCGGAGCGCGTGGTGACTTGAAACTGCCTCGTACACTCCGATTGCGTGGTGATGCGAACCAATGCGCCTCGGACACGCTCGCGGACTCGCGTGTGCAAAAACCAAAAAATTTCCTTGCATTTTTCTCGCGTCTCCTCCCCCCCCTCCGCCGCGAAGCGGAAAAAGAAATGGAAAGGAAATTTTTGGTTTTGCTTCGCCGTTATCATAAATACAGTTTATCATAATATGCAAAGTTTAGGTATTGCAATCCAGCATATATGCTGATAGCATTATGGTAGACACAATACGAACAAAAGAATATGCGGATTTTGTCAGAAAACTGCGGGAAGCTCGGCTTGAAGCAGGTTTGCGACAAATAGATGTCGCAAAAAAGTTAAAGCGAACGCAGTCGTATGTGTCCCGTGTTGAGGTTGGCGAACAGAGGCTAGATATACTAGAATTAAAGAAGTTCGCGGTTTTGTATAAAAAGAATATCAACTACTTTATTAAGTAATAATATAATAAAATTTTCTTTTTATTTATAGAGGGGAAATAAGGTGTTTTCTTTCGCTCCGCTACAGAAAACGAATTTTTATATAAGAAAAAGCCCCCTTTGGATTTTTCGTCATTGACGAATTCCGCAGAGGGCATGAGCGTGAGACGAGAGGAGGGTGAGTTAGGCGGTGAGGTCGGCGAGAACCTTGCCCCAGTCCTTCCGCTCGTGCACCGTGGTGTCGTGCGTCCCCCTGCCATTGCAGACGTGGCACGGTTTCGAATGTGCGGCGTCCCCTTTGGCACGAGGGCACTTCCCCTCGGCGGTCAACGGGGTTCGGCAGTAGCCGCAAGCGGTTCCACCGACGCAGTTGTAGCACTTGACGCCGAGCGCCGGATCCTCTACAAACGGCGTGTGCACGAACATGACGCGAGCGCCGTTGACCACGAAGTTGGGCTTGAAGCCGTCGTGGTAGGACGCACCGCCGAGATGGTCGATGGCCGCGCTCATGGCACCCTTATGGTGATTGGTGTCCGTGACCATAGCCACGAACTTGGCACCACACAGAGTCGCCTTGAGAGCGATGATGAAGCCGTAGGGTACCTGCTCGCCGGGGTTGAAAACCCCTGGGGCGAGCATCTGCTCGCTCATTGGCATCATCATGTCCGTCAGCACCACCTCGAACGGGAAAGGAATCACCGACTTGGCTTCCGCCTCGTCGTGTGCCTTCCAGTAAGCACTCCACCGCTCCATGTTCTTGGAGTCCGGCTTCGTCGGGAACCCTGCCTCGACGAGAAGTCGCTGAACGTTGTCCTCATCGATCTTCTGCGACATGAGTTCCATCGCTTCGTCGAATGACTTGACGACGGTGAGCTTATGCCCAGAAAGGGTCTCCTTGGCCGACTCGCAGTGCGACTGCTTGTCTTCGACAACCAAAACGCGCATGATTGAATCCTCCTTTTTGAGTTGATTTGATCTCGTCTACTCGACATGAGTAGCGCGCTAGATCCCTAATTTAGGTTTCCAATGCGCTACTCACGAAACAGAAAAGAGGATTAACCGTTATTTTCTCTCGTCTTGTACAAAGAACTGTACCAATCGGAGATTTGTCTGCGTAAATTTGCAGAACAATATCTACTCAATTGATACTAGAATCAATCATATTATAGATTATTTATCAATACTAAAATCAAGAAATTGCTAATTTTAGCAAAATATGGCCATTTTAAGCCATAAAATACAAATAAGGCGTTTTGGGTTTTGGGCAGAGGGGAATTAAAGGGGTGAATGCCCAAAGCCCAAAACAGAAAATCCTATTTTGCTTTATTTTATAAAAAAGAAAACCAGAAGGAAACGAATAATAAGGATGAGAAAAAATTACATCGCCTAACACGGCATAACAGGCTCCACAAAATTGACTCAAATATATTTCAGGGAATGTCAATTTTGCTCCGCCCAAATTTTGTGCCTTAAGTTAGAAGATAGACTAAGCAAGTGCGACTATGGACGATTGCCTAAATTTCAGCTGAACTACAATTAAATCGGCTCAAAACTTCTGTTATGCCGAAACGTTATATGAAATTTTGACCCCATAACACTATGAAGAACAAAATTATCTCAGGATTAGGAATCGGCGTCGCACTTCAATGGCTCACTCTATTCTTCTCATACCGAGAATAGCCAAATGCCTTTGAAGATATAAACAAGCCAATAGCAACAGGGGGTTTTCCGTTTAAGGCTTTCGAATATCCAGTTCCTCCAATGGGTAGTGATTGGCCGCCATCTGATATATGGCCAATGTTTTTTGCAAATTTAGCAATCTGGCTTGTTGTCGGAATTCTTATCGCTCTTATTTTTAGCAAAAAACTAGAGAATAATAAAGTTTTTAAAACGATCGGCATTTCGGCAATTCTCTTATCAGTAATTGGAATATTCTACATAATGTTTAAATTCGATTAAGGGGGATGAAGCTCCCCGAGCTTACGCTCGGGGTTTCAACCCAACGCAAGCTTCGCTTGTCCAGTGTCCTCTTGTCCTTGCTGCTCGATGTACTGCTTTATCATCTGTTCGTTAATACCAACTGTCGTAGCAAAGTACCCGTCTGACCAAATTCCGTCCGTTCCCCAGTACAATTCCTTGAGAAACGGGAATTTTTGCTTCAGTGCTCTGGCGGTGTTGCTCTTGATTATTCGGACCGCACTACCCACGCTCATGGTTGGCGGGACGGAGATTAGGAAATGGACGTGGTCTTTATCATGATTGACTGTTTTACATTCGATAAGCGGGTAGTGCTTCCTGATTTCATTGAGCTTAATCTCGAAGTAAGCAAAAATTCCCTCATTGAATATCTTTCGACGGTATTTGCTTACGAGCACCAGATGGTATTCGCAATGATATACGCAGTTGCTTAGTCTCTTGAACTCCATACTTACAGTTTGGGACAAGAGGACACTGGAATCAACTGCATCTCTCGGGCTTACGCCCGGAGATTTAAGTCAGGAACTTAAAATTTTAATTTTCGATCTTAGCTCAATTCACCTTCCAGACGTGCACTAGTGGCAAATCACCGTCAGCTAACTGTTCAAACAAGTAAAGGAAGCCGTGTGTTCGATCGAAGGCGATAGCCCCGACTCGGAACATCTCTTGTGCCGCCCAACGACGGTACAAATACGGTGTCAAATCCATAGTGGCGTAAGGTTGTGGCTGCCACGGTTCCATCTCACCACGAGCCACTGCCGCTAGGTCGTCGGGATCATAGAAAATGATCTGACCATCCATCCGATCGCTCCACCAACCACGCTGTGAAGCGCAATCCGTACAGGGACCGTTAACATCGCCATACCAGTAATCACCAAAACCCTTGGTGCCTGCAAAAACAACCGCAGCCTTGTCGCCACTCGATAACCAAGCTGCCCCAGTCCAAGTATCGGAGTGGTGATAATTGTTTATAGTCCGAGCCGAACTACTAAACAAAGCGTCATTATCGTAAGAAGTATCGTATTGGAGAAGTTGAATCGGCTGAATGTGTGTTCCTGAAACTGGAGGATTGCCGTAATCCCAGGGTGCTATGGCATAAATTGAAGGCCCCTGGCCCGACCAACCACCATCACGGTAGCGTCCAGTCGCTAACACTCGTCCTCCAACATAGGCATCGGCCCAATCTTCAGGAATCGAGAATAAGTAATCGTTAACACTATAGATATTCTCTCCATCAACCCACCAAATACCTTTAGTATTAGGATGCGACAAATCAAGCTCACACCAAGCATGCGATGGCATTAACTGAGATGAACCTTCTTCCTGAAAATGCTGTCCGAAGGCCAAATAAAGTTTACCCGAAGTCTGTGAGCCTTGAGCTGGTAGATACTCCAATCCAACCCGAATGATCTCCTCGAGTGGATTAAACAGCCCACCGCGTACATCGGCGAAACCCTGCAATGTAGTAGCTCGATTCAAATCTTCTGTATTTTTGGTAGCTGAGACTCGTGGAATAGGGATAGCGATCTCCGAGACGCTCATGTTCCAAGCGTGACCAGTACCATACAACGAACCAAGATAACCATCCGCCGGACCAGACGGATCACCGTTCGGATAGTAGGTCATGGCATCCCCGCCCCATTCCCAACCCATGCCGTCAGCGGCCGCAGGCAGACGAAAAGCACCACGATATACTAAATCTGATGGCTGAAGTCGGTCTGCTGAAATTGTTGAAGCTGCTGGAGTGGGTTCGACTGGATCAGGTGTAGATGGAGTGGGTTCGACTGGATCAGGTGTAGATGGAGTAGGCTCGACTGGATCAGGTGTAGATGGCGTAGGAGTCGCCACCCGATTCTCACGTATGTTTCTGACTTGAGCTCGAACCTGAGCTGGACTAAAATCAGCTGCAACGTTCACCGGCTCCCCGACCACGTAGTTAACAAAAAATGCGTCCGGCACATCATCAATTTGTCGATTCCAATTATTGCCATACAAGGCTCGAGCCACACCTTCAGAATTAACCCAACGCAGCGTGCCACCAGCGTCGACAGCGTAGACTTTGGGGTCAGTCTGAATCTTAACCATTCTGACACCTGGACGATAAGTGACGTTGCCACGTAGAGGAATGGACGACAGAACATTCGGCATTACCGTTAGCACACTATCGAAACCGTCGTACCAAGTGTAGAAAGTCCGTTCGTTGGGAAAGACATAACGTCCCTCGTCGGCATAGTAGTAGACCGAGGACGAACCATCCTTCTTAATTAGCGACCCATTAGGTATCTCACCGACCGAATTAATAGCTTGTGAGGCTGGTGCCACAAACAATGCAATTGCCATCGCGATAGCGACGATAAATCTAGTTGCCTTCATACATGACTAAGTGATAAATCCGGCTTTCTTATTTAAACTTGAAAAAAGTGTCATTAAATCATTTATCTATTACAGCTCTTTTAGTTATCTTACCTGACTTACTGGATTTGGGACCAGTAGCGCTCGGACGAACTCCCAATTCGTGGTGCTTGACGGCCGGCCGAATCAACATACCATCACCAAAAGAAAATAATCTTAAGCCAGCTCCGATCGCATGCTGATATAGCCTGAGTATTGTCTGACGACCAACCAAGGCGGCTACTAACATGAGTAAGCTAGACTTAGGAACATGAAAATTGGTAATTAATCCATCGACCAATTTGAAACGATAACCAGGACGGATAAACAAGCGTGTCGTGCCACTGCCCGCCAGTCCTGACCTACGCCCAGTCGCCGATTCTAAAGTCCGAGCAACGGTGGTACCAACAGCGATCAACGATCGGCCTTCTTTTTTAGCTTGTTCAATGATCTTAGCGGCAGCAGTACTAATCTCATAACTCTCTTCATGCAGCTCCCCTATTTTAACCTGCTCGACTTGCAGCGGCATGAAGGTTCCGAGATTAACATGTAGCGTAACAAAGACGATCTGATGTCCAGCTTGCCGTAATGACTTCAGTAATCTCGGTGTGAAATGTAACGAAGCGGTCGGAGCAGCAACCGAACCGGATCGTCGAGCAAAGACGGTTTGATATTTACGTCTAACCTCCCGTTCTTTGAGTGATGTCTTCTTGAGATATGGTGGTAGTGGCATTTGCCCAAACCGAGTTAGCAACTCAATAACAGTCATTCCTACAAGCACTGAAAGTCGATACTCACCATTGGCTCCAATTCCAACTCGAAGCTCTGTGTCTCCAACTCGAACTGTTTCACCAACTGGCAATTTACGATCGGACAAAGCAAAAAAAGAATTTTGTCCGGCACGACGTAAAAACAAGACCCGCGCTCGACCACCGGATTGTTTAACAATTTCAATTCTTGCTGGTAGAACCTTTGTTTCATTAAAAACTAAACATGAATTAGGTGGTAGGTGCCGCGTCAAATGACGATAGGTATCAAAAATGACCCGACCGGAGGGCGGATCAAAAACTAGCAGTTGAGCAGAGTCGCGAGGTGAGGCCGGCTCAAGTGCTACTGCAGCCGATGGAAAATTATAATCGTACGACTCAAGCAGTCGTTCAAAAGAATCCATAGTCATTAAATACTGCCGCTTCTAATGCGGTCACGCACATCCTCAACTAACCGATTGAAATAGTGCAAATTGTGTACGGTCAACAGGATAGCTGCGGCGGTTTCTTTTGCTCGATAGAGATGGCAAATATAAGAAAGAGAATTCGTGATACAAGTTGGGCAATCACAAGTCGGATCAAGTGGACCATGACGACGAAGATTAGATGATGCACTAATGCTGACTCGACCAGCTGAGGTGAAAGCGGTTCCATGCCGAGCATATTGTGTCGGTACGGTACAGTCGAAGGTGTCTACACCCTCGCGTATAATCAACTCGATATCATCTGGATGCCCAATCCCTAATAGGTGACGTGGACGATTTTCTGGTAACTCATCTACAACCGTCCGTAACATTTCGGACATGGTATCTTTATCCTCACCAAACTCACCACCAATACCAAATCCATCAAATAGACGTCCAGCAATAAACTGAGCGCTCTCTCGTCGTAGGTCGACAAACTTTCCACCTTGGACAATGCCATATAAAGCCTGTTTTGGATCGCGAGCCTCTAAACAACGATCGGCCCAACGATGTGTCTGAGCGACGGATGATTCGGTGTATTCACGATCGGCATTTGGTGGTGTGCATTCATCAAAAGCAAAGGCAATATCAGCACCAAGCAAGGATTGAATCCTCATTGACTCTTCCGGTCCAATAAACAATTCTCGCCCATCAATAAAGGAAGTAAACCTAACTCCCGCATCGTCGATCTTTAGCATTTTTGGTCTTTGTCCAGCTTTAACTTGACCAGACGCATCTGTCGGTCCGATCTTACCTAGATTATAATCACGACCAAAACCTAGACTAAAAACCTGAAAACCACCCGAATCAGTCATGAGTGGACGATCCCAGCCTATAAATTTATGCAATCCCCCAGCCTCTCCGACTACTTCCTCACCTGGACGTAGATGTAGATGATAGGTGTTACAGATAAGCAACTGCGAACCGGCTGTTATCGCTTGTTCTAAAGTGACAGCACGAACCGTACCGCGTGTAGCCACAGTCACCAGGGCTGGTGTCTCAATCTCGCCGTGTGGAGTACGCAAAACACCAAGACGAGCCCGGCTCTTCTCTGAACGTTGAGTAATGTTAAATTCGATCGTAGACATTAAATTGCTCTGTAAATCGATACTGATCGCCACCCAAAATTAAAGAAAAATAGTCGCTACCATAAGTTAGACTGAAAAATCGGCCTCTGGCAAGGATGGAGGGCCTATCCCCTGATGTCCTGAACAAAAAACCCCGCAGATGTATCCACAGGGATAAGACTCTTAAATCGTGATCTTGGAGTAATAGACGAGTTGGACCTTCAGTTTGGTTTAAGGAGCAACCAGGAGCCAGAGGTTTGGTTTTTCCTTGCCACTGACGAATACTTCTCGCAGCCGAACAAATGTTCCACTCAAAATTGGGGTCTCGATATTCCTTGCCAGAATGAATAAACTGGAACAACCATCATCATCGTAAACCGGCTCCATCCCAACAAAGACCTCCTCACTCACTGGCTGATCGTGATAGCCCAATCGAGCCAGTGGACCGACTATCGAGGGGCAGATGCCGTAACCTTTTTCTTTCGCCCGCTCCAGTAGCTGTTGTAGGGAATACTCCCCGAGTAGACCCAAGTCATGATCGCTGACAATGACCAGACTAATGATGTGGGCACTACCCCGTCCCCACTCCAACCAACGCAACAGGTCGTCCCCATTAGCCGTAATGATGCAGCCGGCTCTTTTGAGAACTGTCTTGACCTCTGTATCAGATTGACAACAACCTAGATCGATTGTGAGTGACTTTCTTTCGGAATTACCCTCACCGACCGACTTACCGCCAGAGTTATACATCAAATTTCTCCTATTCTCAGAGGATTGCCATTGCGACAATCGTGACGTTCAAAGGTAGCAAGACACCTGACAGTTGTCAATAAGCTGACACCTGGTCATTGTCAGTCCCTACCAAGCAAGGCCTCAGCGAAAACCATTTTCTCGGTCATGAGTTCAATCGGCGCCCGGTCATCGGTCAACAACTCTCCAGCAGGAGAGTAAGTGATCTGTTGTGCAGCTGCCAGTGCTTCAATTACATCTGAGTAACCGTCAGGTAAATAAGACATGGCATTCGCATAGTCGGGTGCCTGATCCCCAGACACAACCAGCCAGTTCCAACTACGACCAACCTTACTTAAATGCACTTCCGGGAAGACGGAGGCAAGTGTATTAGTGATAGCCAAAAGCAATCGTGAATTACGCTCAGCAGCATTGACGTTCATGACAAGCAAGCCACCTTCATTCAAGCGACTACGAACTAAAGCGAAAAAATCACTAGTTGCCATGTGCGGTGGAATATAGAGCTGAGTGCTGTAAGCATCAGCAAGAATTAAGTCATACTTTTGGTCAGTATCGAAAAAAGCACGACCGTCCGAACGAACTACCTTCACTGGGAGTTCATTCAACCCAAACCAATCCCGTGCCACGTCAATCACATTCGAATCTAATTCCACCCCAACAATATTCATCTCTACACCGGATGGTAAAACACTAATCATCTGTCGGACTGCCGCTCCACCAGCTAATCCCAACACCGCCACTTCCAATCCGTCACCATTTCCACCACCTAAAAATGGGATGGCAGCCAAATGATCAAAATACAAATCAGTTCTAACATCGTCCGGAAAATAAACTGACTGCACACCTGAACCTTCGTTGAAGATCAAATAACGACGTCCGGCACGTTCCTCTACCCTTACTAATTGATAAGGAGTCTCTCGCTCGTAGACCACCTCTATAGACACAATCCGAGTCTGTACTACTACAGACAAAATCCCAACAATAACCAGTACTAGTGATAACCAACGTAGAAACCCAGTCAAAGCCAACAATCCTAGAACACCGAGGATGGTTGCTACTAATATCATGGTAGTTTTGACTCCAAACTCTGGCACTAAAAAAAGAGATGGTGCAATCGTTCCAATAACACTACCGATAGTCGACAAAGAAAAATAGCGTCCAGTTGTACCACCGACATCGTCCGAAATTGCCAACCAACGACTTATAATAATCGGACCAGCCATTGCCAATAAAAAGACCGGAACAGAAAATACGATAAATGATAATAATAGTGAGCCTAAAAAAAGCGCAGCTGCAGCCATATCCATGTGATGCAGTACCACGGAAAGCAAATTAGATGTTGATTGAACTGCAAACATTCCGAGCATGAGAGAGATAGAGGCTCCACAAAAAAGTATGCCTAACCCCTCACCATAGCGTCGAGCTAATCGACCACCAAGCCAATACCCAACTGACATCGACGCCAAAACAGTTACGATTAGCGCAGTCCAAACAAAAAGTGATGCACCAAAATACGGTGCTAATACACGCGAGGCAGTCATCTCGATTGTCATTACTGCCGCCCCAACTATAAAAGAACAAACCGCCAAAAAAAATCGACTATCGATAAGATGTTTCATTTTTTCTATCTAAAGACTTAAGATTGTCCGTTAATTTAAACGGTAGAGGATGAGATGATACATGCGAAACAATAAGATGCCGGTCGCAACCAAAACAATCGAACCATATTGAGCCGGAGTCAAGAGTAAATAGCGTGAGTCAACCAACAATCCATCCCAAGCCCGCAAAAAATCTAATCCAAATCTAAACACACCATAAACAACAAAGAGAAGAGGTAGGAAAAAAGTCCTACCCTGACTAATCTTTTTATTTTTCAACCAAACAAAAACTACAAATAATACGAAACCAAATAGTGATAACAACAAACCATGATCCAAGCGTGGACCATCCGGAAAATTCACTGCTAACCAAAAAGTACTAGAAATTCCGGGATGATCATGAATCAAAAAGCAACCCAGTCGACCTATGCCATAGCCTAACGGAAAAGCGAAAGCTAATGCCTCAAGATAAGGCCAGATATCAATATAACGACGACGTTTAAATAAAAAGAAACCTATTACTGCTCCAAAAAATCCACCAAAACTTGATAGACCACCACGCCAAACCGCTAACCAACCCCAAATATCTCCAAAACTCAATTGAAACGAACTACGATCATAAAACAAAATATAAAACACTCGTGCCAAAATGAACGAGGGGATCAAAAAATAAATAGCTAAATCATAAAGAATATCAATCGGCAACCCACGGTATCGAACCTCACGACCAGCAACCAATAACGCGGCCACCAACCCCAAAGCTACGAACAGCCCCCAAACCTGAATAGCGACTGGTCCTAACCGAATAACATGAAATGAAAAAAAAGGAATCATGGTCGTCTTCTAATCAGACGTATCAACCAAATTACTACGAACGTGCCAACACCCAAACCGATCTGACCGAATGGTAGACCTAAGGTTCTGATCTCATCATCAATTCGAAGAATAACAGCTGAGGCGATAAGCAAGGCAGCGGCCAAAAAAGCCAACATACGTACATCGTTCTGCCGATCAAATTCCTCTTTCAATTCCTTGATCTCTTGAAGGTTCATTTTTACTCCAATCTCTCCACGCCCTAATCGTTCAAACAGTGTTCTAGTCTCACTAGGTAGCTGTCGCAATTGATAAAGACTATCAAAAGCTGAAGTTTTCAGATCCGAGACTAGTCGACGCGGATCAAGTTCCTCTCTGACCACCTCAGCTAGGAATAGTTTCATCTCCTTTTCTAGATCTATCTCTGGCCATAAATTCAAACCAACATTTTCGACAGTCATGAATGCCTTAGCCAAAAGTACTAAGTCAGTCGAAAAAGTAATACCGTGTTTAGCTCCAGTCACAACAACTCGATAAAACGCTGAAGCCATACTACTCTTCCGCTCCGACCGATGCATTACACCCGTGAGTATAGTTCTAGCTTCACTTTCAAATGAGTGTAGATCGGCGTCATCTTCAATTTCAGCCATGTCGAGTACGTGTCGGACGTAACTTTCTTGATCACGTTCTACGAAACTAACAAAGCAGCTAATCAACTCAAACCGAAATCTATCAGATATACGACCAACCAATCCAAAATCATAAATACCCAAACGGAGTGGACGATAACCCTTATCACCTGAATGTCCGTGTGCTGGTAAAACGGTTAGGTTCCCAGGATGGGGATCAGCGTGAAAAAAACCATCAATTAAAAATTGATGCAGTCCGACTCGCAAACCAATAACTGCCAACTCCTTACGATCAACTTTAGCGGTATCGAGTGCCGGCAGATCATCTACTTTCAAACCTTCGATTAAATCCGACACTAATACCGACGAACTTACATATTCCCAATACACTTGCGGAATGACGACCTCTGGTATCTGCTCGAGTCCATCCCTAAACATATCCATGTGAGCACCCTCAATCTCTAGATCAATTTCTTTAAGTGTCCAATCAGCAAAATCACGCACCACTTCTACTGGATGAAAACGTCGACTCTCGGGAATATGTCTCTCCATTGTCTGAGCTAAATAAGCCAAAATATGAATATCGTCACGAACGACTTTTTCAATATCTGGTCGTCGGACTTTAACTGCTACAGCTTTTCCATTTCGAAGCACAGCTCGATGAACCTGAGCCATCGAAGCAGCGGCCAATGGACGTACATCAAAAGACTCAAAAAGATTCTCAATTGACATTCCTAATTCGCGTTCAACAATTTTCTCTGCAATACCTGGAGCTAATACCGGACCAATGTCCTGAAGTTTGGCTAATTCCCGTATATACTCCGCTGGAATAATATCCGGCCGGACACTAAGTAGCTGACCCAACTTCATAAAAGTTGGCCCTAATCGTTCGAAAGCTCGACGCAATCTAACTTCAGGAGGAACGTCTTCTATGGGCCGACCTAATAGACGTTGTCCCAGGCGTGTACCGGATTTAAAATGTCGTAATAATCGTGAACGACCTGACACCAGATAGCGCAAACGTAACTCGTCCACCAAAAATGAAAGACCTTCTTCAAAGAGGATCGTCACGATAGTACGCAAACGACGAAGATCGCCAACAGTGCTCCGAAGCCTAAGAAAATGGAAACCCATAAATCAAATTGCACCAATAGTCTGCAATGACTTCCTAAATTGATTCACCGCTTTCCGAGCCAGACGACGATCCAAATGGTAACTGGCTTCATGAACCAAACGATTGCGGATCTTATGTGCCCACCAAACATCTCGCAAATGTGGATACTTATACTGAGCAAATTTTAGCCGTTCACCTAATGTATCGCCGGGCATGGCTAATGTCTTAAGTGCATGATCTAACAATTTATCGGCTTCAATCAATGCCAGTTTAGGACTGAGTTCGCCCGAAGCATCAAGTAAGGATTCTACCTCTTGCCATCGCCGCCGCATTGCAGCACGATCGCCGACTTCATATTTTCTGGAAGATAACCAATGTCTAAAATTTACAAACATCAACCAGATTAATAACAACATCAAAATAACCACGGCGGCTACTCCGATTCCCTCTCCTAAAGCTAGTACGTCAAAAGTTACAGTCATGGTAAAAAATTACTCTCT
Source organism: Candidatus Uhrbacteria bacterium RIFOXYC2_FULL_47_19 (assembly GCA_001791745.1). Classification (GTDB taxonomy): domain Bacteria; phylum Patescibacteriota; class Patescibacteriia; order SG8-24; family SG8-24; genus UBA1561. The sequence goes on along the minus strand of MGFG01000029.1, from coordinate 13,655 downwards.
TTCATCGTCTTCTATGATTGGACTCCAGATAACCCGGACTGGTAGATCACGTCGTGACCAAACTATGGTTAGTGAACCCCCCTTCCGGGCCCGATGCAAGTGCTTACCAATAGCTACAGCCAAATTCCCCTTAGTGGTCTGCAAAATAAAACCATCCCGTGTCGACTTCATTCGTAAAATACGATCGTCTGAATCACGCTTGTACCTATCTGCACTTAAATTCTCGGCCAAAGAAATCAACTCGGCCTTCTCTGTCCGAGCAAACTTACCTATCACCGTCACTTCACCGCCAAAATTCACTACTCGACCACCTTCAGTTCGACAGTCAGTCTGTAAAGTACGCACTGTTGCACCTTTTCCATTACCGGAATTGCGTCGACCTGCATATCCCGAATCAGTAAAAATTTCCGACTCGTTTTTAGTATTTACACGATGGGAATTTCGGCCTGAAGATGTTTTGCGAACAATAACTCTACTACCTAACTTAACTGAACGCTTAACTGACATAAGACGATGGTCGGTTAGTTGATTTCAGGTGGCAAGAAGCGATCAAAACCACCTTCAGCTATCTCGTAAGTATGTGCAGCACCCAAAATTGTTTTCTCATCAAACTGACGACCAATAAGTTGCGCCCCAACAGGTAACCCTTCCGAAAGGCCGGAAGGAAAAGTTATCGCCGGTAATCCAGCTACGTTCACCGACACAGTATAGATGTCCTGCAAATACATAGATAACGGATCGTCAGACATTTCACCCAATTTCCAAGCCACAGTCGGTGTGGTTGGAGTCAAAATGCAATCAACATCAGAGAAAGCCCGAGCAAAATCATTAGCAATCAACCGACGTACCTTCATGGCTTGCAGATAATAAGCGTCATAGTAACCCGACGACAAAGCGTAGGTGCCGATCATAATACGACGACGAACTTCGCGACCAAAACCCGAACCTCTTGATCGACAATATGTGTCCTCGAGTGAATCCCCTGATTCCCGTAATCCGAAACGTATACCATCGTATCGAGCTAAATTGGCGCTGACTTCACAGGGCATAAGTACGTAGTAAACAGCCAACGCATGCTTAGAATGTGGTAATTCAATTTCCTTCAACTCGGCACCTAGTTCGGTCAAACGATCCGCGGTAGCCCTAACCGCAGTCTCAACTCCTGGTTCCATTCCAGAGACAAAATATTCTTTCGGTAAACCGATACGTAATCCTTTGATTGATGTAGATAGACTATCCGGCAAACGCCATTCATTTTTTATTTCTAGACTAGTCGAATCATTCAGATCACGTCCTTCAATCTCTCGCAGTAAAAGTGCTGCGTCATCAACTGTCCGAGTTACTGGTCCAATCTGATCCAGACTAGACGCCATGGCCATCAAACCATAGCGTGAAACACGACCGTAAGTTGGTTTAAGTCCGACCACTCCACATAGTGCTGCCGGTTGACGAACTGAACCGCCAGTATCCGAACCTAAGGCAGCTGGCGCTGACCCCTCAGCCACAGCTACTACCGAACCACCAGACGAGCCACCAGGAATACGCTCAATATCCCATGGATTCTTGGATGGGCCATGGTAAGACGTTTCGGTAGATGAACCCATAGCGAATTCGTCCATATTGGTTTTACCGAGAACAATTCCACCATCTTGCTTTAATCTCTTAACTACCGTCGCATCATAGGGTGCGATGTAATCCTTGAGAATTGCCGAACCGGCCGTAGCCCGATGTCCGGCCACCATCAAATTATCTTTGATCGCTATTGGCACCCCATCAAACCGCGATCTACTCTCCCCTCTAGCTCGCCTCTGATCTGACTCATTAGCCGCTACCAAAGCCGCCTCTTCATGGACGTCAATAAAAGCATGTGTAACTACTTGCTTTTCTTTGGCCTGATTAGCATAAGCCGTCACCAGTTCTTTGGCGCTCCAATCACCAGCCTCAAGACCATTGATAATCTTCCTCAATGTATTGCCACGTATCTGCATAATCAAGAAAAAACAGCTTTAACTTTCAAAAGATTCTCGTCACTTTCGGGGAAAGCATCAATCATCGCCTGACGTACATTGTCTGGGCAATCCGCCGCCACATCATTACGTAGAACGTTTATAAGCGGCACACTGTGACTCATTGGTTCCACTTCAGAAATGTCTACCTCTGATAACTGACTGACATAATCCAAAATTGACGACAGTTGGACCCGAAAAGAATCACACTCATCATCGAATAATTTTAGTCTAGATAGTTCGGCTATCTTCTCCACCTCGGCCTGTGATAGGGACATATTGTGGCTTCAAATCTAAATAACACGGCGTATTACTGATTCACCATAGTCAAAAAGTCCTGCTCATTCAAGATTGCAACTCCTAGCTTCCTAGCCTGGTCAATTTTGGACCCTGGATCAGCTCCGACTAAAACGTAGTCAATCCTCGCCGAAACTGAACCGGAAACCCGACCACCTAGAGCCACAATCTGTTCTTTAGCCTGCTCACGAGTCAACGATTCAAGTGTTCCAGTTAAGACAAATGACTTACCAAGTAATGGTCCAGATACAGACTTTCGTCCTGGATCAGGTTGAACAGTCAGGTGCTCAAGTAGTCGATCAAGTAGATCTATATTTTTAACATCGCGAAAATAACTCTCTATACTTTCGGCCACTACCTGACCGACACCTTCTACCGCAGCAATCTCTTCTGCTGAAGAATTACGCAAAGCAGCTAATGTTTTAAATTCGGTCGCCAGGTCAGCGGCGATTTGTGTACCCACATGTCTGATGCCCAAGGCAACCAAAAATTTACGCAGCGGCACTTTACTACTAACTTTAATAGCAATCACAACATTTTCAGCCGACTTCTCACCAAAACCTTCAAGTTCCATCAAATCCTCCGGCCGTAACAAAAACAGATCAGCTGCATCACGAATTAAACCCTGATCCATAAACTGCTCAATCATCTTTTCGCCAATCCCGTCTGCATTAATTCCACCTTTAGCCACAAAATGAATTACTCGTTCACACGATTGTGCAAAGCAGTTCTGGTTAGTGCAATAAAAAGCAACTCCGTCTGGTTCACGTCTTACCGACTCTCCACAGACCGGACAGGTCTTGGGTAAACTAAACCGACGCTCATCACCCAAACGTGCCTCTTTAATTACTCTAATGACCTTAGGAATAACATCACCAGCCTTCTCGATAACTACAGTATCACCAATGCGCACATCTAAACGATCAATCTCATCCTGATTGTGCAAAGTGGCATGAGCAACAGTCGTACCAGCCACTTTTACCGGTCGCATAACAGCAACCGGAGTAATGGCCCCAGTTCGACCGACTTGGACCCGAATATCTTCGACTATTGTGGTGACCTGCTCGGCCGGAAACTTATAGGCCACACTACCACGTGGAGTCTTACCAATGACACCAAGCTCATCAAAAACCTTATTGTCATTAACCACTACCACTGTACCGTCTATCCAGTACGGCAACCGGTCACGTTTTTTTTGAATTCCAAAATAAAACTCACGAACACCAGACAACGATTCAACATGTTGGCTTAGAGGGTTAGTTCTAACACCTAACAATCGCATCAGGTCATGCGATTGTTCATGTGTTCCTAAACCGAACTCACCTAATAGGGTGTAACCAAAAAAATCCAAACATCGCTCCTGAACTACTGAAGGGTCAAGTTGGCGAATACTGCCAGCTGCTGCGTTTCTCGGATTAGCGAACAACGACTGCCCAGCCTGTTCCTGTCGTCGATTGAGCTCTTCAAACGATGACTTGGGCATAAACACCTCTCCACGAACCTCAATTCGTCCATCAAGCGATGTGATTCGATGGTGTAATAATTCTTCATCTAGACGCCCATGATGTTTCTTTGCGAACTCCTCCAATTCCCTCGACTCAGGAACACGCAACCTAAGCGGTATAGCCTCGACTGTTCTGAGGTTCGCAGTCACGTCCTCACCAACACTCCCGTCACCGCGTGTTGCACCTGTAACCAGTAATCCATTCTCGTAAACTAATGAAACCGCTAATCCATCCATCTTAACTTCGACGTAGTAATCACGAATCGGCTCGTTAGTTAATTTGATCAGACGTCGTTCCCAATCTTCTAGTTCTTCTTCAGAAAAAACATCTTCTAATGAAAGCATTCTGGTATGATGCGACACCTTACTAAAACCATCAAGAGGCCGACCCTCAACTCGTTGTGTTGGTGAATCAGGTGTAACTAAATTCGGATACTCCCGTTCAAGGGTTAATAATTCATGCTTCAAAGAATCAAGTGCAGCCTCGGAGATCTCTTCTTGGTCTAAAACATGATAAAGATAGCGATGATGATTAATCGCCTCACGAAGCTGACTAATTCTCTTTTTAGCTTCTCGTTCATTCATAAAAACTCTAAATCAGATTGAGGTACCAATTAACCAACTTATTACCGTACAACAAAACAACAATCGTCGCTGCTGACAAAAAAGTACCAAAAGGTAATTCATCATGCCAAGTACTACGTTTGGTCGCCAGAAGCGAAACTCCAACTGCAGCACCAACAATATAAGCCAAAAAAAGAGCAGCTAAAGCATTAGGGAAACCCAAAGCCACACCCATTAGTAATCCTAAATTAATATCACCACCACCAATCCAGCGACCATGTGACAACAGATACTGCAACCAAAAAAAGCCAGCCGAAACCACAATCCCTAGGACCATTGACCATACCGACAGACCCAAAAATAAATTCGCCGCTAAAACCAATACAAAGGCTGGTAAGACGACTAGCCTAGGAATCAACATGTAGCGTAAATCAAAAACAAAAACGATGGTCAAAACAGAAATGATGAACCAATTCAATAGTAAATTTGACCAATCAAGTACGCCATTAAGTGAGCCTGGAACTGCTAACAGAAAAAGAAATCCAACTACTACTTCAATCAAAAAATAGGATGGACTAATTGACGCAGAACAGTGACGGCAATGGCCACGAAGCAGTAGATAACTGACGAGCGGTATTAAATCGAAGGTAGTTAGAGTATGACCACAGTGTGGACAATGTGATCTACCACGCACAAAACTCTTTTTTGTCTTCAAACGCCAAACAACAACATTTAAAAAGCTGCCGACCGCTGTTCCTAAGATGAAAGCAAAAAGCCAAATCATATGTGCCAATTGTAGCACGAAAATACAAGACTAAAAGACGATCTTGAAGCTCAAAAACGCCTCCCTTTTAACTACCACAAAAAGCAAAGGAGAGTTCCGACGTTTTGTTGGAACTCTCCATCGCTGAATTACCTCGTCTTTGACACCAAATGTGATGCCAAGGCGGGTTTCTTACAAGATGCCCTCCGGGGAAACCGTGTGTGCACCAGCAGCAACGTCACCTACCGTACCACCAAGACAGAACGAAATTTCGTAGGTCGTTCCGTCGGCACTCAGGTATTCATAGTCGTTGCCGTCGTCGCAGTCGGCCGGAGTCGGAGCTGCCGGAACCATGCCCATGTAGATGGTATCACAGTCGTCGGTTGCACCAACGAAACCGTCGTCGCAAAGCACGTCGTTGTCATCGTCTCCCAAAGTGACAGCTGCTGCCTCTTCTGGGTAACCATTCTCATCAGCGAAGTACAGCTCGAGTGCGGTCTGAACCTGCTTAAGGTCAGCTACACGCTTTGAGTCACGCGACTTCTGACGAGCGCTGTTCAGGGCTACGACAGCCAAGGTCGAAAGCAGACCAATGATCGCAATGACCACCAGCAGTTCGATCAACGTAAAACCTTTATTAGCTTTTCTCATATTGCACCTCCCTTCCTTTTTAGGTTTACCCTCCAGTCATCTGGAGACGACGTGGGCATCAAAATATCCACACATCAATCGGATTATAACACAATGCGCAGATTATTACGGCAAAGTTGTATGACTATTCATAAAAACCGATACGGTCATCGTATAACAAAAAAGATCCCGGGTATTCCGAGATCTTTGCCAACTTAACAACTTAGGACTTTTTCAATATGTCGCGAATCTTTTCAACTGCCTCAGCTGGTACAAAATGTGCCTTGATTAAATAATCCTCAGCACCGTCAGCTTTGGCTTGCTCAATATCCTCCTTTTGTCCGAGGTTGGTCAACATAATGACCGGAATTGACTTGGTCTCACTATCAGCCTTGAGTCGCTTTAGTGTTTCGAACCCATCCAGTTTAGGCATGAGTACATCGAGTAAGATAATCGAAGGCTTCTCTGTTTTAGCCGCCTGTAGACCTTCCTCCCCATCCCTGGCCACAACCACTCGAAAGCCTTCCATCTCCAGTTTGGTGGTATAGATACCCGACAAGAAAGCATCATCGTCAACAATAAGAACTGTCATTTTTTTTACTTCTTCAGCCATAACTATTTTGGGCTAATCTATATTCTTAAATCAGCTCCACAGTGGAGTAGATGTATCTTAGATGAACTGTTCTCCACTTTCAAACGCCAAGTCCATCACTCCTATTCTACCTGTTGCATAGCCAATCCCACTGATACAGCAAACCGAGGACCAATTTCGTCGAGCGCTGGCCGCAAACCATCTGGATAAGAAACTCTAGCCCATGGATCACCAGCATAGGTCCTAATACCTAACTGACGTGTAAAGTAACCAACTAACATGGATAATCCAGCTGTTCCACCAGTCAAAATAACCTTTTCAACTGGACGAACATCCCCATCTGACTTTCCGGTATGCATACTCATCGAGTACTGCAACTCAGTAACCAATGGTGCTAGAGCTGATTCGAAAATTTTTGGTAGACCAACGTCCATGCCAGACAATTCTGCATTCCTAATGTCGCTCTTCATATGCTCAGCCTCTTTTATATCCAAACCAAGTGTCCGACTTATGGTCTTGGTTAAGGCAGCACCACCAGTATCAACACTCCTAGTGACGTACGGTATTCCGTCCTCAACGATAATAATGTTGGTCCGAACTGCTCCCATATCAACAATCATGGTTGTCGACTTATCTTTGCCAACTAGCGCCCTTACCAAGGCTAAAGTCTCTGTCTCCAGACTGGCTAGTTCCAATCCAGCTCGTTTGAAGACATCAACATACTTCTTAATCATGGAATTGGAAGCCCCTGTAATGAGAGCTTGAACCATAGGACGTCCGGTCCGGTCTTTCTCGTTGGTCACAATTGTTGAACTACTTTTCTTGATGACTTCCTCAATAATTTTAATATCGAGCGACATCTCGTCGAGTGGTACCGGAATCAATTTCTTGGCCTGGCCACGCGCAGCCTCGTACATTTCTTCTTTTTTTGGCGACTTAGGCACAGTAACCACAGAACTAAAAACTGATGCTACTGGTAAACCACCCACAACCTTAAGAGAAGTGGTTTTTGCCTTTTTCATCATCTTACGGAGCATGGCTGCTGTTCCAATCGGATCATCGACTAGATTAGCTGGCTCTGATCCTGGTAATCGTTCGTTAAACGCGTAAGTGACCAGCCTGGCACGTCCACGCTCGTTCTTTAGTTCGACCAGCTTAATACCACCCGAACCAAAGTCGACCCCCAGACAATCTCGTTTCTTTCCTCCAAATAAGCCCATAGTAAATCTTAAATTGAAGTCATGATCGATCCCCCAAATTAAGGACCATTAACCAGTGACAGTATACAACTTTTTGTCACTATTCGCATCGTCCGAACAATTCGGACTGTAGTAATCAGTATGCTACCTGATTACTCTAAAAAAGATCCTCTAGATTAAGAGGCACGATCCATTGCCTCATTAGCCAATCGATCGGCGCGCTTATTTTGCTCGCGTCGAATATGAGCGAAGGTGACTTTACGAAAGGAGTTTCGTAGATTCCAAACCTTAAGAAACAGCTTGGCTAGTTCTTGATCCTTAACCCGATAATCACCATTGAGTTGCCGAACGACTAACTCTGAATCCAGTTTAAACTCGAGCTCTTCAGCACCTCGTTCTTTGGCCTGCTCCAACGCGTCGATAACTGCTTGATACTCAGCCTGATTGTTTGTAGTCTCACCTAAATAACGCGAATGCTCTAAGATTGTATTCCCGTCTTGATCTTCAATTAGTACACCAATTCCAGCTGGACCGGGATTACCTCGTGCACCACCGTCGGTATGAATAATGAAACGTTTCATAAAAAGATAAAAAATTCTTTAAGAGATAGTACCTCCAGATCTGATATCCACCAATCTAACCTGAATGGTTCTAGTGCCGTTCCACTGATTGACGCCTAACTCGACTACTGCATCAATCCTGTCACCGGAAGAAAACTCGGTTAATCTGGCAGCTAAACCAAACCCGATCAGTTTAGTCTCCTGGGGACGGTCACCTAGAACGGAAACACGGACATGTTTACCATCACGTCCGACTGATTGAACTGAACGTAGTTGTAATCCAGACAGGAGGAAAAGTGGCCGCGGATTCCCGACACCAAATGGCTCAAATCTTTCTAGTTCAGAAATTAAACTCCAATCAATCTGACTAGTTTGCAATTCACACTCGACTCGAAGTACCGGACGCAAGTCATGATCTGCCAGAACCTCATCAGCATACTCTTTAGCCAGACGTCGAAATTCTACTAAATTATCATCACCGACAATGGTCAGCCCGCAAGCTTCAGGATGTCCGCCAAATCGAGCTAACGAATTCTCAGCTCGTCGGAGTAACTGCATCACATCAAAACCAGGAATACTACGTCCGGATCCAACAAAACGACCATCATCCTGACGTCCAAGTACAAATACGGGCACACCTAGCTCGGTAGTAAATCTTCCGGCTACGATTCCTACTACACCCGCTGACCAACCATCCCCAACCAAAATCTGAATCCGACACCCATCCTCAATTACCAACCGAGCTTGTCTAACAATCTCCTCGGTCAACTTCTGCCGATCAACATTGCAGGCATTCAGCTGGGTAGCCAACTCAGCGGCCCGACCTGCGTCTTCGGCTAGCACTGTCTCGAGGGCCAAATCAGCATGATCCATACGCGACGCTGCGTTGATGCGCGGACCGATATAAAAGCCAACTGACACTGTATCGAGCCGACCCAACTCCAACCCAGCCGACTGGATCAATTGCTGCAATCCCGGGCGCCGAGTTTTATTGAGAACTACCAGACCCCACTTTTCTAGCGTCCGATTTTCCCCAATCAACTTCATGAAATCGGTCACCGTAGCAATAGCTACCAGATCAAGCAGCCACTTCTCGCGTCCGACAGGAACTTCCAAATTGCGACGACGAGCAACTTCATACAAAGCTGTGGCGACTTTGAAAGCTACACCGGCCGCAGCTAAATTGCCATAAGGATAGGTCTCACCGGGCACCAACGGATGAATGAGAATGCATTTCGGAATATGCTCCGGAACTTGGTGATGATCGACTACAATGGTTTCTATTCCAAGTTCTTTAGCCAAAGAAATCTCTTCGGCGTTACTAATGCCACAATCGATGGTGATGAGCAGGGTGCAACCATCAGTCGCCAACCGCCGAACCGTATCTGAGTTTAAGCCATAACCCTCGTGCTCACGATGTGGAATATAACTAACGAATAAACTAGGATCACCGCCCGCTAGTACTGCCACCTCACGAAAGGCAGTCAACAAAATAGCTGTGCCCGACACGCCATCAGCATCGTAGTCTCCGTGCACTACTACCCGTTCCTGTTTCTCAATAGCCAAAAAAATGCGCTCACAAGCCGCCTGCATCTCGCGAAACAAAAACGGATCATGAAGATCATGACCATAGTCCGGCAAGAGAAATTCATCAACCTGCTCTTGTGTCTCAAGTCCACGATTGCCAAGCAGTTGAATAGCTACCGGATGCAACTCCGGAAACCTAGCTCGAAACTCATCAGAGACCGGTTCAGCTGTTTCCCAACGTCGATCCATGTTTTTTGTTATGCGTATCAGAAGCCAGAACTGAGATACGGCGCCACAGTAAAGGTTAACATGGAAAGTACGGCCAAGGTGGAAATAACGATCCAACCAAACTTTCTAAGCTGCCGACGACTTATCTTGTGTTTACCGATTTTCATTTAAAACAAGAATGAAAAAAATATTAATTCTCCCACTATCGCTTGAGTACAGCCAGATAAGCCTCGGGTGGAATATCTACTCGACCACCCTTACCCAACCGCTTCTTACCTTTCTTCTGCTTCTCGAGCAGTTTTTGTTTACGAGTAGCATCACCACCATAAAGTCCGACAGTTACATCTTTACGATATGGAGCAATTCTAGAAGAAGCCACAACTTTACTACCGACTGAAGCTTGAATGCGAATCTCAAACTGCTGACGTGGCAAGGTCTCTTTCAATCGCTCAGTCACTCGACGTCCTTCACGCTGGGCCGCATCACGATAGACGATCATGGACAACGCTTCAGCTGGATCACCATTAACTAAGATATCCAAACGTACCACGTCCGCTGACCGATAACCGGACAACTCATAACTAAGCGAGGCGTAACCGGATGATACACTCTTCAACTTATCATAGAAATCAACCAGGATCGAAGCGAGTGGCAAATCATAATGAATAACCGCACGAGATGAACCATCCGAGCCAGTTATTAGATACTCAGTGTTGGTGTAGATACCACGTTTCTCTTGAGCCAGGGCCATAACCGCACCCAAGTAATCCTTAGGTGACACTATATCAACCTTAACCCACGGCTCGGCGATGCTAGCAATACGACTCGGATCAGGCAGTTCAATCGGACTCTTGGCCACCAACTGTCGCCCATCGGTCTGGCTAACTTCATAGGCAACCGAAGGTAAGGTCACCACAATCTCCATACCATGCTCACGCCGCAGTCGTTCCTGAACTATTTCAAGATGCAACATCCCCAAAAATCCGCAGCGAAAACCAAAACCCAAAGCCGCTGAGTGTTCTGGATCAAAAGTTAACGATGCGTCATTAAGTTTCAACTTATGCATCGACTCACGTAGGCGCTCGTAGTCGTTACCTTCTTTAGGAAAAATACCAGCAAAAACCATTGGCCGTACCTCACGATAACCATCCAGTGACACGACCTTTTGCTCGAAGAAATCATCTACAGTAACCGTATCACCGACTCGACACTGCTCAATATCCTTAAAACCAGTAACTATATAGCCGATCTCACCAGCCTGAAGCGTTTCAGCTTGAATCATCTTTGGACGAAAATAACCGACCTCTAGTACCTCACCACCTGCCTCAGTGGCGATCATACGAAAATTATCATTACGTTGGATAGCACCATCAATCACCCGAACGTAAGCCACCACTCCTTTATACGAGTCGTAAATAGAATCGAAGATGAGCGCTCGCAACGGTGCAGACGAATTACCGGTTGGTGGTGGCACCTTGGCTACAACCGCCTCTAACACTTCCCGAACGCCATCGCCAGTCTTACCAGAAGCAGTTAGTACCTCCTCTGGCCGACAACCTAATAAATTAACGATCTCATCACGCACTACTTCCGGCTGTGCATTCGGTAAATCAATTTTATTAATGACTGGAATCACAGTCAGATTCTCATCGAGTGCTAGATACAGATTAGCTAAAGTCTGGGCCTGCACACCTTGCGTCGCGTCAACCAAAAGTACGGCACCTTCAACCGCAGCCAAAGAACGCGATACTTCATAGGTAAAGTCAACATGACCGGGAGTATCGATCAAATTCAAGACATACTCATCACCATCTTCGGCCTGATAGTTCATTCTAACCGGCTGTAATTTAATGGTAATACCACGTTCACGCTCCAAATCCATCTGATCTAGAATCTGCGACTTCATCTCACGCTTACTAACTGTGCCGGTGTACTCCAAAAAACGATCGGCTAACGTAGATTTGCCGTGGTCAATATGAGCGATGATGCAAAAATTTCGAATGTTGGGATTCATGTCAAAAAATATTTTCAAATTTGTTCGATCTCACCCACCTTCACTGTCGAAAAACGACGTCGAAGAATACCAGTCAACCGACGAGCTTCCTCGTTACCCAGAAGGTACGTGACTGTCACATAGACGGCAAGTCCAACGATTCCGGCGGCTACCCCTTGACCAAACACACCCAAAAAACTGTGCATATCAACTACATTGCCAACCAGAATCTTTACTCCTTGCATGGCAATACCCATAGCCAAACCAGCACCAACTATGACTGATAACGATCTGACAATACGTTTTTCATCAAGATCACCAACCAATAAATGTAGAAAAACCCAGAGCAAGACAATTCGTAAGGCAGCACTAGCTGAATAAGCCAACACTAAACCTGAAACGTCCATACCGTGCCTGACCAACGACCAAGCTAGCAGCCGCTCAAAGATCACACTTACAGTCACAACCATAAGCGGCACCCGAACATTGCGGAAAGCAAAAAAGGTTTTAACTATAAACGGCAATAACGCTTGAGCAATCAAACTAACCGAAAACAAGGCCAACGCATTGGCTGTATCTTCTGTGTTACCCCAATCAAAATTTCCAGTACCAAGAATCACCCGAACGATCTGAGCGCGTAAAAGTAAAAAGATTATTGTCGCTGGCACTATCAAATATAAAACTGTTCGTACAATCCTAGAAAACTCACGCTTGACCCCCGCTCGGTCGCCGCGATCGGCCAATTCGGCAATAAAAGGAAAGGAGGCTACAGCAAACGAAACACCTAATACACCGACCGGTAAACTCTGAAGATTAAAAGCTAAATTGAACACAGCAACACTTCCTACTCCTAAAGTTGAAGCTACCCCAGTCAGCAGAATCAAATTGGCTTGCTCTAAAGCCAGACTAGCAGTACGCGGCCCCATCATACGACCAATCTCACGTAAACCGCGATCCATGAGGCTGGGCAGAAAAGAAAAACGGAAACCTAATTGCAATACTGACCAGAACTGAATGGCCATATGTAAAAACGATCCAATAACTACACCTACTGCCACACCATAGATACTAAATTGATTGGTGAGCAATAAAATACCAGCAATGATGCCGATGTTATAAACGACTGGAGCTAAAGAATAAACAGTGAACCGTTTGTAAGTCTGAAGAATTCCGGAAAATACGGCCGACAACCCTAAAAAGAACGGCGATAAAAACATGATCCGAGTCAATTGCACAGCCACCTGCTGATACTCAGGCAAGAAGCCGGCGGTGTAGAGTGGTACGAACCAGTGAGCAGTAGCTGCACCCACAGCCGAGAACACAGCCAAGGCTAGACCAAGTACAGAAATTACTCGCGAAGCAAACTCGTTAGCCGACTGACCCAACCGGCCATTTCCATCTTTGAGCACGTAACGAGTGAAGACCGGAATAAAACCAGCACTGATCGCCCCACTGACGAACAACCCAAACATAAAGTCCGGCGCACGAAAAGCTGCGTAATAGGCATCGAGTTCTGGTCCAGCACCGAAAGTTCCAGAGAGTAACCGATCACGTAGCACGCCAAGAAACCGGCTAGCTAGAGACGCTATACCCAAGAGAACGGCCGCCCAGGTGGCCGAGACCATGGTTCTCGCCAACATTTCTCGTAGTCTCCCCATGTTTGCTTTAAACAAAGCCCCCGCGCCTGAGACGCGAGGCCAAATAATCGACGTCATTATAGGTATAAGGAACAACAGGTACAAGCTTTGAGCTTAATGACATCCTCCCCGGACTAAAGTCCGGGGTTTCCAAC
>MGFG01000028.1 GCA_001791745.1 Candidatus Uhrbacteria bacterium RIFOXYC2_FULL_47_19 | reverse complement strand
GGGTCTGTTTTTGTTTTGGCCTGCCCGCGCCGACGGAACGACTGTTCGGGAACAGGCCCTTCAAAAGGCCAGAGTGGATGTCCGAAGCTGCCTATCGGGACAGCCTCTCGGGCAGCCTCGGGAACAGCCTCGGGGACAATCTCCGGGACAGTCTCTGGGGTAGCCTCTGGGGCAACCTCGGGAACAGCCTCGGGGACAATCTCTGGGACAGTCTCTGGGCCAGCCTCTCGGACAGCCTCTGGGACAGCCTCTGGGCCAGCCTGTTCTTCTACCTCGGTTTCGTCCTGGCTGGGAAGCGAGATGAGGCAGCCAGACTGGCTCCGTTGGTCCGCCTTTCGGCCGTTACGCCGCCCGTCGCCTGGCTGAAGTATCGACCAAATGTTCCTTTGATCTTGGTGGCCTAATTCGGCCACCTTTACAAACCTCACAACACTTCCACACCGCTCTTACGCGGTGTTTTTCTTTTTTAGCTAGTCGTGTAGGATCAGCTCTCTAACCTAAGAGCCTTTTTAAAATTTTTACTTCCTTTGGTGTTTTTGCTGGGAACGAAATTCGAAGGGATCTGATGGACAGATCTCAAACAGTTTCTAAATATGGTACTATGGGGACGCAAGAAATTATGAAGAAATTAATTTTCATTATTATTTTAGTCGTCGTGGCCGTGCTTGGGTTTCGGTTTGGTCGTTCTAGTCTGTCGCCGATTCCACTTCAACAAGAGGATACTAGAACAGTTAACACTTCTTATCCGCTACCGCCACCACCACCCGAGTCCGAACCTTACGTTCCGGGGACACCAATCAATGCAGAGGCTGGGTTACCAATACTACTCGAGACACCAGTCGACGGTGTGGTGGTCAGTCCTCCTTTTGAAGTCTCTGGTCGAGCTCTAGTTGATCAAGGACAAGTAACAATTGCCATTATTGGTGCAGACAATAAGGAAGTGTTTAGTCGTCGGTTATCGGTGGCTGCACCTGCCGGCGAAGAGTATGGACGTTTTGCACTAATGATTGGTGATTTGGGACAAGTTGGCGACCTGATTTTACGTGTTTCATTGTCTGGTAGTGATGACCCAGAAGCTGTGCAAACCAGACGGATTAGTTTTGCTCAACCAGACACGGTAGAGGTACAGCTTTATTTTTCCAATCAGCAGCTCGATCCTTGGGTTGATTGCAATAAGGTTTTTTCTGTTAAACGAACAGTCTCTAGTCGTAGCAATATCTTCAGGGCGACATTAGAGGCATTACTCGCTGGACCGACTGAGGATGAGGCTACTTACGGATATGTCTCATCACTTCCAGCTAATGTAAAAATAAAGTCAGTTGGTGCGGATGCAGCTGGAATAGTCACTGCTGACTTCGATCGGAATTTAGATCGGGGAGTAGGTGGTTCATGTCGGGTTGGGGCTATTCGGGCACAGATCGAGGCGACTCTTAAACAGTTTCCAGAGGTAAAGAGTGTTATTATTTCGGTTGAAGGGGAGAAAGAAGATGTTTTACAACCTTAATCGAGCTCTGGTTTAATCTCGTCATGCGTAATTATTCAGTAACAGAATTCATTGGTTTTTTGAATGCCGCCCTAAATGAGGCGGTTTTTCCTGACGGTGTAGCTATTGAAGGTGAAATAGCTGAATATCGTGTTTCTCAGGGTAAGTGGATTTGGTTTTTACTCAAAGACAATGATTCAGTTTTGCCCTGCTTTGGAACAGTTTGGAAACTAAAGCAGCCAATTGAGGATGGTTTACAGGTGCGTATTTATGGCCAACCTAAGGTTCACGAGCGTAGTGGTAAGTTTTCGGTAGTAGTTGATCGAGTTGAGCCAGTTGGTGAGGGTGCTTTAAAGAGAGCTTATGAGCTACTCAGAAAAACACTTGAACAAGAGGGATTATTCGATCCAATTCGTAAACGTCCTTTACCAAAGTTTCCTCGTCGCATTGGTTTGGTTGCTTCGCGTGAATCTGCGGCTTATTCTGATTTTTTACGAATACTCGGGAACCGCTGGTCCGATGTCGAAGTTAATTCGGTTCATGTACAGGTTCAAGGTAAGGATGCGATTGGCGATATTATATCCGCACTTAGTTTTTTTTCTGCTCATCCAGAGCTGGCCGATGTGTTAGTGCTAACACGTGGTGGTGGATCACTCGAGGATTTACAAGCGTTCAATTCTGAGGAAGTGACTCGGGCTGTATTTTCGTCGAAGATTCCAATTGTGGTGGGGGTAGGCCATGAGCGTGACGAGACATTAGCTGATTTTGCTGCTGACGTGCGAGCTTCTACTCCCTCGAACGCAGCAGAGATCGTGGTGCCCGATCGGATCGAGATTAGAGCAGCGATCGAATCATTACGACATCGGTTAGTTGGACGAATGGAACAGACGATTAATGATCGATTGACTGGCATGGATCGTTCCGTTCGAGTAATGGAACGGGGAATTATGTCGTCCATATCTTCGTTCCGTCATCGACAACGTGATCTGGCGGATGCTTTCAGTCTATTTGTCGATCGAGTAGCTGGTTCGGTTCGTGATTTATCTCGACTAGAGGCCGGACTTTTTACTGCATCGGACTTATTTCTAACTCGATTGTCTGGACGATTGCTAAATGGTAGTCGTTTACTCGAAAGTTTTAATCCCAAATCAGTTTTGCGTCGTGGTTACGCCATTGCTAGATACCAAGGACAGCCAATCAAGGATGCTGCTGCAGTTGCTATTGGTGGACGTTTAGATGTTGAATTGCACCAGGGCCAGGTTGGGGCCAGAGTCGAAGAAATCATCAAGTCTAAAAATCAATAATGACATCAATCGTAATTACATTTATCTATGCCGCAAAAGAAAAGCACTCCAGAAAAAAAGGTTGATTTCGGTCAATGCTATGCTGAGCTAGAGCAGATTATAGATTGGTTTGATACTGGAGAGATTGACTTGGATGAAGGTCTCAAGAAGTTTGAACGCGGACTGGATTTGGCCCAAAAGTGCCGTGAAAGGCTAGCCGAGGTAGAGACTCGGGTTAACGAGTTAAAACTGAAATTTGGTGAGACCTTGTGATATAATCTCTTGTAGGGCTTTAGTAAGACAATCAATGGAAAATCATGGACATTCTTCATTCTAAAAAAACCATTTTTCGACTCGGATTAGTCGTTATTGTTCCAATCGCCGTTTTGCTTTTAGTGCCGGTCTATGGTCAGTCAGGACAGCCCAGGTTTGATTTGCCGGTGGCCTTTCTGGTTAGTTTGACGTTGATTCTGTTAATTCATCAGGCAGTCGAAAAACGGCGTCGTTTATTACAGACCATCAATTTAGAATTGAATAAATTGCGTCGTGTTTACCATTTATCCAGGAATCTCAGTGAGACAGATACTCAACGTTATCGTGGTTGGTTCACTGAACTACATGGCAATCTTTATCGTTATTTAAGTGCTTTTTCTGAACGTGACTTTGGTTATTATGAGGAGACAAATTCTGAGTTCCGCGAGCTAAGCTACCATGTTTATAAGGTTCCTGAGTTACGTTCTAGTAAGGAGGAAGCGCTTTATGATGATTTATTGCGAACAGTTGCCAAGGTGGCCGAGTCACGGCAACAAATTAAGGAGTCCAAAGATGCTAGAATGTCGATTTATGTTTGGATGGTCGTTTTGCTGTTGGTCGTTGGATTAGGAATATCAGCCTGGTTATCTACTATCGATGTTTGGACCTCTCGATTGGCAGCTGGCGTTACTTTGGCTGGATTCTTAGTTATGATTGACCTGCTTTATGAGGTTGATACTCTAGCTTCGGAGTATCGACCTATTGCCCAACGCTATGTCGATAACATTGGACGGATCGAGCTTCGACGACGTGAAGATGAATAGTTGTCCGTAACTCTCTTCATTATGAAGAATAATTCTCGAACCAGAGGAAAGAGCAAAAAACTTGGTTATCGGACACCTAGTACTTTTAGATCAGCACCACGACGCCCTTTACCTGACTCTGTACATCGACCAAAATAATAATGAAACCTGACCCTAAACGGATCAGGTTTTCTCTATCATTGCATAATCATTTAGTTATGGCTCATGACAGTTCCGAAACATTTGTTCTTTCCTTAGGTGGGTCTTTGATTTCCGTTGATGGTAAGATTGACGATTCTTTTTTGAAGAAGTTTATTTCTCTGATTACAGCTCAGGTTCGGCAAGGACGGAAATTTATTATTGTTTGTGGTGGTGGTTGGACTTGTCGTGAGTATAATCGGGCTTTATCATCTATTGCCAAGCCAAATAATCGTGAACTAGACTTTCTTGGTATCGAGGTGACTCGACTTAATGCTAATTTGGTTCGTCTAGCCTTTGGTAATCGCGCTCATTCAGAAATTGTCGTCGATCCGACAGCTCCACTCCGAACCAACAAATCGATTATTATTGGAGCTGGCTGGAAACCAGGTCGTTCAACTGATTATGACGCAGTTCTCTTAGCTAAGAAATTTCATGCCGGTACGATTGTTAATCTGACCAATACTAGCTTCGTCTATAATCGTGACCCGAAGAAGTATTCCGATGCACGACCACTAAGAGAGATTAGTTGGAAGGAATATCGGAAGTTGGTCGGTTCGAAATGGGTTCCTGGGTCAAACTTGCCTTTTGATCCAATTGCATCTAAACTGGCGCACGAGTCTGGTCTGAGGGTGATTGTTACCAACGGTGGCCGGCTCGATAATCTAAAAAAGATTTTAGACGGTGGACGTTTTCGGGGTACTGTTATTGATTAGTATGGATATAGAAAATAAAAGCAAAAGACGTTGGTTTTTTACTTTACCCGCACTGGCGATTATTGCCATTGTCCTTATTTTGGCAGCCAGTGAATATGGGAAGAGTCTTTCCTACTTGATTCGCGGTCAAGATAATAAACCAACCATCGACTTTACTTGGACGCCATTGGGTCGGGTCAGACTGACTGAAATGGTTGGGCAGGTGTTCTTGGAGGACGATTATGCGCTTGATTTTAGCACCTTCAAGATCGAGGTTGTCGAAATTAATAAGGTTTTGAAGATTGCTCGGGATGACTTAGTTGGTCGAGAATATACCGATCGTGTATCTTTTGCTCAATTAGCTGGAAATCCAGAGATTAATACTCGAGGACAGATGACTTTGAGAATTTCTGTGGCTGATGATCGTGGGCAACTAACAGAGATTGAACGGGTAATTAAAATCAATCCAGAGTTGGGTAGCGCTGAAATGAAAGTCGCCGAATAAGAGACTGTTGGTCGTAGCGACTTGACAATTCGACCAAGGGGGGATAATCTAGTCATCGACAACGTATCGCCGTAGACTGCGGGTCCGCGAGGATAATGCCACCAAAGTGGCACCTGCACAGGCAGAGGGAGCACCATTGGTGTCTCGTGAACTCATGTCTGCGGCAATACCGCGGCATTTTATTTAAAGGTCGATTTAGGGCCCGTTAGGGTCCAGAATCCATGCATTTATGGCCAAGACAAGGCAACAGAAGGAAGCCGAAGTGCGTGAGGTTGTAGAAGGGTTGAAGGAAGCCAAGTCTGTCGTGGTGGCTGACCTGTCGCCTCTCAAGGTGCAGGAGAACACCATACTCAGACAGAAGGCCAAGTTGCAGTCAGTTCGGGTGAAGGGTGTCAAAAAAACTCTTTTTCGACTGGCAGCCAAGGAGGTCGGTCTGACAGTGGACGACTCTTCCGTTGGTGGTAGCATGACGCTGCTATTGGGTCTCGATGATGAGGTGGCTCCGGCTAGACTCATAGCGGAGATTCGCAAGGAGCGCAAAAGTCTTGATGTTCAGGGAGGAATCCTGGAATCGAGATGGATGACCTCGGAAGAGGTGATTGCTCTCGCCAAGCTACCGAGCAAGGATCAACTGATCGCCCAGGTGGTTGGTTCTATCCGAGCTCCGCTTTCCGGTTTGGTGGGTGCACTGCAGGGAAACCTACGCAACCTCGTCTACGTACTGAACGCAGTCAAGGACTCTAAGTCCTAAAACAGAAACCGGAAAATTGTTCCGGAATTAACCTGACATCGATATGTCGGAAGAGAATCAGGAAGAGAAGAAAGTAGTTGAGATCCCAGAGAAGTTCAAGGATCTCGTTGCTAGCATCGAGAAGATGTCGGTGCTGGATCTGGCTGAGTTGGTCAAGATCCTCGAGGAGAAGTTTGGTGTGTCAGCTTCGGCTCCAGTGATGGCTTTCGCTGGTGCAGCCCCAGCAGCTGGTGTAGAGGCTAGCGCCGAAGAGGAGAAGTCTTCGTTCGATGTTGAAATCACCGAGGCTGGATCGAACAAGATCGGCGTCATTAAGGCGATCCGTGAGTTGACTCAGATGGGTTTGGCTGATGCCAAGGCACTAGTTGATGGAGCTCCGAAGGTGCTTCAGGAGGCAGTCGCCAAGGAAACAGCTCAGGAATGGAAGAAGAAACTCGAAGAGGGAGGTGCCAAGGTAACGCTGAAGTAGTCGAGTTTAAAGTGAAGAAAAAAGAGGACCTTCAATGGTCCTCTTTTTGGTCGTTGTTAGATTAAATAATTTGGACGGAGTTTATTCTTCTTGCCAGGTAAAACGTAGGATGCGATTACCATTAACAGTTAAGATTTGTCGTTTGGCTTGATCTACTAAAAAGTCTGCGGTCGTTGCTAGCTCCGGTGATTCATATTGTTTAGTTAGTCGGCCACTATTTTTATCGAACCTAACTATACGTTCATCGGCTAACACATAAAGATCATCGCGATCGCTTGGTGTATGTAACAACTTGGATTCGGAGAGAGGTGGGTCAGTCTCATCGACTGTAAAATCAGTAGCCTTGCCGCTAAGTAGACGGGTAATCTTTCCATCGGACGACAAAACGAAGACATAGCCATCAATGGCGACTGAAATGGAGTTTGAAAGGTCAGTACCATCTTTGACGTAGATTTCCGGTTTGTTGAAACCGTCACTACTGGAGGCCAGTCGTAAGATGCGGTTATGTGTCGAATCGAGCAGGTATAAACGTGAACCAAAAGTGGCTGCTTGATTAATATTGATTTCGAAGTCTCCTTTGGAGATGTTTTGTTTAGTGACCTTACCATTAGTAGATACAGCTACAGCTTGACCATTAGCATAACCAATTAATACCCCTCCGTTTTTTGGTAAGAGGAAAATTGGTGTACTGCTAACTTCTGGAGAGTAGATCGGCTCAGCCGATCCGTCAGTAGCAACAACGAAGACTTTTCCATCGGACGATACTGACCAGAGGCGGCCATTGTCACCATCCAGCACTAAGCGTAGGTCAACCGCCGAACCATCAACGGAGATGGCCGAGATGACCTCAGGCGCATCCAGACTGATCGCTCGTCGTAGGTCTGAAAATTTAACGCGGACTTCTTCGAGCAAACTATTTTTGGTCTCTGTCGTATCATTCGAGCCGTCAGGTAGTTCAGAAATTGCAGTCATGGCTTCGTCGAGTAATCTTCGAGCCCGATCTTCGTCTCGGTAGATTAAGCTGGCCTCAGCCGAGTCGATTTGTTGTCGAATAACAGCTATACGTTTGTCGAGACTAGCTGTTGATTTTTCTGATTGTCGTTGCCAGACCAAAGAGATTAAGCTGAGAGCTATTATAATCAGGAGTACTACAGCAGCAACTAGTAGATTTTTACTGCGTCGATTGAGTGAATGCCAGGCAGCAAAGGCTGGTCCAAACCGTCCACCGCCGTCGGAACCACCACCAGGTGGATAGATTGTTGTTAATTTGTCGCTCTGTTTAGTCGTGTAATTAGGTCCATTCTTGGAACCATCTGAGATTTTATTGGTCCGAATAGATTTATTATTGCGAGAATCAGAGGAAAGATTAGCTAAGAGTAATTTATTTTCATTATTTCCTTTAAGCTGTTCAATTTTATTTTTAGAGTATTCTCTTAAAGAGTTGGCAAGCTTAATACTCCAATCCATGGTTACTCGACCAACTTTCTTGGCAATAATAACAGCCCGTTTAGACCAAACTACACTGGTTTTGGCCAGGATAACCAGTCCTGATTTGGTTAGTTTAAGTAGTTTGATCGCTTGTTCGGTTTTGGAAACTGGTTCTCGGCTGGATTTTTTGAAGCTGGTTGTAAGTCCAATTGGTTTGGGTACGATGCGACTGGTAGCTCCAGAAGGTCGAACATATTCAGTTGCTGTAGCTCCGTCAAGTAATAGTAATGCTAGGTCTAAGTCGTCGTAGCGACCGAGTAGCGCGTCTCGTAACATGGACGTCACTAAGTCAGTTCTCGCTGCTGACATAATTTCCAACGTTTCCATCTTACCTAAGAGCTCGACTAAGTCACGGTTTGCAACTAGCATTCGATCGTGTGGGCCGATCGGTCCACTAATCAAGTTGGTAAAACCAATTAGTCCCGCGGTCAGCGGTGTAGTTGAAGAATCTGCTTCGGTTTTTAGTACATCAAAAATTTTTGATCCGCCAGTTGCTGCTTGTCGAAATAACTGTAAGGATGGTTGGCCCCAGACGGCTGCCGCTACTTCTTGACCTTGCTGGGCAACGATGGCTCCTTTAATGTCACCTGGAGCTAGCTCTAATCCACCATCGCCCAACAGTCGCGAGAGCATGGTGTTAACCCGATGGATTACCGCTTCAAACGTTCGTTCCAAGGTCGAGTTAACAGGCAGTGAGTTGAATACCTGCTCAGCAGCATCGGCGAAGGTTTCTTCGATGTTCGCCGACAAGACATCACCTGTTCTGATATCTGAGACAGTCGAAATTAGCCCCTGTACGTCACCAAATCGCTCGATGGCGGTAGTTGGGACTTTCAGAGTGAGCGTCCGAACATAGACTTCTGGACTTTTTGTCTTCCAAGGAGTCAGTTTGCTCAAGACGTTTGATTGCTGAAACATACCCGGGTCTATTTTGACCTGCATTAACAAGGCTATTATACTATATGGCGTATTGGGCAAGCAAAGACAATTAGGTTAAGAAGAATCATTAGAACACTAAAATTGATCGGTTTGATCGGTTGATCAGCCTACAGAACTGAAAAATCGTTTCATTCTACTGATATATCGATACTGACATGCTTGAACAACTTTTTGGTTCAAAGACCAGGGTACACTTATTGAGACTTTTCCTAGCAAACCAGGAAGAGTGCTTTTTCGTTAGGCAACTAACGCGCAAAATTGGTGCACAAATTAATGCGGTTCGTAATGAGCTCGATAATTTAGCCAGTATGGGCATTATCGAAATCGCCAAGGCTGACAATGATGATGATATGGAAGGTGAAAAAATTGGCCGATCATCAGGCCAACGTAAATACTATCGCATTAACAAAGATTGCTTGTTTTTTCCCGAGTTACGAGCACTCTTTTCGAAGTCGGGTGTGTTGCTGGAGAAGCAGTTTGTTCAGAGGCTTAGTCGAGCCGGTACACTACAGTATCTGGCGTTGATGGGTTATTTTGTCGGTGAGTCAGATGCTCCGACTGACATTTTTATTGTTGGTAAGTTGTCTAAAGAACGAGTGACTTCGGCCGTGCGCTCTTTAGAACAGGGGATTAGTAAGGAGATCAATTATACGGTCATGAATCCGACTGAATTTACTTATCGTAAAGAATTGACCGATCGGTTTCTCTACGAGATTTTGGATGCGCGTAAAGTAGTGGTTGTAGATGCTCTTCTGGATCGGACCGGAGTGGAATCAAAAAAACAGACAGCCGGCGAACGGGTTAAGTGATATGGTGCTAGTCATAGATTATCGAAACGGAAAAGGAGAAGTACTCCTCGCAGGCGATGGCCCAGCGAGGAGATTTGGTTCTTCCGGTCGGAGAGATGGTTTTAAGGCGTTAGATGCGGCTTTGATTGAGGTTGGTGATGGTTGCTTGGATGGGGTGGCGGCTGTTTTGCCGACAACTGAAAGACAACAGGAGGTTGGTATGACTTGGAGTTCGGTACGCGGTGCGGTGGCGTTGGTCAATGCTCTAGCATTTGCTCGAGATGTGCCAGCTGTACGAATCGATCCAGCGGACAATGATGAGATTTTGGTAGAGGCAGCAGTCGTGGCGGTCAGTTTAGCCGAGCCGCAGGCCATTGTCCGAGCTGATTATAATGGCCAACCGAATATCACCCGACCTAAGGATCGGGGATAAGTCCACATCAAGTTAGTTTGAGGTTATGAACTATCAACAGCAACAAAGGGAACTTATTGAAGACATGGCCAAGAAGGTTAGAGAGCTGGGTGATTGCGGTTCGACAGTGGTAAAGATGAGGAAGTCTTATGAGAGTAATGTTGAAACCTGCTTAACCTCGGTTGTGTTTCTCGGAGACGAGCTTGGACAAAAAGTGCAGGATAAAATTATTGGACCGTTGTCTGCGATAGATCCGAGTCAGTATTTTCCTCCAATCAATTCGCTTCATTTGACCATTAAAAACGTTCGTACAGTAGGGGATCCACCACTTTTCGATTCGACGGATGCTGCTTTAGCAAAGCAGGTTTTTGACAGAGTCTTACCGTCTTTTCATGTGTTCGATTTTGAGCTGAAGGGTTTGGTGCGTTTTCCGACCAGTGTTTCACTGATGGGTTACTCGGATAGCGTACTGTATGAGCTGGTTAGTGCCTTGGATAGTGAGTTAAAGAATGCAGGGGTGCCCGATAATAAAAAATACGCTTCCGAAAAAGTATTTTTTGGAAACGTTACGGTTTGTAGATTTACCTCTCAACCGTCAGAGAAATTTTTGGCTAAAATTGAGGAGATGAGGGATCTTTCCATTGGAACACTGAAAGTGAAAGAGGTTCAATTGATTACTGGTGATATTATGTGTAGCGCAGTCAGTAGGGAAGTTCTCGGGAAGTATATACTGCAAAAATAGTTTTTGTTACGTCACTAGGTCTGTCGATTTTAGATTCGATTGTTTTTGAGAAAATTAAAACGACGCATCGTTTTTAAGGTCAGGGGGGATCCCTGGTTTTTTATCCCTCAGATCGATTCTGAGTCTAGGTTGAGGCAAAATAGGTTTGACCCTTGAAAGAGAAGTCGAAAATTGATAGGGTGCAGGTACAAAAAAGCCCAAGTTATGGGAAAAAATAATGAATACAACATCGGATTTTAGACCTCAAGAAGTAGTTGTGACTTCAGAACAGGTTGCAAAAACGGAAAATTCAGACCTAGGAGAAGAGGCTGGTGCAGTCAGCTTGGTCTGTAATGAGTCCTGCGGAACAGCTGGACGGTTTCGGGTTGGTACCTGTCGTTGGGCCGAAATTATTCCTGGAGCTTTGGTTTGGACCACATTAATCGCTGCATTGGTGCTATCACATATTGCTCCGATTGCAGTGATGTACTTTATTATCTTATTCGATTTGTATTGGGTCTTACGGGTTTGCTATTTCGTAGTACTTCTGGCTGTGGCTTGGCGACGCTATCGTCGCGATATCGCTGTGGATTGGTTGGCCCTTGCCTCGGCTCGGCCCGGTTTTGACGATATCTATCACCTGATAGTACTACCTACCTATAAGGAGGATATTGAAATTCTGAAGCCGACCTTTCAGAGTTTAGTCGAATCGAATTATCTAACTTCCAAGCGTTTTATAGTTTTTTTAGCTGGAGAGGAACGTGATCGTGAACGTTTTGAGCGTAATGCTGAAGCTATTAAGCGCGAATTTGGTGATAAATTTTTTCGATTAGTTTTTACTGTTCACCCCAAGGACATTCCACATGATTTACCGGGCAAGAGTTCGAATACTCACTTTGTTGCTCATCGCGCTAAGGAGTTGATTGATGAATTGGGGATCGCATACGACAAAGTTATTGTTTCCTCTTTTGATGTCGATACCTGTGCACATCCGCAGTATTTCGCTTGCGTAACTGATAAGTATTTGACCGAACCAGATCCGACGCGCTGCTCTTATCAGCCAGCAGTTCTTTATAACAACAATGTTTGGGATGCTTCGCCGGCGGTGCGTGTTGCGGTTTTTGGTACAACTTTTTGGCTCATGTCTGAACTGGTGCGGCCAGAGCGTATGTTTACTTTTTCTTCACATAGCATGTCGTTTCAGGCACTCGTAGACGTTGGGTTCTGGGAGCGAGACATTGTTACAGAGGATTCACGTATTTTTCTGCAATGCTTCTTGCATTACGATGGTAATTATCGAGTGGTTCCGATTCATGTTCCCGTGTCCATGGATATGGTTATGGCTGACACACACTTTCGTTCGCTTATTAATTTGTATAAACAACAGCGCCGCTGGGCTTGGGGTGTAGAGCATTTACCGTACATGATTCAACGTTTTGCCGAGAAGCCGTTGATTTCTTGGCGTAAAAAAGCCTTTCGATTATTCAATCAGATAGAAGGTATGTATTCGTGGGCGACTGCACCATTGCTTATTTTTTTACTTGGTTATTTGCCGCTTTGGTTAGCACCTGAATCAGCACGAGTTGAAGTTTTTTATCAAAACACCCCTCATATTTTGGAGGCATTAATGCGCATTGCTATGGTTGGTGTGTTTGTTTCAACCATCGTTGGCTTTGCACTTCTGCCCCGTCGTCCAGCTCATCGCGGTCCGGGACAAGTGTTGATTATGGTCCTGCAGTGGTTGTTAGTACCAGTAACTTTCGTGGTTTTTGGTTCGATACCGGCTATTGATGCTCAGACACGCCTAATGATTGGTCGGTATATGGGGTACAATGTGACCGAGAAGAAGCGGCGTACCAATGGGGTTGTCGGTGGTGCCGTTACTAAGTCTATTTTTTGAAGTTTCATGGACGAGATTGTCCGTCTTTTATCGTCATACTATGCCTAAAGTCGCCGTTGCGATCGTTTCCTGGAATCACATGAAGTATCTGTCCGATGCATTGACGTCGGTCAGAAACCAAACTCACCAGGATTTATCGCTTATTGTAGTTGACAATGCTTCATCTGATGGCACATCCGAGTTTGTTCGAACTAATTTTTCAGAAGCTGTACTGCTTAGGAATATTAGGAATTTGGGTTTTTCTCGAGCCTATAATCAGACGATTGAATATGCACGGGCGAATTTGAAACGTGACGGCGAGGAATTGTTTGTCTTGGTTATGAATCCGGACATTATTTTGAAGCCCGATTACATTGCGCGTTTGCTTGATCGCATGATGCACCGAACTGACGTTGGTAGTGCTGGTGGTAAATTATTGCGGGTTCATGAACGGCCAGATGGCGATCTTTCAGAAAAAGATTTTTCGGACATTATTGACTCCACTGGGTTGCGGATTTATCGATCGCGACGTGCTGTGGATCGACACTCTGGAGAGCGGGACACGGATTTTGATCGAACAAGTGAGGTCTTTGGTATCTCTGGTGCTTTGATCATGTTTAGAATTAGTGCCCTCAATGATGTAGCTTTGATGGGTGAGTTTTTCGATGAGGACTTTTTTGCTTATAAAGAGGATGTTGATTTAGCCTGGCGACTACAATTGCGTGGTTGGAAGTCACTCTACGTGCCAGAAGCAGTAGCCTATCACCATCGAAGAGTTAAGGGCACCGAAAAGACTTCTTGGTTAGCAGTTATTCGCGGTCGTCGTAATCGATCCAAATTAGTGAGTCGTTTATCTTATCGCAATCACGTTTTCATGCTCTTGAAGAACGAGTATCTAACGAATTTATTTATTGATCTTCCTTGGATTTTTCTCTTCGAATTGAAGAAGTTGATGTACATGTTATTACTTGAGCCATCGGTCTTTTTTACCACGCTGCCGGATTTAGTCCGGAATATTCCGCGAGCACTCAGTAAGAGACATAAGACAATTGGTTCGACTCGGGTTAGCTCTAAAGAAATTAGAAAATGGTTTCGTTAGATATGGATGTATCGATAATTATTCTTAACTATCGCAGTCGCGGATTGGTGTATCAGTGTATCAAAACCATTCGTCTATATCCGTCTGATTGCTCCTATGAGATAATAGTCGTGGATAACGGTTCAGGAGACGGAATTGGTGACTTTTTAGCCGAACGCTTTCCTGAAGTACGGTTCATCGACGCAAAAGCTAATTTGGGTTTTGCTGCCGGCAACAATTTAGGAATTCGAGCAGCTAAAGGTAGATACATTCTAATAATGAATCCGGATATCACTGTCCGTCCGGGTTCTATCGACGCCCTCGTCCGGTTTATGGACAAGCATCCGGATGTGGGCGTAGCTGGTCCCAAGTTGTTGCGACCGAACGGTAAAGTAGATGAGTCGTGTTATCGCTTTCATCGTTGGTTAACGCCAATTTTCCGACGGACTCCACTCGGTCGGCTACAGTCTGGTAGGACAGAAAACGATCGTTATGTTATGGCAGATTTTGATCGACTAGAGAGTCGTAATGTTGATTGGTTGTTAGGTGCTGTACTCATAGTTAGACGATCAGCGCTCGATAAGGTTGGTTTGCTTGATGAGGGTTATTTTATGTACTTCGAAGATACAGATTGGTGCCGGCGTTTTTGGCAGGATGGCTATCAGGTGGTCTACTTTGTTGATTCGATTATGGTGCATTGTCATGAGCGACTTTCTGCGCAAGTACTCTGGCTATTCGGTCCGTTTAATTTGGCAGCACGACGACATATTCGTAGTGCTATTTATTACTTTCGTAAGTGGGGGATTAAGCCAATAACACACGAAGAGTTGACTCCCAAGGTTAATAATTGATTCATTTATTTTGTCGACTTGATCAGTTGATACCAACTCACTTTCGTACTTTTCATGCCACATCTTAAAACCAACATGCTGACTGCTCGACCATTACGGCAGCACAACCGAAGATCTATAACTAAGATTGTGTTATGGGTTGTCTTGTTGTTAGTAGTTTTGGTTATAGTGACGGTTGCAGCTTCCACTTTCTTTTATGATGCGGTTCGTGGATTGGAGACTCATGCTAGGACTGGTCGGACTGAGTTGGAACAAGTTGAGTTATATGCCCAAGGACTTAGATTATCCGAAGCGATTGAGCATCTCGATTTAGCCGATGCTGAGTTTGCAGCGGCCCAGCACGATTTACTCCGGTTGAAGATATTGATGTTCGTTCCTGGACCAAGGTCTACAGTCATTGCCACGGACGGGCTATTAAAAGGAAGTCGTTCGGCTATTTCATCGTTGCGTCCAGCTTTGGCTGCCGCTGAGTCAGTGTTATCTGGTTTGGGAGACGACGATCCGATCGGTCTTTTTTTGAGTGGTAGGACTGACGATTTGTCTGGAGTACTAGGGGAATTGACTGCCGAAAGGAAACGCCAACTTTTGATTGTGTTGCATGAGAGTGCATCACAAATTAGATCATCAGCGGTTGGTTTGGGTGAGTCAATCAAGATTCTCGAGAGTGTCGATGCTGGCGTACTTGGTCTAGAGATAGAACAATCACTGACCACAGCAGTGATTAGACTAAGAGGTTTACGCAGTCAGTTGAATAATGTCTCCGTGGCTGCTGAGCTACTACCGTCTTTGCTTGGATATCCTGAGCTTAGTCGGTATTTAGTTTTTTTTCAGAACAACACTGAACTACGGCCAACCGGTGGCTTTTTAGGGGTCTATGGGTTAGTTGAGGTCATGGATGGTAGTTTGGTCAGTACAACGGTCGACGACGTTTATGCACTTGATGGTCCTTCTGAGTCGGTCGAACGACCTATACCACCTGAACCTATTCGTCGTTTTATCAATATTGATAAGTGGTACTTGCGCGATGCTAACTGGTCGCCCGACTTTCCTACATCGGCCGAGGTAATGGAACGTTTTTTTCATGAAGAGGCTGATGTAATTGGCAAAGACCCTGGTGAGTTAGATGGAATTATAGTTCTTACTCCTGAGTTAGCTTCCGACTTATTACGTATCGTTGGACCGATTAATATTGATAGTAAGACATTTACCTCCGATAACTTAGTTGATCAGCTAGAGTTCGAAGTTGAACGTAATTACATTGCTGAAGGAATTCCGTTTCATGCGCGCAAGGGAATTGTTGGTGATTTGACCAATGAATTGCTAGCACGTTTGATGGCGTTACCACTTTCGGGTCAATTAGCAGTACTAAAAGTAATTGAGACTAACTTGGCAGAGAGTCACATTTTGTTCTGGTTCCACGATCCAGTACTCGAACAATTCGTACTCGATCATGACTGGGGTGGACAATTATCTAATATCGACGGCGATTATGTTAGTGTAATCGATGCCAATCTAGCTGCATATAAAAGTGATCCAGTCGTCTTGCGTACGATTAACTATTCGTTCAAACCATCCGGTGATCGATTTGAGGCAACAGTGTCTATTACTTACGACCATCGTGGTCAGTTTGATTGGAAGACCACCCGTTATCGGACTTACACTCGAATTTACGTTCCGGCTGGGGTAGAATTTTTAGGAGTTGATGGTGCTATGCAAAATGACCGACTCAAAGATCCAGCTCGGCATCCGGGGCAAGCCGACGTTTATTCCGAGTCTAATCGGACTGTTTTCGGAGCTTTTATCTCTATTGAGCCCAAAGAGAAAAGAACTTTAACCTTCCGTTATCTTTTGCCTCAATCAGTAGTTGATCAGATTGAGGCTGGCGAGTACTCACTTTATTTCGAGAAACAACCTGGAACTGTAGATCATGGTTTGACTCTGGACCTCGATTTTGGTAAGAACCTGACGTCAGCCAACCCGGCGGAGAACCCGTCCGAGTTTGGTGATTCCCACTTTAGATACGGCACCGATCTGCGTTTTGATCGCAGTTTCGGGATTGCCTTGCAGAAGCCCTGAAGCCATGTTTGTACCAAAAATAGGAATCGACCTGGGCACGACTTATGTACTGGTCTATGTGCCGAAAAGAGGGGTTATCATCAACGAGCCCTCTGTCGTTGCTGTTTCATCGATTGATCGTAAGATTTTAGCTGTCGGTAAGGAGGCTAAGGACATGCTTGGGCGTACACCCGATACTATTGTGGCACATCGTCCACTCAAGGATGGTGTTATTGCTAATTTTCAAATGACCGAAGCCATGCTCCGTTACTTCATCAACAAGGCGGGTGTGGGACGATTTTTTCGACCGGAAGTCATGGTTGCGGTACCAGGTGGCATTACTTCGACTGAACGACGTGCTGTCGTGGATGCGTCAATTCGGGCTGGTGCACGTGCGGCCTACATTATTAAGGAACCAATAGTAGCTGCCATTGGAGCGGACATACCGATTGGTAGTGCTTCTGGTCACATGATTATCGATATTGGTGGTGGCACCATGGAAGCGGCAGTTATTTCGTTGGGTGGTATTGTCTCTTCAGCTTCGGTTAGGATTGGTGGAAATAAGTTAGATGCAGCCATCGCTGAGCATGTTCGTCGAAAGTATGGGTTGGCGGTTGGTGAACGCACTTCAGAGGACATCAAGATTGGTATTGGTTCAGCAACCTACATGGATGAAAAACTAACCATGGAAGTGCGTGGACGTGATATGGTAACTGGACTACCACGAGTAGTTACGGTCACATCAAGCGATGTAACCGACGCCATTCAGCACGAGTTGGCTGGTATGATCGCGGCCTTGAAAGAGGTGCTAAACAACACACCACCTGAATTGTCAGCCGATGTTATGGAGAAGGGAATGATCCTGTCTGGTGGTTCATCACAGCTTCGTAATTTAGCAATGTTGTTTGCTGAAGCGACTGGTGTACCAGCTTATGTGGCTGATGAACCACAACTTTGTGTGGTTAAAGGAACTGGTATTGCTTTAGATAATTTGGCTTCGTATAAACGTTCGGTCATGGCCAATAAGTGACGATCGCCGGGACTGGCGTATTGTACCTAGCTTCCCTCACTCCTCGTCCATATCCCGTCCGACAGTCGTCTGGACGGTTTTTGAAAACATGACTTTTGTGTTGTGATTCGCCCCAGGTAGACATAATTCATTTCATCCAAAAGTCGCTTTTGTTTAAAGTAAATATCACTTTTGTTCTTTATTAAGAGTGTTCTCTGATCGATTTACGATTAGGTGTTACACTGTGGATATGTTTAAATTTGGCTTAAATCGACGGAATAGAGTGAACGACGACAGTCGGATGATTTTAGGTATCGATGCCTCTCGAGCAAATTGTTCCCGACGGACCGGTGTCGAATGGTATGCCTATCACGTCATTCAGCGTCTAAAGAAGATTGTACCGGCCGATGTGCGAGTGGTTCTTTATTCACGAGAGTCACTTATTGATGGACTGGAACAGCTGCCGGCGAACTGGGAGAGTAGGGTGTTGTTATGGTCTCCTCTTTATCTTTGGACTCAACTGCGTCTGTCATGGGAAATGTTGGTTAATCCACCAGACGTACTGTATGTGCCGGCTCATGTCTTGCCGCCGATTCGTCCACATCGATCAATTACGACACTGCATGATGTGGCCTTTGTTACCATGTCCAAAGCCTATTCATGGTATGGTCGAGCGTTCTTAATTTTGTTTACTTGGTTAGCAGTCAGGTGGGCTGACGCACTTGTGACCGTGTCTGACTTTTCAAAGTCAGAAATCGTTCGTTTATTTCATGTTGATCCATCTAAGATTTTAGTCGCACCATTAGCTTGTGATCCAGAAATATTTCGTCCTGATTTTGATTCGGTCGACACTTCCCAGTGCTTAACAAAACTCGGTATTAAGTCGCCATATTTTTTGTTTGTTGGTCGATTAGAGCAAAAGAAAAATTTATCATTACTCCTGGCAGCCTTTTCGTTGGTGCGTGAAAGATTAAATTGTCGTTTAGTCCTTGCAGGTAAACGCGGGCGTGGATTTGAAGATGAGTTTATAGCACTCGACAGGCGTTGGGTGGATGAGGTGGTTGAGCTTGGTTATGTGGACTCGATTGATCTTCCGTATTTATACGCTGGCGCCGAGGCTTTGGTTTTCCCATCTCGATACGAAGGTTTTGGCATACCTATTTTAGAATCATTCGCCAGTGGAATTCCGGTTGTGACATTGCGATCTACTTCAATTCCCGAGGTAGCTGGTGAGGCAGCGTTTTATGCGGAGTCTACTACAGCTGAGGCACTAGCCGAGGCCATGTTGGCTGTACGGAATGATGTGGAACTGCACCAACATTTGGTTTCAGCTGGATTGGAGCGATCTCGTGAGTTTTCTTGGGAGCGAACTACACAAGGAGTTTGGAGGGCTATTGAATCTTTTTTACGTCATTGAGCAGTTTTTGGCGTTGTTAGTACAGCTAAGGGGTTAGCTGATATCTGACGCCATTTTTAGGTTAGTTTGGTCCTTTTAAAGCTGATTTTAGCTGTAAACCATAAATGGACTTCTATTTTATTTTAAGCTCATTTATGCGTCTTTTAGGACTTGACAGTTATTTTGAACATGTCATTATGAATGTCCGACGTCAGACCAGATTTTGGTGAGGGTTAAAGGGGTTTTGATGTTATGGGCAGCGTCGGGGTTTTTACGTTTGATTTACGTTCAAGACATGGAAGATAGGCTTGTAGGTGAGTTAGTAAGTGTCGGACTCGGAGCAAAAGAAGCTCGGGTTTATTTGGCTGCCTTAAAATTTGGCCCGGCCACCGCACAGGATATTGCCGTCAAATCCCTGGTTAATCGACCGACCACTTACACAATGATCGAATCGCTGACCAAGCGGGGATTAATGAGCCAAGTTCAAAAAGGCAAGAAGAGGTTTTTTGTAGCTAATAAACCAGGACGTCTCGTGGCTCATTTGGAACAGCAGGAGAGGAATATTAGAGATCAAAGGATAAAACTTTCATCTTCATTAGAAAATTTATTTAAAAATTTTGGCCCCACGAAGCAGTCACAAGTAGAGGTTTTTGAGGATTTGAGTTCTTTGACTCATCATCAGAATGATCTGCTTTTAGAAGCAGCAAAAGTTAGAGAGGTGGTTACTATTACGTCAGTAGATAGCAAAGAAAATGCCGGGGCGAGAGTTTCAATGGAACCAATCTGGAGACGTCTTTATGACTCTGGGGTTTTAGTTCGCTGTCTTTACGCCGGTTCTGAAGATCGTCCTTTGCACGGTACAGTGACGGGTCCTAGGTGGGAATCAAAGAATGTTGATAAAAAAAAGTTTCCATTAGAAGGAGAGATTACGATTTGTGGTGATATAGTGACCATGCTTTCCGGTGAAGATTCTGTTTTTGGTTTATCGATAAGAAATCGTTCTATGGCCAATTTATTGCGACAAGTTTTCAATTTAGTTTGGTTGGGGGTAGGGGAATAATTTGGGCGCTTTTCAGTCGAGATTATTAATTATTTTTTTTGCCTCAGTTTAAGGTGTCAAAACTGTCGAAATTATGCCTTATTTGATTTGATCATGGATCAACGAACAGTAGGTTGATCTAGAAGAGAAGATTTTAGACAGGCTCTAACGTTCCGTGTTACGCTTTCGGCATGAAATCACTGCTTAAAAAGCTACTTCCAGCCTCTTTTTTACGTACTTACCATCGGCTAATATCCTGGCTGGCGGCAGTTTATTTTGGTCACCCTTCGGAGCAGATGATTATTATTGGTATCACCGGAACTAATGGTAAATCGACAGTTACAAATATGGTCGCCTGGCTTTTTGAACAGTCTGGTCGAAAAGTTGGTCTGACCACAACCGCTAATTTTAAGGTTGCCGATCGCGAATGGTTAAATGACACCAAGATGACCATGCTTGGTCGATTTAGTTTGCAATCTCTCCTGCATCAAATGGTGGTAGCTGGCTGTTCATTGGCAGCAGTCGAGACTTCTTCCGAAGGTATTAGACAGTACCGTCATTCCAGTATTAACTACGATACGGCTGTGTTTACCAATCTCACACCTGAGCACATTGAATCACATGGAGGATTCGATAATTATCGTCGAGCCAAGGGTCAACTTTTCGCCAAATTGTCACATGACCGGCGTAAAAGTTTAGAGGGACAAATTATTTCCAAAACCAGTGTTATTAATCTCGGCGACAAGCATGCTGATTATTTTCTTGGATTTGCCGCTGATCGGAAGATTGGTTTTTTTGTCCCTCAAATAATAGATGATCATCCATTAGATTATCCTGGTGTTGCAGTAGTTTGTGTCGAGGATTTGTTGGTAGGTGCCAATGAGTCAACTTTCAGGATTAATGGTGTTCCGTTCGTTCTAGCCATGCCTGGGCGATTTAATGTCGAGAATGCTGTAGCTGCTATTTGTGTCGGCTTGGCTCATGGGTTGGATCTGACTGCGATGTCCGAGTTGTTGCGTGTTATGCCGACCATTCCTGGAAGAATCGAACGAATTGATGAAGGTCAACCATTTGGTGTTATTGTCGATTATGCACCTGAGCCCGAATCTTTCCGTAAGTTGTATGAAGTCGTGGATTTATTACCAAAACGTCGAGTTATTCATGTTTTGGGTTCGACTGGTGGGGGACGTGACGTGAGTCGTCGTCCGGTACTTGGTCGTCTAGCGGCTCAGAAGGCACAGATTGTTATCGTTACTAACGAGGATCCATATGACGATGATCCACCAACCATTATTCGTGACGTGGCGGCTGGTGCACGAGAAGTTGGCAAGCGTGATGGGGTGGATTTGTTCGAGATACTTGATCGACGAGAAGCAATTTCCAAAGCAGTTAGTTTGGCTGAAGAAGGTGATTTGGTACTTGTAACCGGTAAAGGCTGCGAACAGGCCATGGTTGTGGCTGGCGGACGGAAGATCCCTTGGGATGATCGGGCCGAGTTACGACGAGCTATTCACGAACGCTATGATAAAAAAACAAAGAATTAATAATCATAGTTATGGATTTTGAACGTATTGTCAGACTGAAGGAAGGTGAGTCCATATTGCGAATTGTTCGCTCCTTTTGGTTAGTACGATTACCGCAAGCAATCTTGGCTGGCCTGTTGATAACAGCACCATTTTTTTTCATGATTCCGCTTTTCTCGCTGCGAACTTTCGGTCTTATTGCGTTTCTACTGTCTATCTTTACCGGTTTGATCTATGCACTTCGTCTCTATATAGAGTGGAGTTGTAACGCCTTTGTAGTTACAACTCGGAGAGTCATTGATGTGGATCAACATGGTTTTTTTCGTCGAACCGTTTCCGAGGCCCTGTACGAAAAACTACAAGATGTTTCGTTTACTGTGGCTGGAATTTGGGGAACAGTCTTTCGTTATGGAACGATTGTTGTGCAGACGGCCGGATCACAGATTAGTTTAGAATTGCCGTATGTGCGTCGTCCTCAAGAGCTGCATTATTTGATTACTGAAACAGCTGCCTCTCGACAGCCAGAAGATGTGGATGGATTACGTAGTCAGCGAGTGACTCATCTACTTGATGCTGCAGCCGACTTGAACGATGCTGAAGCACGAGCCTTTCTAGTTGCTTTGCAGGAGGCAGTTAATCATGGTGGGCGGGAACATCAGCTTTCTTCTCGGTCATTGGATCAGATTATGACTGACGACGATGAAGATTAATTTAAAAAAAACAGAACGTCGGGGTATTGGACAGACTTTGCGGCTTCGGCGAGTTTTGGTGTTGAATCTCGGTGTGCTATTACTAGTTGGCTGGGGATTCACTGGCGAGTTCATGCGTGGACGGAGCATGGAGGAGGAAATTAGTCGTTTGGATGGACAGGTCGTAGAATTAGAGGATCGTAACGTTGAATTACGGCGAACAGCAGATCGGTTATCTGGTTCAGCTATGCTCGAACGTGAGGCTCGATTGAAATTGAATATGCGCCGGCCGGGTGAAAGCGTGGTCGTAATTAAGTCCGAAAACTTGGATGAACAAGAATATTCTTCATTGGACGTCTCAGTGGCAGATTCCGGATTGACTAGTGGTTCGTTTGCCGCGTCTCAAATTTCCAATTACCATAAGTGGATAAGACATTTTTTTCCACATAAATAACTTTATGACTGAGATAACGGAAATGCCTGAGACTGAGGATATTCGTCCGGCATCTAATAGTGCAATTAAGGGAATACTTTTGGGATTAGGAGTGGCAGTAATACTACTATTGATTGGTTTGGTCATACTATTTACTGTTGGTGTTTATCGCCTCGGTTGGGATGGGCCAATGGTTAAGAGCGTCTTAAAGACAGTTCCGTTTCCAGTAGCCATGGTCAATGGTGAGAGTCTTCGTTATTCCGAGTTAATTGAAGACGCAGCAACTTTGCAGAGATTTTTTGATCAGCAAATTAGTGATGGAGCCGATCCATCGACAATTCCGAGTGATGAAGAGATTAGACAAAATGCATTTGATCGTTTGGTCTATTCGACTGTCATGAGGCAGGAGGCAGACCAGCATGATTTAGAAGTTACTAAAGAGGATGTTGAGTCCGAGTATGGACGGCTTATTGAGCAGATGGGTGGTGAGGATCAGGTCAAAGAAGAGCTTGATCAGCTTTATGGTTGGAGTCCAGAGAAGTTTAAGGTCAAAATTTTAGTTCCTTATTTACTTCAAAAGAAGTTGGGTCAGGCAGTACAGGCCGGTTCGGATCAGGCGATTGAGCAACGTCAGGTAGCAGAGGATGTATTGTCTCAATTACGCAATGGTGCCGATTTTAGTGAGCTGGCCAAGCAATATAGTGACGACACCACTTCGGGGGTTAATGGAGGTGATTTGGGTTGGTTTTCTCGTGGTATGATGGTTGGTCAGTTTGAGGATACTGCCTTCTCATTAGAGCCGGGAGTGGTGAGTGATCTGATTGAGACGGAGTTCGGTCTACACGTCATTCTTGTTGACGAGGTTAAGGAAGAGGAGGGGATACGGACCGAAGTCAAGGCTCGACACATTTTATTCTCTTCGCCCGATGTTAGTGAGTATATTCAAAAGAAAGTTGATGAGGCTCGGATTAATAAATACATCGAGATTTAGTTAGGTTTCATTGGTTTATAAAACGGCCACTGCTAGAGTGGTCGTTTTTGGTTGGATTAGACCTTTTGATTTACTTTTTCCCCATTCGATCTCCTCGGCGGTTCCCTCAACAAAAAACTCCGCCTTGGGCGGAGTTTTGTCATGGAGCCACCTCCGGGGAATCTCACTGCTCGCGACGCGATTTCGTCGACCGACTAAATCGCTGCTGCACTTCCGGGAACCTTCGGGTTCCCGGACAAGCCCTCCTCCGCAGCTGGCTCTGGTGCCCCAGACGCTGTATGTGTTAGGGCTTTTTCAGGGGTCGTCTGGGCCGATCCTGACGCACGTGGGTTTCATGAGGTTTGGGACGGAAATCGACGTGCGGTAGATAGCACGAAATAATGCGTGGACGCATAAGCGATTAAGTACACTGCGAACCATCCCACCACCTCACTCATGCCGTGATTTTGCAAGTAGCTGCTAATCTGCGACAAAATATCCGTCCCCTGATTAAACAGATTCCAACTATTGAATCTCCCATAGAGGCCGATGGGAAGCACGGCAGCCGAAACGAAGAGCATGACCACGGCGAGCCTCCAATGATCGATAGTCTTCCATTTTTTCTGGAGGAATGTCGCCATCTCGCGGATGGAAAAATACATCAACGGAACGCCGACGAGGGCGTGTAGGAAGAAAAATCCGATTTCCCAACTATTTCCGCAAAGCTCCCATGGACTTGAGCTCCCACAGTACCCCAGCAGGTAGCGTCCCTTGGTAAAAAGATACGGGATATTAGGAAACATGAGAAACCACACGAGAGCAAGCGCCACCTTGCTCGAAGTAATCCTGGTGTCATTACGTTTGGCGTACAGCATGCGTGACGCCGCAAACGGAATGACTGCTAAAGACACAGAAAAGATAAGCCAACCTGACGTATATCCATTTACAATCTCCATATGTGCACAATAATAACACAAAAGCCAGCCAATTTCTTGGCTGGCTTTTGATCAGGAACGTGGGTCGTCCCACACGCCTGCTCATGGCTCCGCAAGTGGGAACCTCTCGGTTTCCACCCCCTCTTCGTTCGATCTTCTCGGCGGTTCCCTCAACAAAAAACTCCGCCTTGAGCGGAGTTTTTTGTTATGGAGTGTCTTTACGACTTCACTCGAACCTACTTTATCAAAAATTCGTAATGATGGCTAATTGCACGCGCGGAGCACGTGGTGGCTCTGAATTGAATCGTACGCTCGGACAATCACCCCGCCACCGCCCCGCGGACTCGGCGGCAACCCCGAAAGAAAAAACACTCCTTGCATTTCTGATTTGGCGGGAGGAATTCTTTTTGAAAAAGGAAAGGGTGTTTTTCTTTCGGGGTTTCTGCCCTCCAAGTATTCGGGCAGTGTGGCGGGGCGAAATGCAATTCGGACGAGGCAAAGCAAAACTATTTTTGCGGGAGAAAAAGGATTTGCTTTACCTCGACTCTTTTTGTGCGGGGATAGAGAATTATGAAGAAAGTATTCAGTTTCGACGCGGAGACCAACGGCCTTTGGGGCAAGGCCTTCGCAATCGGTGCCCTCGTCTACGACGAGCAGGGCGTCGAGATCGCCCGGTTCGTCGGTCGCCTGCCGGACACGGAAGTCACCGACGCTTGGGTGAGGGAGAATGTCCTGCCCAAGATCGGGGACATTCCCGTGACTCACGCAG
The DNA here is from genome assembly GCA_001791745.1 of Candidatus Uhrbacteria bacterium RIFOXYC2_FULL_47_19. GTDB lineage: Bacteria > Patescibacteriota > Patescibacteriia > SG8-24 > SG8-24 > UBA1561. The sequence continues at coordinate 6,105 of MGFG01000028.1, read as the reverse complement.
ATTACGACGAGCTCCTCGCTTCGTTCGCCGAGTTCTACAAGGCGAACAAGATGGACGCCGACGTCATCGTGCACATGGGGTTCATTGTGGAGGTGAAAACCCTCCGTGACCTCCATGCCGCCGGCCTCATCGGGGACTGGGACGCGCCCTACCCCTTGCTCGATGTGTCGGGCAACCTCCAGCAGGCTGGCGAGGACCCCACGTCGGTCGACGGCTACGTGAAGAAGCATGAGCTGTCGGTCGGCGAGTGTGGCAGGCGGAACGCACAACCCGCTCTACGACTCCGCCGTCGCAGCCGTCGTCTACCGCCACCTGATCCGCAACAAGTAGCACATCGGAGTTTGGGAGAACTCCATCAACAAAAACCTAGCGCACGACCTTCGGGTACGGCGCTTTCTCTTTTTGCACAAAAATAATAAAATTTATGATAGTTAAGTTTTTTATATTGGCAAAAATATCGGGGGTGGGTAAACCATAGTAATTAAATTAGTTATTAATTAACTAAAAACATATGAAACAAGAGAAACATCAATCAACGCAAGAAAAAATCAAAAAAGTCGAAGTCCGTGAGTTAGCACCGGAAGAATTTTGGGGTGGTTCCGTTACACTTGGTGAGTTAAGCGAAGAAGAATTTGCTCAAAGAATTGGAGAGGTAGCAAATGAATTAAGTTTTACCTATTCGGGATACCGTGTTTCGGGTAATTATTATTTTAGTCGTTATCCACGCCGAGCCTTTGGCCCCGTTGCCCCCGTGGGAAAATATCAGGAAGCATTACAAAAGCTGGCGGAGAAATTAGGAACAGTCGGAAATGAAGAAAAGAAATCTGAACAGCCAAAATTTAGGGTTCTTCTAGGACTTCAAGAGGGTTATGCTGAACATAAAAAACGAGGGGTTATTGAGCGAATAGGTAAAGGCGAAATCACAGACATTGAAAAAGCGAAAGAAATTGTGAGAGTAGAGATTGATGGTCTATCTGAAGTTGGAATTGATATTGATAAATTTTCTAGTATTGAGGAGTTAAGAGATGTTATAGAAAAAACGAATTTAGGAAAAAACCACACTCTCGCAGAAGTTCAAGAAGCGCTAGGCGAAGGATTTGATCTAGTTTCCGCAGAGATATATTCCGCAGGATCTTGGGGTAAGTATACCGAACCAGCGATAATTATTGAGGGTGATAAATCTCAATTACAAAAAGTATATGCTCTTGCTGAAAAATTTCGTCAAGCAAGAATTGCAGTGGAAGATTTGCAAGATGGACAGGCACACATGGTAGAAACTAAATATTGCGAGGATCCTGATAAGGAATAAAATATGTCTCAAGAAGAAATTACAACAAAATATAATCTTGTAGATTCAATTGCCGATTGGATGACGAGTTCTGGCATCCAGTCGCCCGATGGCGGGGTGTACGCGTGGTATGATGTGGAAACCGGAAAACATTCATACCTATATTCAGAAATTACCGGCTACGCTGTCACTGCTTTTTTGTATTTACACAAACTCTACAATCGAATTGAATATGTTGAGCGAGCGGAGAAAGCCGCCGAATGGGTAATAAAAAACGCTTTAAGTGACTGCGGGGGAGTTAAAACAAGATATTTTACAGACAAAGATAGTGTTGACGAACATACTTCGTTTTCCGGAGGAAATATATTTTCGTTTGATACAGCGATGGTGCTCTACGGATTTGCAAATCTTTATAAAACAACAAATAAAACAATATATCTTGAGTATGCCAAAAAAATGGCAGATTTTTTAGTGGAAACCATGCAAAAGCCCGACGGGTCATTTATTGCAATCTATAACGAGAAAACCGGATCTGTATCTAATTCTACAAAAAAATGGTCAACACAATCTGGTAGTTTCCATGCAAAAAATGCCCTCGGGTTAGTTGCAACATATGAGATAACAAAAGACGAGCGATACAAGGATGCGGCTGTCAAAGTATGTGAATTTGCTTTGACCAGACAAGAAGAGAGCGGGAGGTTTATTACAGACACCGCCTCGCTTTGCACGCACATGCACCCTCATTGCTACACCATTGAGGGTTTATCTTTTGTCGGTTCTACATTCGGTATAGAGAAATTTACAAAAGCGGCAGAGAGAGCTGCCTACTGGGCGTTATCTCGTACAGATGAAAACGGCATAAATGAAACTTACTTCCCCGCAACAGATACATTCAGCGATTTTCAGAGATCTGATGTGCTGGCGCAGGTTCTTCGTATGGGGCTTTTGTTTGTAAAGGATCAGAGCATTGATCATTTAGCAAAAGTGCTTTTGAAATACCGTACCGACCAAGATCATAATGGTGAAAAAGACGGATTTTTTTATAGCTCTACCCATGAGCATGTAAATTTTTGGTGCACGATGTTTGCACTTCAAGCATTGTCTATTTATTACGACAAAGATTTGATACCGAAAAATGGGGAGAGATTTGATTTATTGGTCTAATAATTATGCAAGATAAAAAAATAGCAATAATATTTGGGACACGACCAGAAATTATAAAACTTACACCCGTAATCCGCGAGTGTCAGAAACGAAATTTGCCATTTTTTTGTATTCATACGGGTCAACACTACTCTTTTGAAATGGATGCAATCTTTTTTGATGAACTTTCTTTACCTGTTCCAGATTACAAATTAGAGATCGGGACACAACTTACCGCTGGACACGGAGAGCAGGTCGGGTTAATGCTCGCTCAAATTGAAAAGATTCTCATAAAAGAAAAACCATTCGTAGTGGTTGTTCAGGGGGATACCAACACAGTTCTCGCTGGCGCACTTTCTGCGACAAAGATACCAACCCCAGTATATGATCAGAGGATACGAGTTGCCCATGTTGAGGCAGGATTGCGGAGCTATGACCGACAAATGCCGGAAGAAACAAATAGAGTGCTAGTTGATCATATTTCAGATTTTCTTTTCGCGCCTACTGAAAACAAAAAAAAGATATTACTTGGTGAAGGTATAGCAGAAGATAAGATTTTTGTGGTTGGAAATACTATTGTGGACATGGTATTGCAGTCATCAATAGTTGCAAAAGAAAAATCAAATGTTTTAGAAAAATTTAATCTGAAAGAAAATAGCTATATTCTTTTAACATTACATCGGCAAGAAAATGTGGACTCAAAAGAAACACTCTTAAATATTATTGAAGGAGTCTATCGTTTTGCAGAACAGAGGAATTTGCCGGTAGTATTTCCTATTCATCCACGAACAGAAAAAATGCTACACACTTTTGATATTTTATTGCCAAGAATAATACAAACAGTAACACCTACAGGATACCTTGATTTTATTTCTCTTGAAATAAACGCTTGTTTGATTATGACAGATTCTGGGGGATTGCAAGAAGAAGCCTGTATTTTGCAAGTTCCGTGCGTGACCTTACGCAACAGCACAGAACGGCCTGAAACCATTGCGGTGGGAGCAAATAGTATTGCGGGGACTAATTCAGATTCTATTTTGCAAAATGCGCATAAAATGATTGGTAAAAATAGAGATTGGGAGAATCCATTTGGCGATGGTAAAACGGCAGAAAGAATTATTAATACTATCATAAAAAATTATGAAAACTGAAAAAGAAAAAATGCTTGCGAGTGAGCCATATAATTCTTCGGATCCAGAATTGGAAACTGAGCTATTGTTCGCGAGAGATTTGATTTACAAGTTCAATACTACAGAACCTAGGCAAGTGGATTTAAGAAAAAGCATCTTGAAAACATTGTTGCGTACTGATGTTTCAGATACATACATAGAACCCCCGTTTTATTGCGACTACGGATATAATGTAAAAATTGGAAAGAATTTCAATACAAATTTTGACTGTGTGTTCTTAGATTCAAATGAGATTGCCTTTGGCGATAATACTTTAATTGGTCCCGGAGTTCATATCTACACATCGGGACATCCTCTGTCTGGTGAGGAAAGAAATAAATATTTGGAATTTGCGAAACCAGTCCGTATAGGAAGCGATGTATGGATCGGTGGTAGATCAATTATATTGCCCGGGGTAAATATAGGAAATAATGTCGTTATTGGTGCTGGCAGTGTTGTTGCGTCTGATATACCGGATAATTCGATTGCAGTTGGTAACCCTTGCAAGGTGATTAAAGAAAATAAAATATAGTATGGATATGATTACAGACAAAATAATATGTGTAAGACATCTGCAAGACCAGAATGTTCTTAAAAGCTACGGGCTAAATGGACCTCTTGTGGATGGGCAGGAAGATAAGATAGAAAGTGCAAGTAAAAAGATACTAGAAGAAACAAGGAATGGTAATTTCAATCGCATCAGAATTTTATATACTGATAAAACCATACGAATTGAGCAGACAGCAAAAATGCTTGCAAGTGAGTTGAAAAAAAACGGGGAAATAGAAATTTCTACTGAAACAGATGAGCGATTGAATATTTTTTATCAAGGTGAAGTTTTGTTGCCGATAAATTACAAAGATGGAGAGCACTTTGATCCACTTATGCAGGCATGGGATGCAATATCTGATGAGGCTTACATCTACAGAAATATAGATTATCGTTTTGGAGATGGATATGGGTTTAAGAAATATCCTTTACTAGCAAAATCTTTTTTGAAAAGTGGCGAGAGTGTCGCCGATCTGCTTATACGGAGGTATTCTTTGATAGTTGATATACTAAGTGGCAAATTACGAGGGGAGAATGAACTGTTGGTTTTATGCACGCAAAGCGATTTGCCACTTTTACTACTTGAATTACAGGAAGTTGGGAGGATGGGAAATATAAGACAAGAAGAATTGCCGTTTATCTGCTGGCAGGTATATAAAGAAAAAATTCAAAAGAATTATAATGGTGATATTCCAATGGGATATACGATATCTCTTGATCTTTCCGATCTTGTCAATTCTGATTTTAAAGAAGTGGTTATGTTGGCAAAGAAAAACATTGAAGATAGAAAAGCTGTGCCACCGTCATCAATTCAGGATATCTTAAATACAACCGATAACGATTTTAGTGAGATTGACAATAACTTCAAAAAGGAAATTGGTGTTGGCATTGATTCCACAAGCATAATAAATTCAGAATTTGGATTTTATCCTGTTTCCGTAGTTATTCCTTATTATAATTCACGGAGCACAATTCTTGATGTTTTACGATCAATAGAGCTACAAAATCTCACAAAGAAAGAAATGTCTAATGTTGAGGTCGTCATTGTTAATGATGGGTGGAAAGATGATCTAGAGGATATTGTTATTCCCAGCGACTACTCTTTTGATTTAAAAATAATAACATGCGAAGAAAATGGTGGCCGATCGGTTGCAAGGAATATCGGCACACGCAATGCGAAGCACGATATTTTGATGTTTCTGGATGCAGATAATTTAGTTTCCGGTGAGTGTTTGAGAGAACACTCTATTCGTAATAAGATTACACCCGATCAACTGTATACATCGCTTGTGGCAAATATCTTTCTTGAAGATGTTCCAAAAATAACCAGCCCTTATTTTTCTGAAAATAAGCCACTGCCAAAACCAAACGATTTTAACGAGTTTAGAGTAAAAGAAGAAATAAAAAGTAGCTCGGTCGGTATACACGATATTAAGAGAGATACCACGGTTGAAATTTTGAAAGAAACAGACAATTTTCGCAAGTATGGATTTGGCAGAATGGTTGCATACTATGATCTGCCCTCAATGTACGCTACATATTGTGTATCTGTGACAAAAACAATGTTTCAGAAAATTGGAGGGTTTTCTGAAAAGTTTAAAGGTTGGGGCATGGAAGATTCCTTTTTTGGAGCAATCGGTATAGTGCGTGGAGCAAAAATTATCCCGATTTTATCATGTGGTAGTTACAGTATTAATCTTCCGTCACATTCGGGCTCCGAAGAAAAAGAAAAAATGGAATTAAAAGTAAATGTTGACAGATACAATAAACTCATGAGAGATTCGTTTGTATAGCCCCTCCCTCCCGCCAAAAAAAATCAGAAAAGGATCCGCCGTGCATTCCTCCCGCACTCTCCTGCGCGGCGGATACAAAATCCCCGCACAAAAAGAGTCGAGGTAAAGCAAATCCTTTTTCTCCCGCAAAAATAGTTTTGCTTTGCCTCGTCCGAATTGCATT
>MGFG01000027.1:1321-31489 GCA_001791745.1 Candidatus Uhrbacteria bacterium RIFOXYC2_FULL_47_19 | reverse complement strand
TAATCCTGATCTTTTTTGCCTATGGGTCCCGGATACTGTTCGACTCGCTACACTCGCTCACAGTTCCGGGACGACATTAAGAGGGGTTTAGGACGACAAAATAGGGTGATCTAAAGGCTTCAAATTAAGATTTGATTTCAATGCCCAGCCAAGGTTGACAAAACCGGCAAAATATGCTAAGTTTTGCCGTTACGAATGGGTTTCGTGACCAAGTCGCTGGAGCGGCTTGTTTAACAGTTTTTTGAAAATTGAAACGGATCCGGGTTCAACCCGGAATTTGGCGGGCATCAGCTCGTCGTCACTCGGCTGTTGAGGAACAGCTATTAGGTCCACAAAACGGACCAGAGGAGGAGTTATGGCAGCAGCAGGAGCAGCCCCTCCGGCGGGCGGTGGTGGTTTTGTTCGTGCGGCGGATGAGGTCATCGGTCCGTACGCGGAACGATGGGCCTCGAAGTTGGTTGGTTACGTGACCAACCAAAAGTCCTTCCGGCGGGCCCTTCACAGAATGGACCCTCGGGCAGTGGCCGGAATCCATGCCCTGGCGCCAGGGGCGCTGGGCTTGTTGGTCGGTTTGATGTTTCCGAACACTCTGTTCGGGAACGCTCAGGCAGCGGCAGTGGCCAAGAATTTTCTGATGCAGGGCATCAGAAAAGCAGCCGATGCCTTTGAGCAAGGTGAGGACCTCAACTCCGAGGCCTTTGCCGATCAGCTCGAGGCCGACATGGCGGCGGCTGAGGCGGAGCTCAAGGCGGCCGAGGTGATCGTGGACGCCTTCGGCCGATTTCACGATCCAAACTGTGCTGATATGATGGCGGCAGCGGCCTCTGCTGGAAGGCGTGGTCGTGTTCAGCGGGTAAAACTGCTGGATGCCATGAATAGTCCACGTCTGCGTCCGGCGGATTGTTGCATCGAGAAGATGCAAAAGACGTTGGAGAAGCCAGCAACAGCTGCGGCCAACAAGCCCCCGCCCCGGCCTAAGTCGGCGATGGAGGTGATCGGCCGACTGTCTGAACACCCTCGTAAGATTCTCCTTGAGAGAGTCTTGGGTGAATCGGACCCGGCGATCCATGAACGATGGGTCAAGGCCTTGATGGAGCTCGACTCCATTGATGAGGCCATGGCCATCGTTGCGGCCATCGAGACCGGAGAGGATCCGGGGCCACTTCTCGGCCTGCTTGAAAACCAAGGTATTAGATCTTGGCTCAAGCAAGATGGGGAGTGGGCTGCCGGTCAGGCCAAGAAGGCTGGCGGAGCCATCGGCTCGGCGGCCAGTACGGCCGGCAAGGCTGTCGGTCGGGCAGCGGCAGTGGCCGGCAAGGCCGTCTGGGACGAGGTTGATAGAGATGCCGATGGGGTCGGACGGGAGTTTGATTCCTGGGCCTCTAAGTTAGAGGTCTGGGGTCAAGCGAGGGGGGTTATTCCTCCCGTTGGCGGACCAGTTCCGCCGGCTCCTGTGATCCCGATACCACCGGCGGCACCAATGCCGCCACGTCCGGGGCTCTGGTCCCTCTTGGCAGACGCCATTTTTCCCTGGCGTTGGTAGGGAGGTAATTCGAAGTTAAATGTGTCGTCCGGCACTAAAAATGTCGGACGGCAACCTAAACGACGACATCATCGGTCACGGCGCGTTCGCTGAAATATGCGGGTGCGTCGTGACCATCGTTTCTCCGGCCAAAAGAGGAGGCCGGAAGGAGAAGGAAAATGCGAAACATGTTCTTGGCGGTCTGGCGGTTAATCTCCGTCATGGCCGCGATTGTCTGGAACGGCGGCGGCAACGTCGCTGGACAGGCCCAGGTCGGCGTCAGTCGCCGCATCCGGTCCATGATCTTCATGGCCTGGATGGCCGTAGTTATGCCGGCGGCGCTTTTCGTCCTCGGCATGATCGTCGGCGGAGTCGGCGAGCTGGCTCACTCCCCGGGAACGGTCTATGTGGCCAGGTTCATCCTGGCTCTCGGGGCGTTCGCCGGGGCAACGCTGGCCTTCACTCTCTGTATTCGAGGTGGACTCTATAAGTTCATCTTGGATCTGGGGGTCAAGGCTGCTCAGGCAGTCGTCGATTCCGCACTGATTCTGGGTGGGGTCAGCGTACCGCCGCCGGTTGTAACGCCGGCGCAGGTGCAGACTGGCTTCCAGGTGGCCTTGGGCTGGGCGACCTGGTTCACGGCGGCCTGTCTGTACGCCGCAGTAATTCCGGTCTATCGGAATCCGGTCATGTCTCTGGTGGCCGGAACCGTGATGCTCGGCTTGGCCGGAACCATGGCCGCCGGGTGGTTTAATGGGCCTTGGGCCCGGCGCCTGGTCACGATCGGCATGGCTGGGGTTGGCCTGTTTGCTACCCTAGTCATAGTTGCTCCAGGAGCGACCAGTGCTGCGACCAGCCGACTCTGGGATGCCTCCGAGTGGATCGGAGTGCGAGGTGAGCGGGCTTCGCAACTGGCTGAGGTCGACCGGAATGCTAGCCGGGCAGAAACGGTCAGTGATGCGGTCCTACTCGATCGCATTCGAGCAAGGCAGGCCGCGATTCGTCAGCATGTCATCGACGGCGACTGTGTCGGTGCCTTCTGCACGAATGCTGAACGAGTCGAATACTTCGAACTCGAGCAGCAGGCCGAGGCGATTAGTAGTCGGACCTTCCGTCAGGCTCCTGAACCGCCCTCGCCCCCGCCGCCTCCGCCCACGGCACCCGCGTCCGTGCCGCCCGCGCCTCTGGGTGCGGCTAATCTGGCGCCGCCGCCACCCCCGCCCGTCGCTCCGGCGGGTGGTATCAAAGTAGTTCCTTCCGGTCATCGACACCACCATCGTCCTGATGGTGATGCCGATGACAATGCTGCCGCCTGGGCCCGTGCCGACGCGATTCTGCGTCAGAGCGGGCACTAGGCCTTCTGAAGGCCCCGTTCCGGGGCCGAATCAAAACACAGCTTCTTAACCTCCGTGTTGCCATGTCTTGGTACCGCGGGGGTTTTGTTTTTGGGTCAAATCTTTATTTTTAGTCTTTATGCTTTGATTCTGGGTCCCTGATACCGTTCGACTCGCTTCGCTCGCTCACGGTTCCGGGACGACAGTGTTTTTTGTTATCTCAATTCTTCTTATGAATCTGTCATCCCATACATAAAAATATGTCATCCCTACTTTTTAATTTGTCATCCCGGAAGGCCGAGCGGAGCGAGGTCTATCCGGGATCCAGAAGCTAATCCCAATCTCTTTACTCCTGGGTCCCGGATAGCCGCTGTCGCGACTTCCGGGACGACAAAGAAGACGGACAGGCCGGATTTAATAAGGGACAATAACACCCCCCTTAAAAAGGTTAAAAATCAAGATTTTGTTCCGTTAATGTCCAATTATAGTTGACAAGATTGACTATTTATGCTATATTTTACCGTTCCGGGAGAGTGCCCGGGCGAGTTTTTTGTCAGTAACAAATGGCCATGGTTGCGTGTAAGGAACGCGTTATGGCCAACAGACTCGGCCTGAAAGGGCCGAAAGGAGAATTGAAGTGGGAGGATTGAGACAGGTCCGAGCCATCGCCCTACTGGCGATGGCGGTACTGATGTTTGTTGCCGGCTGTGGTGTCGGCGCAACCGGAGTGGCGCGGTTTAGCGTCACTCCGCACAACTACCATGTCTCCGGGGTCACCGTGACTCCGGAGAATATGGTTTATGCGGCCGGCCGCGTGAACGTCGACCGCTACAATGCGGAAACCTACCGCGGGGCGGTCGAGCGCAGTCAGGCCTACCCGTACGCCGGGGGAGCGTATGGGAATGATTATGGGCTATTCTATGGTGGCCCCAACGGTTGGGTGTCGCCGGTGGTGGCCCCACCGCAGGGCTACCAGCGGTTTGGCGGTTACCCCGCCAGCCACGACGAGGTTGAGGAGGCTCGTGAGAGGGCGAACGAGGCCTTTCTCCGGGCGAACGAGGCTCTGGAGGTCGGCCGTATAGTGGTCGACCAACATCGCCAGCCTCGGCCAGCAGGGCAAGGAGGTGGCCGATGAAACGCGCCATCATAATGGCGGTCATCACCGCCATCGCCCTGATCTCTGGCGGCTGCGTGAGCAGCCGTCAGTTCGCCGCTCTCGAGCACCAGCTCGAGACGTTGGCGAATGAGACCCGCGACCTGCAACAGCAGATTGCGGCTACCCGGAGTCCCACCGCTCCAGCTTCCCGGCGGCCGGAGCAGCCTGTCACCCCCGAGGTTGACCGCCAGGTCACCTCGGACCCACTGGCGGCTGTCGAACAGTTGTCCCAGCCCCGGCAACCCGCCGCCCCCCGACCGATGCCGCCGATAGGTGGTCCCGGTGCCTACGGTCCGCCCCAGCACTGGGCGCGAGCCTACGGTCCGCCGGAGATCCCCGGCTGTCAGGTTGGAATCCTTTCGGTCTCGGTCGAGAACGAAACGGGCTATTACGTCCAGACGTTCATCGACGGCCAGGAGGTCCGGATTTTCGGATCCGGCGGCGACCTGCCCCACCTACCGCCCCGACAGACGGCCTATGCCTGTTTGGAGCGGCCTGGGCTGCACGCCATCCATGGCGTGGTTTACGCCCGGCGTGGGGCAGAGTTGGTCGAGATCCAGCGGTTCTCGCTGGATCGCAACTTCAATGGCCGGTCGGTTCGTTCGACCGGACGGCAGCGGATCACCATCAACGACCTGCTGCTAACCATGCACAGTCTGTAAGGAGACTGTGCACCTTCCAACTTAAAAAGCCCGACCACTATGGTCGGGCTTTGTTCATCCCCATCAGAAATATTTTACAACCAAAAACCCCGGACTTGTAGCCGGGGCTTTTTTCTCGAATTCGTTCAGCTGACACTAGGTCGCTGCATTTAAGATGGCAGTGAAGACGAAAGTAGCGATGGCGTAGGCCGCCATGATAATGACCAGTCCAATCACCGCATTGGTGATCATACCTTTGGCCCTAGTAATTTGTTCTTCCTTACCCTGGGCGGTCATCCAGAGGAAACCGGCGTAAAGGATGAGTACCAGCAGTACTACACCCAACAATCCCATGATAGCAAAAACGATTTCTCCGATTATTTTGTAGATGTCGGCCTCAGGTGCTGAGCCATAGGCGGTCGCACCGACGGTCGCGAGACTGGTTGTAAAGTCAGTTGCCCTAGCCGGCAACATCATGAGTGTCGAACCTAGGGCCGACAGAGGGATAAACGCTTTTTTGAAGAGGGTTTTCATAGCCTCACGTTTCGATAAATTATAGGTTGAATCTGGGTGCATGATAGCACTAATTTTTTTTGAGGTAAACGCTACTTATCCGAGTGCGGCTCTCGGAACCTGGATGATGAAGAAAACTGTGATAGCGTAGCCGGACAAAATTACAATCAGCCCAATCACCGCCGCAGTCAGAATGTTCTTAGCTTTGGTAATCTGTTCTTCTTTACCCTGGGCGGTCAGCCAGAGGAAACCGGAATAGAGCATAAGTAGAAGCAAGATAACCGCTAATACCGAGAATAGTGCGCTGCTTAGTGTACCAATCAGTTGGAGTAATGAACCGCTCTCTGTGCCACTAATTCCGGCTATTTCGGCAGCGTGTCGTGCGTCCTCGTCTGGTCGAGGTAAATCAGCTAATGCAACCATGGGTAATGCAAACAAGAATGTTGCCGTTATTACTATCATCTGACGAACTTTTGTACCGATTATCTTTTTCATATTTTTTAATCGGCTAGCTCGTCGAGTAAGGCATCAAAATCCTCTGTTGTGTCTGAGCCACCACCCATGCTTTCTTCCAATGAATCGCCTTCGTCGATCACATCTCCACCACCTTCTATAGTCCAAGCACCATTATCTTCCATGCCGATAGTTTGGATAAAGAACGTGGTGATACCATAAGCAGCGAAGATTATGACCAGTCCGATAATCGCCCCAAAGATCATGTTTCGAGCTGTGGTCACTTGCTCCTCTTTACCAGAGGAGGTCATCCAGAGAAAACCGGCATAGAGTATGAGTAAAAAGAATAGTACGCCGATCACACCTAGCAATACACCAACCAGCTCGCCGATCACCATCGGCAGATCGGAAGATAGTTCACTATGTCCAGAGACACCGCCGGTTACACCTAGTCCAGTATCAGCTAAAGCGGGTAGGATCGGCCAGGCGAACAGGGTAATGATTGTGATCGTAGAAGCTAAGTGGAAAGTTTTTTGGGATTGATTCTTCATAGGCAAGTGTTTGAGGATTCGTCTATGACGCATCAACTGGTTCAACCGGAGCTGACTCAATTCCAAATCCCTGATAGATTGCACCGAGTATGAAGTCTAACAAATAGTAAGCGGCGAAAACTAGAACCAGTCCGATCACTGCACCAGACATAATGCTTTTAGCTTTGGAGATTTTTTCTTCGACACCTCCGGCTGTCATCCAGAGTGCGCCGGCGTAGAGCATTAGTAGAAAGAACAACACGCCGATCATGCCAATAGCCTGACCCATGACTGAACCAGTGAGTGTTCCTAAACCAGAGATGCGACCGACTCCAGATTCGCGTCCGGTGTCCGAGTTAACAGTGTTGATTAGACCGACATTTGGTCGGTAACCAGGTGCGTTGACTGCAGCAGCTCCAGCACCTGCTTCACCAGTCGCACTTACCGCTGCTTCTTCGGCTCCTGGTAAAGCTAGGGTAGTTAGTGGTAGTACAGCTAACAGGAAGACCGTCAGACCGACAGCTAGCTTCTGCCAGACAGTCGGGATTGTCTTTAGACCGATCAAAATCATAGGTCTGAAGCCGATCATGATGGTCGGCTGCTGTGGTCAGTAGTTGAATAACTAACCTGGTAATTAAATTCCGGATCTGGGACCGGCAACATCCTTGGGACTCGTCCTGTTTTTTCGATTTGAATGACAGGAGTCCGGGGCCCTACCGATCCCCGATCCGGAATGGAATCGGGGCAAAGCTCTGTTCGGTTTGTGGTCTCAAGTCGTTCCGTTGACAATGGCATTGACCACGAAAGTGGCGATAGCGTAGGCCGACATGATGATGATCAGTCCGATAACACCGGAGATGATAATCTTTTTTGCGTCGCCGACCTGTTCCTCGTTACCTTGTGATGTCATCCACTTGAAGCCTCCGTAGAGGATCAGTAGTACAGCTACGATACCTAATAGGCCCATGAAAGCCTTGACGATACTACCAGCTGTTTCGCGGACATCCTTGGTGCCGAGTCCGATCGAAGTGGCGTAGCCGAGACCGAGGTCATCGGAGTCGATTTGGGCATGTACAGCGAACGGAAGGGTCATGGCTGACAGACTGCCAGCCGCGGCCGCGATTTTCTTAAATGTTTTGTTCATAGGTTCACCCCCCTTCAGGATTTATTATCCACAATTTACTATGGATATCAGTATTTTACCTTAAACTGGCATGGTTTGGAACGTAGTACATTACTGACCTAGCGACCCTAATACAAAACTAACTAGTGCGTACGCTCCAAAAATCATAATCAATCCGAGTGTGGACCAGAGTAAAGTGTTTTGGGCTTTGGTAATCGTTTCTTTGTTGCCCTGTGCGGTCATCCAACTAAAGCCACTCCAGACGAACATGGCCAAGGCAATGACACCAGAGACAGCGATGATACCTCGAATAATTCGACCGGTGATGACTTGGATACCGAAGTCACGTCCGCCACGTTGGAAGTTACCAAGTGGAGAGAAGACTGGATCGTTGATGGTGGTTGCTCCGGCATCGTGATGTAGTCCAAAGATAATCAAGAGTCCAACCAAGACAATGAAAGCGATCGGTAAAAGAGTTGCAGCTCTCGTTAAATTGTTCCGTCTGTCGATGACGTCAATCATATTCTTAAAGTATTCCTCCTCCGCCTAAAGCGACGAAGAGTGCCCGTAGTACAGCGTAGGAGCCAAAGATCACGAGCAGACCGATAACCGACCAGGTAATTGCTTTTTTGCCGGTTTCAATTCGTCCGGTTTCGCCACCAGAGGTCAGCCACATCACGCCGCCGTAAACGAACATTAATAGGGCCAGGGAGCCGGAGATGGCGGTAAAAAAGGTTAAGATTCGGGCGAACACTTCTTGCAGACTGACGTCCTCGCCGAGCGGGTTGACTAGGTCGTAGTTAGCTGGCGGAGCGGCTGGGGGTGCATCGGCATCAGTAGTTGCGGTTGGTTCGACACAAATTAAGTTTTCACCGACTGTGTTGCAGGTACCCGGACGTTCAGCTCCGACAGGACCGCAGGGCATAGAGGCAGCGACGCCGGGGCAAGTAATTGTGGCACATGCTTCACCCCAATTGACTGCACAAATAGCACTAGCAGTTAGTGGTAGTAGACAAGCGACTGAGACAACCGTTACGGCTAGAAGCGACTTGATTTGTAAAATTTTGCGTCCACTGAACATAGGGATTCAGGTCTATTTTTTTGGGAAAAAGTGTGGGAAATTTTGGCTGTCAACAACAGATATCCATGGTTTGTGCTTTTATAGAAAAGCTATTCTTATGGGGCAGGAGCAGGGGCGGCTCCTCCAGCTGGAGGTTCAACAACATGAATTTCGCGCGATCTTGTTCCGTCCGGGTTGACCGTATCGGTGTTTTCCGCCGGTGCTGTCGGCACGTCGAGCAGGGCCTTGGAGACTTTCAGACGATCCAATCCGTAACGCACCAGGTAACCAGCCATCAGAATAATAAAAATTCCGACAACTGCAGCCTTGATCATATCGATACCTTTTTTGGCTCGATCACCTCCACCCGAAGTTAGCATCATGAAACCACCGTAGACGAACATGATCAGAGCTAAACCACCGGTTACTCCTAGAATTAACTGAGCGACGTTGCCAAACATTTCTAAAATGCAATCTAATCCTGGAACATCTAGGCCAGTCGCACAGGTTGGAACTATTTGAAAAGCTAAAGCTGAGGAGGGGAGTAGTAAGCCAATAGCGGCTGATGTCAGCCAAACCAACTTTTGTTTGAAGGGAGGAGAAAACCTGATCATATTTTTTAATCTAGTGTTTGGTTCACCTTGGTGGTGCCCAATTCGATGATCTTGGCAGGATCGGCTTCGGCGGTGTGCATCTGACGGATCATTTCACGGAAGGTTTCTTCGGTGGCCAAGGCATCGGTACCACGATACCAGCTGGTCGAGGAGGGAAGTTGGCTAGCGAAAACTGAAAGATCGAGACTCTCGAGTTGCGAGTTAACGAGGGATCTGAGGGCAGTTGGTTTGTTGGTGCGGGTTAGATACTTCTGTGCTTCTTCGGCTGAGGTAGCAAAACGAATGAAATCCCAAGATTCATTGGGGTACTCAGTTTCAGACGAGACTGTTTCCAGCCAGTAGTTGGCGTAATTGACCGGTTGATTGCCCAGAATCTGAGGCAAGGGGGCGATACCTAAGTTCAGCTGGGGATTGCTGAGACGAATAGCTGCTAGGTGATAGGAGTATCCAAAAAAGAAGGCGGTTTTGCCACTAGCGAAGGCGGTGAGTGAATCTGGCATCTTTTCATTCCAGGTATAAACCTCCTTTTGTGGATTGGCGAAGTCGCTGTAAAAAATCAAGGCTTCGGCTCCCGGTGTCATCTCTCGTGGTGGAAGGTCTGGTGGGAAGCGATCGAAAGTGGCGATACCATTTGTGTCAGCCATCTGTGCGCCGTTTTGCATCATTAGGACAGCGAGTAGATCACTAGCTCGCTCGACATTATCTGCTGTACCGATTGAAGTGGCTGGTTGAATGATTGTCCCAACCTCATCGAGACGAACAATCTTCTTGACCTGCTCTTGAAATTCGGCCCAGTGTGACGCTGGTCTGGCTAGGCCGTTAGCGTTCAATAAGTCGCGATTGTAGAACATCACCAACGAGTCGACTGATAACGGTGCACCATAGACCTTGGGTACGAGTTGTGCTTGTGGGTCGGCTTGTTCGGCCATTAAAACCGCGTCGTGTGAGACCACATCCAAGAAGTCGTTAGCTAACTGACTAACGGTCAGTCCGGGGACGTTTTTGAGTACACTGAATTCTTCCTTCTTAACCGAACCGCGTATCTCGGTGAAAGGCATGGACAATGTAGTGGGCGAGGGGAGCAGTCGGGCCTGCCATTCAGGTAACCAGGTGTTGTGCAGTGAGATGATGTCCGGGCCGCGTCCTTCGGCAATGGCATTCAGCAGTTCTTTGCGGTATTCCTCGTAGCGGAACTTACGATAGTCGATGCGAATGTGCGGATGCAGCGCTTGGTAGTCGGCAATGATGTCACGAAAGGAATCTGTATCATCAAAAACCCTCCAAACTTTGAGGGTTAGCGGCTTAGTGCGCTCGATAACTGATTGGTCCTGGGTCCGACAACCGAATCCGGAGAGTAACAAGCCGGCAGCCAAGGCGAGTAAAGTTGTGCGTCGGAAAGTTGAGATCAACATTTTTTTTGCGGAGTGGACCATAGGAAGTTGGGTCAGTCTAGTTCAGCAGCTCGTTTTTTGATGTATTCGGTGAACCGGTTGTTCTTATTAACTTCCGGATCTTTGAGACCGTAATCAACCGAGGCAATTAAGAATTGAGTCTTGTTGCCGCAATCATAACGTCGTCCCTCGAACTCATAAGCGTAGAGATCTCCTTTTTTCTTGAGAAGCTGTTGAAAGGCATCGGCTAGTCGAATCTCGCCATCTTTACCGGCCGGAGCATTTTCCAGAATTTTCATTACCTCGGGCGTAATAACTGCCTTTCCGGTAAATATCAGATCAGTCGGTGCCTCACCTGGTTCTGGTTTTTCAACAAAGGCAGTCATTTTGTGAGTGCGCTCCTCGATTTTTTTACCATCGATCACACCGTAGCAATGTAGATCTTCTTGTGGCATGCGCTCTACAGCAATGACCGGCGCATCGTATTTTTCGTAAACTTTCATTAGCTGGCCGATGCAAGGCTTATCTGAGTCGACGATCTCCTCGCCAAACATAACTGCACATGGTTCATCGCTGATCAGATCCTTGGCTTGCAGAATGGCGTGGCCGTCACCACGTGGCTCTTTCTGACGAACGAAAACAAAAGAGGCCAGGTTACTGATATCCTGGACGGATTTGAGTTCTTTGAGTTTACCTTTTTCCTTGAGTCGGTATTCCAGCTCAAAATTGGTGTCGAAGTGATCTTCAATCGATCGCTTAGACGAACTGGTGACGAAAATAATCTGTTCGATTCCGGCTGCGACAGCCTCTTCGACGATGTATTGAATGATCGGTTTGTCGACCAGAGCGAGCATCTCCTTCGGTTGGGCCTTAGTGGCCGGAAGGAAACGCGTACCCATGCCGGCAACCGGGATGATGGCTTTGCGAATCTTCATACGCCGTCAGTATAGCGGAATCTGGTTAGATATAGAAAGTGCAATAGCGAACAAGATCAGTGTTCTGATACTAGCGTTCAGCTGATCGAGTTTGGAGTAGCGATGACTTGTCCATTATTTGTCATCCCGAAATTGCGAGCCTTCTTAAATTGTCATCCCGAAATTACTCTCTTTTTATTTCTGGTTATTTCTGGGTCCCGGGTCTCGGCCTGGGACGACAGTATTTTATTTGTCATCTCGAAACTGTTTTCCTTCTTAAATTGTCATCCTCACTTTTTATTTTGTCATCTTGAAACCCCAAGCCTTTTTATTTTGTCATCTTAAAACCTCAAGCCTTTTTAATTTGTCATCCCGGAAGGAGCGCAGCGACTATCCGGGATCCAGAAGCCGATCGATTTTACTCCTGGGTCCCGGGTCTCGGCCCGGGACGACAGTGTTTTATTTGTCATCTCGAAACTGTTTTCCTTCTTAAATTGTCATCCCGGAAATTACGAGCCTTCCTATTTTGTTATCCCGGGCCGTGACCCGGGATCCAAGTCAAATTCCGGACGATAAAATGAAAGAGATTAAGACACAATTTAAAAAAGTCCGACCGGCTTACGATCGGACTAATGTTTGATCTTTAGATGAGTTGTTCTACTTAATAGTGGCGTTGATTCGATTGGCAGCGATCTGAACGATCGGTTGGTAGTCGGGTTTATCTACGGTTGGGTAGGTCTCGATCATGCTAGTAAAAGCTTCCTCGACAGCACTCCAGTCACTACCGCGATACCAGGTTTTGGCTGTTAGCACCTGTCCGGCGAAGGTAGTGGCGTCCGGGTTGGTCAATTGCTCGGCGATTAGTCCGCGTAGAGCGGTCGGTCGTCCAGTAGCGTTCAAAAAATCTTTCACGTTGTCCTGACGGGCGGCGAATTGAATGAAGTCCCAAGCCTCGTTTGGGTGAGTTGTACGCTTCGAAACTACTTCCACATTATAGTGGGCCAGGTTTTTAGTTTTAGTCGGATCGACTTGCGGCAAGGGAGCGACTTGAAAGTTTAATCGTGGTGCACGTTCGCGAATTTCGTTGCGATCGTAGGGGAAGCCAAAGTAGAAGGCTGTCTTACCGGCAATGAAAGCGTCCATGGAGTCGGGCTGCTCAGTGTTCCAGGTGTAGGTGGACATGCCACGCCGGGCAAAAGCTTGATAAAACATCAGTGTTTCAATACCTGGTGGGTAGGCACGTCCACGAGTGTCGACGGTGTAGGATTGAAAGTGCGCATAACCGCGACTATCAGCCATCTCAGCTCCATTTTGGATCATAATGGCGGTCATTAAATCAGCTGCATGACGGACATTGCTGGCTAAACCCATGGCCGCACCTGATTGTGTAATAGCACCTTCTTCGTCGAGAACGGTTAGTTGTTTGACCTGGTCCTGGACTTCCTTCCAAGTGCTGGGTGGTTTAGTGATGCTGGCCTGACGCAGTAAGTCTTCGTTGTAGAACAGGGCTAGTGTGTCGAGTGAAAACGGCAACCCCCAGATTTTTTCGGTCGGCCGTTCGCCACCCTTCTCTGCCACGGTCAGCATGATGATGTCCGCTGGCACTGCTTCGACGAAATCCTCATTAATCTGTCGTACAGTGATGGATTTGGTTTCCACGTTAGCTGCAACAATTTTCTTTTTGTCTGGGTCGACGGTTTGAGAGAGGACGATAGTTTTTTCTGGTAGTGGTAACAGCTTGTTCCGCCAGCCAGCCAGCCAAACGTTGGGTAGACTAAAAATGTCCGGTCCGCGGTTTTCGGCTAGTGCTTCTAGTAATTCATTTTCATATTCTTCGGCCCGGAAAGAACGAACCTCAATTTTTATGTTCGGATGAGCCTGACGATAATTGGCGATAACTTTGGCCACAGCCTCGGGTGGGTCGTCGGCGCGCCAATATTGAAGAGTAACTGGCGGAATGGTCGTCTCTTGTCCACCGAAGCAGCCGGCGCCTAGGAAGGCCAATGAGAGAATGATTGTAGCGAGGGTGATTCGATACATAGTTCGATGGTTGCGATTTGGCTTTGATTCGGATCATCCGGCCTTGGAAGTCGGACGTTCCTTTTGGTGATCTGACCGAAAGTCGGACGAACGCATACATTATAGACCATCCGGTCGAGGTTGGCCCGACTTATTGAATTTTTGACATAAAGTATGATCTGAATTATTCTGACTCCTCCTTTGAAAGGAGGAGAAAAATGATTCCCAATGGAGGAAGAGATGGATCCGGTCGTCTGGCTGCTATCACCATGGCCATCTATGAATACTTGCGCGGTGGAAACTGTCAGTTCGTGTCGGGTGGTCCGCTGGATTTGCAGATTGAGGTTTCTGGGCTTGCTTCTTTAGAAGATGTTACACGGTTAATGGATAATCTTCTTGAGAAGGTAAAATATGGAGGTTGTTTTTCGTTCTTTCTGCGAGCTGTTAAGGCTGATGTGAACTGGCTGCCGGCGACTGCTAAAGAGTTTCATAGTTTTCGACCGGTGCTTCATCATGGTTCAGGTAAGTTACAAAAACAGACAATGTTATTTCAGGTGACCAGCTACAGTCTGGAATCGGAGTTTCGTCTGTTAGTCACCTTACTGCCCGAGGAAAAGGCCTGATTTTACACCCCGAGAGGCAAAGAAGAAGAGAACATCTTTTACTCACACAATCGTCGGCTGTACCGGCGATTTTTTGTTGGGGCAACAACTTGACTAATTCATTTTTTTCTGATCTTATTCTTGGGTGTTTGCCTTACAAAAGGAGGTAGTAGAGGATGACAATCTTACATAGTGAGAAATTGGCGCTGGAACAGGCTGTTGTAGAAGAGCTGTTGCCAGAAAATGGTCATTTCAAACTGGCCATAATCGGAGATGGTACTATACAGTTGACGGTCGGAGGCTTCACTGATTCCAGTGAACCACATCGTCACATTGACCGGCTGATGCGTTTGTTCAGCGAAAAATGCGGACTGGGGTTGGTTCAGCTATTTAACCCGGAAGAATCTCTTGATGGTTTGCCAGAAGATGTCCTTCCAGAGGAACACTGGCGACCATTGGTTTTGGATCGGAAACAATCGGGTTTTTGTTTGTTGCCGATCTGCATGACTATCGGACGACGGCATACTTCCTCGTCTGACTGCGGTGATGAAGAGTTCGTATTAGTAGTCAGGTCCGATGATTCGTCGATAAGTTGAACAACAACCAACACTGATCCATTCTTCGTTTTCTCTGCCCCGCTCGGGGCTTTTTCTTTTAATGTGTCTATCTTTACAGTGTCGTCTGGTCGTGTTATCTTCTGTCCGCAACAACGTATAGTTAAAGACGGTCAATTAAAGTACGATCTTCTTATAAAATGTCATTTTAGAACCGCCCCCCTTCTTGATTTGTCATCCCGGAAGGCCGAGCGAAGCGAGGTCTATCCGTGATCCAGATCGACTTTTCTAAGTACCTGGGTCCCGGGTTTTCGCCTGGGACGACAAAAAATACACGTTCTTTCGGAAACAAACTGCAATCTGGAGAGGTGGCCGAGTTGGTCGAAGGCGACGGTCTCGAAAACCGTTATATCTGCAAAGGTATCGAGGGTTCGAATCCCTCCCTCTCCGCCAATTTTCACTTTTTGTGAAATCGTAAGAAACAGCCTCGGCTAGCGGATGTTTCCAATAACACTATTATAAACATTGAAGCGGGTAAGCAGGATAATCCGACTATTGATACGCTGAAAAAAGTGAAGCCTCGACTATCGACACAAGCAATCTTATCGATTCAACTACAAGAGGGCTTTTAACGGCTAAGATGGGTGAGATTAAAACAAAATACGAAGAGGTATTACAGGGAGACATCTTTGAGCAGTATGGATTAAATAAGGAACAGATTAAAAATGTTGGCCAATTCTATCAAAAGCGACAGGAACTAAAAGCATTAGTGGATTTATATCGGATTAGTGCGCTCGACGTAAAAAGAATTGCTACTAATAGAATTTCTGATCGTGTTGATAAAAAAGGTGAAACATTAACTAAAGTTATCGAAGGTCTAAAAACATATTTCAAAGATAACCCTACCTTTGTTCAGGATATTGAAAACATACATGCAGTTATCTCCCAAAGAGAAGATTTGGGAGCCAAGCGGAGGTTGGCGATGATTGTTACTGACAGTCCTCAAATGTTGTTTCAAGCTGGTAAATACCCTGTTGGATGCGGATCATGTCAAAACTACGAAGGAAGCCCTGAATGGAATAAGGCATTGGCTGGCTATGTGGCGGATGCTCATATTAAAGTCGTTTATATTGTTGATCTGAATAAACTGCCAGATAGTTTAAGAAGTGAAATTGAATCAAAAGGATTTGAGGAAGTAAAAGAAACCATTCCTCATCAAGACTTATTGGAAGCAAGTATAGCTCGGGCTATTACAAAAATCGCAAAAGTTTCTGAGAGTTCCGAGCCAACCTTGTTCATCGAACCAACCTACAGTTCAATTAATAAGGGTGACTTGACGATGGACAAATATTTCAATATTTTTCTTGAGTTGATGGCATCTGAACCCATGGGCATACGATTGACCCGCGGTGGTGGTAGTGAGATGGTGAGAGTACCAAAAAGTCGCAATCCAAGTGGTCAATACGAAGATTGTGCCGCCGGCAATGCAGGACATGAAGGCATGGGAATTCAAACAAGCAGCTATACTATGTCCGCGAGGTTTATTGATAAATTTACTCCGGTTACAGATGCTGATCGGAAACTTGTCGAAAGAATATCTGGGGAATAAAAATTTCCCGCCGAAAAGTTTTGGGGGCCCCGCACAACAGCAAAGCTGTCTGCGGGATAAACTCCGCCGAGCAGACGGACAAAAATTCCTTTCCCCCCAACTCCCTTCCTTTTTGTCCGCCCGAGCGATTGAATTTTAAAATTCGGAATTCGGATTTTCGTCAAAAAATGTTCGAACTTCGTTCAAAAAACTCCGCCACATAAAAAAAGCCCTCGGTTTTTGTGGTGAGCAAAATCGCCAAAACTCTTGGTGTTGATATCGAGGAGTTAATAAAATAAACATTATGAAAACAGTAGTACTTTGCGGTAGTCGCCGCTTCAAATCAGAAATGCGAGAATTTGGCAAAAAGCTAAAAGAGCTCGGCGTTGTTGTGTTTGAACCTTATTTACATTCTGGTCAGGATGAATGGGCTAAATTATCAGACGATTATAAAAAATTCGTTGCTCTTGGTCTAACTCATGACCATTTTTATAAAATACAAATGGCTGATGTAGTTTTTGTTTTTAACAAAGACGGATATGCTGGAAACAGCACAACTTTGGAAATTGGTTATGCAGTAGCGACAGGAAAACCAATTTATGCGTTGACAAGTGACGAAGAATTATGCCGCCATGTTTTATTTAGAGAGATAATTTCTTCACCCGAAGAACTTGTTAAAAAATTGAAATAAATTATGAAATACACAGACAGAGTATATGGAAATTTTGAAATTACAGAACCAGTGATTTTGGAATTGATAAATTCCCCGACACTTCAAAGGTTAAAAGAAATAGATCAAGCTGGATATTTTGAACCTCATTTCCCTGGCACTGCACATTCACGTTTTGAACATTCAATCGGCGACTATTTGCTTTTGAAAAATTATGGCGCACCAATTGAGGAACAAATTGCTGGACTTATTCATGATGTCTCTCATTCGGCATTTTCTCATTGTATAGATTATGTTTTAAATGCTGGCTCTGAAAAAGAACATAATCATCAAGATAATGTTTTTGATGATTATGTTAGAAAATCAGAAATACCAGAAATTCTTAAAAAATATAATCTTGATTTGGATTATATTCTTGATGACAAAAATTTTCCTCTTAAAGAAAACGATTTACCGGATTTATGTTCAGACAGAATAGATTATTCTTTAAGGACAGCTACTGTTTTTAAGGAAATAGAAAACGGAAAATTTTTTATTGATAACCTTACAGCGAAAAACGGAAGGTGGATTTTTAAGGATTTTGAAAGCGCAAAAAAATATGCGGAATTGTTTTTGAAACTTAATACAAATTATTATGCTGGGATACAATCTGCTGTTATGTTCCGAACAGTTGGAGATTGTTTACGATATGCGCTTTCAAAAAAATATATTTCTGAAGCCGATTTATACACGACTGATAAAATCGTCCTTTCAAAAATAGAACAGCATATCAACAATGATTTCAAATTGAAATTACTTTTTGAAAGAATGAATAATAAAATCGGTTTCAAAAATGACCCAATCAATTATGACGGGAAAGTATTTTGTAAATCACGAGTAATTGACCCACTTTGTTTACACAATGGAGAAATAAAAAGAGTTTCAGAAATAGAGCCGAGCTGGTCTGATATAATTACGCAGGAATCAAAACCAAAAGAATATTTCTTAAAATTTGATAGATAGCCGCCGAATTTCCGAAAATCCCCAGTCCGAAAACCGCCCGCCTTACTAGAGAGTTGCGATTTCGAGATTCCACACTTCGAGGGTTACCAACCACGATCCAGAAATTATTTGAACTTCATCGCTAGGAAGGATGGAAGAGTAAATCGTGGATAATGATGGTTTATTGCTGTCTGGGTTTTTTTATTGAGTCCGTTCTTATAGACTGACTGCAGGTTGGAGTAATCAAAACTGGCTATGATGCAACTTAGGGAAAGTCATTCCTTTCGATCTGTTCAGGAAGAGGAAGAACGGAGGAAGGCGAGGGGAGAAGGAGGTCCATTGACCGCCGGAGAATACGAATCGGAGACTGAGGAACGACCAATGAGTTTGAAGGATCATTGGTTAACTTTGCGTCAGTCTGTGCAGGAAAAGATCACTCCCATTGAACAGCTCGTCGATGACGAAAAGGATGATCAGGAGACCGAGAGAATCAGGGCGTTGCACGAGCTCATTACTCCGGAACTCATCGTCCAGTATCAGGAGATTATCAAGAGTTTTAATGGTCTGGCTAGAAAGTCGGACAACCACCCGCAACGAGAATTCATTGACGTGAATGATGATAAGTTGTCGGCAGAGATTGAAGGTTGGATAGAAGGATTGATTCGTGAAGTCGGATCGAAAAACGAGTCTGGCCTGAATGAAGACGATATTGGTGAACTGCGCGCTCAATGCTGGTTTCTGTTTGATGCGCTAGGCAACGTAATGAACACCAAATCGCTAGAGAAAGACATTACGGACTTTTATCGTGATCAGTTAGAAGATGAGCTCGACAACAAAGAGCAAACTAAACAGAGGGCGGAACTGGTGAGGGAACTCAAGGAACGCTATCCATTCGATGAGGCCGAACTGGGTGTACTGGTAGACTTGGTCGCTAACATTTCAGATAAGGATAAATACTCTCCGACAATCTTGGTTGAAACGATCGCTAAAGCGTGGAAGGAATACGGTTTGAGCGAAAAGAAAGGAGCTTTAGCCAAGATTTCACTCGGCTTTCTGATGGCTAGGGGCGCTGAGAGTTTTTCTCCGTCACTTTTTCAGAACATCATCGAGCAGGATACTTTCAATGTAGGGGTCTTTTTGGAGTATTTCGGATTGAACAAGATTTCTCAGGTCATAGACGTCAAGGCTAACATCGAACTGACCAAGCTTCTCGGTGATGTTGACCGCCAGATTAATTCTCGGATTGTCGACTCGCTATTCTTCCAGGAGTTTGAGTTCATTCATGAAAAGTCGTTGGGTGAAATTTACGCCGCTTTGGAGGCGGGAAAGGACGCCACCAACTCTCTTTTAGAGAGGACTATTTCGCAGTTTGTGCCTACTTTGACGGGTATAGGTTTGTCCTTGGCGTTTTTGGCCAAGGTAAATCCAGCTCTTGGTGCTATTGGTATCTGTGGGTTGCCGGTTATGTATCAGATAGCCAAAAAACAAAACAAACAGATTTGGCCAATGTACGAAAAAGAGAAAAAGGAGGGAGAGCAGATAGCGACTGAGTTGGGTTCCATCAAGCAAGGTTTCGAAGATGTCAAAACTTCTTCCGAAGTTCCGAGAGTGGCGGTCAGAATGAAACAACAATTGGACACTAAAGATTTTCTTTCACTTCAGAGGACCATCGAACAATTCAAAATGAATCTGAAACAAATGATACCTTTCAATGTGTCCACTGTAGTGTCGGCTGCGGTTGGAGGTGTAATGCAGGAGGCAGGGATGATATCGGGTGGCGCGGTTCTTTCCAATATAATTTATTCTGAGCGGATGAATCACCCAGTTCAGGAATTGGTTGAACTTTATTTCAATAGATTTTCGCGTTATGTGCAGGATATCCAGCGCATGGACGAGATACTAGGGAAGTACGATCAGCTTGACCTCCCGGAAGGCGAAATGGAAAGCGAACGTAAATCGGTTTTGGATTTGGAAAATTTCGACATTTCTATTCGAGGACTGTACTACAAGAATATTTTGAAAGGTGTGAATTTGGATATAGGTCAGGGTGAGTTCGTGTCGATTGCTGGTGCTTCTGGTGCGGGAAAATCGACCTTGCTCCGCAATTTGGTCGGACTCTATCGCCCGGAGGGCGGAGAGATCACAATCGGCGGTGTTAGAAATAGAGACATTAAGAAATACGGACCGGAATCGATTTACTCCGTTATGTCTTACAGCAACCAGAGTCCGCAGATCTTTGAAGGCATGACCTTGCGGGAGAATCTGTTGCTTTTTTCGAGAGATGAAGTGTCCGATCAAAAGATTATGGAGGTTCTGTCTGAGCTTCATCTTTCTAAGTTGACCGAACGCTTGGATCAAGACGCGCGTAATTTGTCGGGTGGTGAGCGGGTCAGAATAGGTTTGGCCAGGACCCTGCTTAAGGGGGCAAAGATCTTACTTTTGGACGAGCCGACAGCTAGTTTGGATTCGCAGGCAGCTACGGAAGTTAGGAAGGTAATCAGCGAGATCAGATCGAATCATCCGGAAGTGACCATTGTCTGTGTTTCTCATGATGAGGAAATGCTGAAGACTGGCGATCGGATTGTGCAGATGTCAGAACTGTAGGAATAGGCGAGTAGTTTGTCGTTGTAAAAAACAGTCCGCAAATTGGACTGTTTTTTATGCAGGGTTACCAACCACGATCCAGAAATTATTTGAACTTCATCGCTAGGAAGGATGGAAGTTGAGATCAGTCGGCTAGGGTCCACCCAACTTTACTTTCGGTCTGGGTTGGGGTTAGTTGCAGGTGCAAGCGGGGCTTTTCCAAACCAGCTGTAGTCTTTATAGTAGCTTGTGGTCCCCTGTATAGGGGCCGTTTTAAGACGGAGTTTTTTCAAGCAGTAGAACATTCTTAGTCTTGACAGTCGCCTTTGTCTGTTCTAGTCTGCAACTTGCCCAACAAGGAGGGTATTGTGGAAAGAGGAAGGGATTTCTTTCTACCGGTGGATCTTTTTAGACATCTAGCCAAGACGGGGGAGGTTCGTTTGGTCGAGTGGTCCAACGGAACGGATGCCTGGCTGACATTCGGTGAGTTTTCGTTGGATGGTGCTGAGGTGAACGGTCTCCTCGAACGGCATGGTTTCTTTTGGCAAGATCATCCAGATGTCGGGTATGGAATTAAGACACTCGTGGATGGTAATTGGCAAGAGAGAAACGTGGGCTGTTCCCCTAGTAGGGAATGGATTTTTCCACTACTTCCGACAGACAACATATTTGATCTGGAAGTCCATTACGATCTCACGGTTGAACTCAGGGCCAAACTGGTCATCTGCCAACAAGGTATTGTCTTGTTTCCAGTGGTGGTCGGTTCGCATATTTCGGCCAGCGACACTCTTCCTAACGCTCGCTTGTTTCGAGTGTTGGTTAAGGCGAATGACGGACTCGCGCCATTGGCTCGCAAAATGGCCGAGGTTGACAAGTTATTGGGTATCAGCTGGGCAGGGCTAGGACTAGAGGGTATCCGTCGGGTTCAGGATCTGTTCTCGGATTTCTCGACCGTCCGAGGATATTTACCTGAGTCCTTGGCGGAGATGAAAATCTTTTGTCCTAATCCGAAGTCCGAACGCCGCAGCGAAGACATGTACGTCGTTGCCTCGGCTCAGGCAGAGGTCATTAAGGACTGGCGGGATCAACTACGGACATTTCTTGAATTGAACTGAGGTTTTTATCTTCTCATCTGCATTTCTCGGAGCGCTTAGGCGCTCTTTTTCTTCCCAAGACTTGTCAATCAGTGGTTTTTGCGGTTAGATTGGCTATCGAGTTCTTTGAAAGGAGGAAGTATGCCGAGGGAAGGGTCCGAAATACCACGAACTTTACGGCAGAATGATTTTGATCAAGCTTGTAGTATCTGGCGGGAACAGGGTGTTGGTGCTACAGCCAGCTTTATCGTCGATAGACTACAGGCATTGAATGGTGGCTTGCCATACTCTCCCCGAGAGGTCTATCAGTTAGTTGCTAAATTTGGTCTTCAGGAGATTGGTATTGGTGCCCTAGAATGTCTGGCAGTTGGAACTGTTCTTTTTAATCCGGGGACCAACGATTGGTTGCAATTACTCTGCGGTCTATTAGAACGAGTAGACGGGCAAACGAATGTTTTTCGTGTCAGAAAGTTTTCGTCTCCTGAAGTCGAGATGAGTTTGATTATCGGTCCCACCGGCAAAATGGCTGTTAACCCGGGTCGGATTTGTTGGAATCTTGGTCAGGCCGGAAGGGTTACCAGAAAAACTTTTTGCACTTGGTCTCTCGGATCCGCCTCTATCGAGAATGAGGATCAAAATTCGAGAATGACTGAACCGATCGATACGGTTTTCATCGAAAAAGATCGTTGGAATAAATTGCTCAATCGGTTCAGTTATTGGCTGCCGAAGAAGTCCAGCGACGAATCTCTGGCTGAGTAATCTGACGGCCGAACCGTCTATTCCACCTTTTCTTTCCACCGCCTCATTCAGGGGCGGTTTTTTGTGCGAAAGATGGCGAAATAAGCATTCTTCTTTGTAGAAGCGAAAAGCGGGTTTGGTCAGTCGAATTTCGGATCATTTTCTCCGGTTCAGACCCGGACACCTAGACGTTTGACAAATTTAATGAAAATTGCTAAGTTGTGCCGTTGGCTATGGTTGGTCAACGGCTTACAACTCAACAAGAAGAGGAGGCCCGGCGTGGCAAAAAAAGGAAAGAATAAGCGCGGTAAGCGCCAGAAAATTGTCGGTGATGATTTTCGGGTGGTGCTCGACGTGCCGGAGCGGCTTGTCCTGCTCCTGCTGCAGTTCTTACATTTGACTCGGGCAAACTGGTCCTTTTTAATGGACCGGATCCGTCAGTATAAGACCGATGGAACGCCGGTCTACACTGAATGGTCCAAATCCAAAGGACGAAACAAGGGTCGGCGATACTTCGCTGCTCCCTGCGATGAGCTTAAGCTGGTACAGAAAGCGATTTTAAATCGTTTTCTTCTCTCGGTTCCGGTGCATTTCATTCGTCACGGGGGCCAAAGAGGGTCGAGCATTCTGACCAATGCGGAAACGCATGCCGGATTCGCCAAATCAATGTTCGTCGTGGACATTATAAATGCCTTTCCTACGGTGTTCCGTTCGCGGATTAAGGCAAATCTTAGGAGAGCTTGGCTCGATCATTGTCGCATGTTCGAGGGGGTAGAGCTGAGTGAGGCTGACAAGGAGATGATGCTTGAGGCGATCGTGGACCTGGTCGCCTGGCGGGATCGGTTGCCGCAAGGGCCGCCAACTTCTCCACGTGTTCTCGACATCGTCTGTCTAAGGATGGATGAGCAGCTTTACGAGCTGTTTTACAGCCATAGCACTCCGTTCCAATCCTATCGATCGACAGCCTACGTTGACGACTTGACGTTTTCGTGCAATGCAGATTCGATCCCCGAGGAGTTACGCAGTGAAGCTCTCGAGATTGTCCGCCAGAACGGATTCTTGCCGCACACCCGCGAGGACAAGACCGTGTACTATAGTCCGGAGACGGGTAGGGTTCCGGTTGCGTTGGGTTTGGTAATTGGCCGCGACGGGCGTATTACCATGGCACCTTACAAGGTCAATCAGCTCCGTTCTCGGATTTATACACTCCTTACGAAGAAGGGTGAGCTGGATGACGTCAGTCGTGGTCAATTGCAGGGCACGATCGGCTTCATCCGACAGGTATATCCGAGAAAACTTCCGGCTAAGCTGCGCCAAATTGTGGAGCAGGCTGAGTGGCGTCTCTCAGCTGAGAAGAGCGGCGCGACGGTGACCATTGTGGTCGAGGCACTCCCCGAGCTGGAAACTCCGACGTCGGAGTCAAGTAGCGAGGGAGTGACTTCTTCTCCTACCCAAGTTAAGGAAGCCATGGAGCTTTCTGCGTAGGAGGCCATCGCCTCGTAGTTCGTTTCATTTTTAAATCCAGTTTCCTTGATCGTTCGTGTTAGGTGATCGGTGAGTAACCGATGACGTAGCACACGGCCTAAGACCTTGCAATGCTCCATTGCGAGGTAGGTCGCGGTCCTTAGAGGACGCCTGCGCCCTGACAGCAAGCTGTCAGTCCCTGTCAGGTCTTGCCTTTAGGTCGCGCTGGATAGCACGACCTACGGCTTCAACCTGACAGGGAGCAAGGGCGACTATCGAAACTGGATTTCTTGGGGAACGGCACACACAAGTTCATGTGACCGTTCCCCCGTTTTTTCCTGCTTCTCTCAGTGAGAGGGGCGCAGAAATTGAACGAAACAAAAAAAGAAGAAGGAGGAAGAGATGGCCGACCTATTGAAGGTTCGAGCGGTCAATGGGGGAGACGATGGTTTGATCTGGGAGTTCGTCGACAGTGATATGACGGGCTATCGGATCGAGCTTGACCAGCCGGTTCGATCCGAGATGGGTGTTCAGGTCGGGGACGTTTGGCAGGCTCAACTAGTCAAGCTGTATGGAAAACAGCGGAATAATCGTCGGGCTATTCTGCGTTTAGTCATACGGGAGCGTGAGGTACAGCCTTTCGATCGACTGACCGAGATCCCCGGTTTTTGGATGGGGTCGGACCAGCTGTCTCGGCTGCTGATCCTGATCCACAATAGACAGAATGCGATTCTGATCGGCAGCCAGGGAACCGGCAAGACCACTTTTAGTTACAGTCTGGCTGAGGCTATGGGTTGGCCGGAACCCTGCAAGGTTGAGATCGCGGCTGTCAATCAGGCCACACAGTTGTTCGGTTCGAACGCGGCAGTTGGCGGCACGACCAGGTTCAACAAGTCGTACTTGCTCGAATACCTTGAGCGAGCCACGATTGCCTATGAGCAAGAGTTGCCAGGGAAATGGCTGGTGATTCTCGACGAGTGGAGTCGGGCCCATGCTAAGATCAAGGCACCGTTGCATGGCTGTCTGGATGGGACGCGGCAGCTTACCATCTCGACCGAGGAGGGGAGTCGGACCATTATCGTTCCGCCCAATGTAGTGTTTTTGGCTACGGCCAACGTTGGGGGCGATTTCGTCGGAACTTTCCAGCTTGATCCGGCCGACATGGATCGATTTTCCCCGGTGCGCATGAAGCCGATGCCTGAGGACTTCGAAGTTAGGATACTGGTCAATAAGACTGGTATCTTGGAATCGCAAGCCATCAATATTGTCCGGGTCGCCAGAGCGTTGCGTCAGGCAGCAGCTGGTCATCTGATCGGTTATGCACCCAGTTTCCGTCGGGTCGAGGCAGCCGGTGTGCTGGTCAGTTACGGCATGGATCTAAGAACAGCCATCATCGACGAACTGTTCGGATATTATGAGGGTGGGCGTGATGAGAATGGTAATCCATTGGAGCCCAACTCCGAGTTCGGTAAAGCCTACGAAGCGCTCACCTCGAAGGTTGTTTCTCCTAAGAAAATGACGGTAGCCGACAGTTAGTTGATCTTTATAACTAAGACACATTTCTTGACCGTGTTGGGCGTAAGGCGCTTTGCGTTCGGCAAGGTGAGTTACCGCCAAGACGATGGCCTATAACCTGGCTATGTTCCATGGTCAGGTAGGCCGCGGTCCAAGGGCGCGGCTAAGACTTCACCGCCCTGCAGGGCAAATCTCGGTGCCAACAAAAAGTTCCGTATTTTCTTGGCACGAGATTTGCGGTGCTGCGCCGTTCAGCCACCCATCAAATGTGTTTTTTCTTTGCGAGGGGAGGTCGGGGTTTCGGTCTTGACCTCCTCTCGCACTCGATTTTTGCTCCCAACTCGATTGGAGGCGGAGGTCGGGTAGAGTTTGCTTGACCGCATCCTGGATGCGGAGCGCCCCGCGCTCACAGCGGTTCAGAACCGATTTCAGGATTGCCAATAAGCTTGCCGTGCACCATGGTGAGTTAGGCAACGGTCCTCGGGATAGGCCGACGAGTAACGCTCGCCTCACGTCGAACGTGACGCGTGCGTTACGATCACGTCACGGTGACGTGACGTTCGTCTGCGCCTAACGTTACGTCACCGTGACGTTATCGCAGGCCCGACAATCCAAATCTACCCAAGCTTTTAGACCCAGTTTGCTTGACCGAGAACGCTTGCGTCTTCGGTACTTGACCGGATTTGCAGGCACTTCCATTGAGCTTGCCGTGTACCATGGTGAGTTAGGAAGCGGTCCTACGCTGCGGCGATGTCTCGTGGCTTTGCCTTCGGTTAGTGTCACACTTCCTCCTGCGGGAACAACATTTTGATCGTCGTTGTCCTCGTCGGAAGCGTGACGCTGCCCTCACCCCGGCCGGGTCGGCCAGGGACTCGCAGCCATCCAAACTGGTTCTCTTTGGGGTAGGCGTTGTTTCAGCGTCTACCCTCTCCTTCATTGATCTCGATAATTATCGAGTTTGATGAAGGGGGTCAAGAGTTCTTTTCAAAAAATTTTTAGACCCAGTTTGCTTGACCGAGAACGCTTGCGTCTTCGGTACTTGACCGGATTTGCAGGCACTTCCATTGAGCTTGCCGTGTACCATGGTGAGTTAGGAAGCGGTCCTACGCTGCGGCGATGTCTCGTGGCTTTGCCTTCGGTTAGTGTCACACTTCCTCCTGCGGGAACAACATTTTGATCGTCGTTGTCCTCGTCGGAAGCGTGACGCTGCCCTCACCCCGGCCGGGTCGGCCAGGGACTCGCAGCCATCCAAACTGGTTCTCTTTGGGGTAGGCGTTGTTTCAGCGTCTACCCTCTCCTTCATTGATCTCGATAATTATCGAGTTTGATGAAGGGGGTCAAGAGTTCTTTTCAAAAAATTTTTAGACCCAGTTTGCTTGACCGAGAACGCTTGCGTCTTCGGTACTTGACCGGATTTGCAGGCACTTCCATTGAGCTTGCCGTGTACCATGGTGAGTTAGGAAGCGGTCCTACGCTGCAGCCATGCTTCGTGGCTTCGGGATTCTGACAGTCCTACAAGTAGTCCAGTCAGAATCCCTATGCCCTCCCGTTTGGGACGGGAGGGACTCGCAGCCATCCAAACTGGTTCTCTTTGGGGGTAGGCGCTGTTTCAGCGTCTACCCCCTCCTTCATTGTTTTCGACTCGTAATTCGAAACTAGCGAAGGAGGCTAAGGCCTTTTACAATTTGGAGGTGTGAAATGAGTACGACAGTTTTACCCGCCAACAGTCGATCATCCCAGACTGGGGTGAGCGAACTGTCGGAGGAAGAACAGAGTGCTATTTTGGAGCTCGTCTTTCAAAGGTTGATTAACCGTATATACATGATGACGCATCGGGCGGTGCGACTAAGATGGGACTCGAGTCAAGAAACTGCCGACACGGATTGCGTAGCCGAGGTGCGAATGAATCCCTGGTTCTTCCTTAATGGTCATGAACGGGTCGGATTCGGTATGTGCACGCATGAGGCCGGGCATATTTGTTGGTCGCCTCGGGGTGTGGAGTTATTGATCTCTGCTCAACGTACTGGTGGTCCGACTCGTAAGTTCATTATGAACATCATGCTTGATCGTAAGGATGATTGGCTGACTGCTAAGGAAAATCCTGGCTACGCCGAGGAGTTACGCGGACGACTGTTCTACCTCTGCACCATGTCGTTTCGTCCGCTCGTTCGTTTAACTTGTCCTGATCTCAATGAAGATCAGATTACTACTCTGCTCCGTCGGTGGAAGCCGGACGATGTTTGGCTAGATTTTTTCTTCGCCGCCAAGTGGCACAAGCATGCCCGATTCAAGCGGACGGTTCGAGCCATGAGGTTTCTGACACGCCAGAGTTTGCTCGAAGCATCAGATGACAGATTATTGTGGATCGCCAAGCGCATTCACGAGATACTCGGCGAACCAGAATCTGATGAGTCGGACCAACAAAAGAAAATTCGTCGTGAAGCCGAACGGATGTTCCGACAGTTATGTCTGATTGTGAACATGATCGAGTCGGAGTCTGTTGGCAAGGATGGTGAAATCGATAAAAAACTACTGTCTGTGATTAAACCAATGCTCGCTGGGCAGAATCCAAAAACAGCAGCGATGATGCAAGGGATCGCCAGGGCTTATGTCGCTAGGGTTCGTGCTGCCGGACTACAGCAGTTGATTCAACAGGCAAAGAATGGGGTAGTTTATCCCGGTCCGGTATCGGTTGGGATAGTCAGTCATATTAAGCAAGTTAAAATTGGTCCGGATCCGAAATACGCCGATGCCAATCATCAGCTGCGGTCGGAAGTCAAGTCACATGTCGAGCCGTTGTGTGGGCGTCTTCGTCGGTTGGATAGTCCGAGTAAATACACTCTTTTTGCCCAAACCGAGGGTGAGCTGGACTTGAGTAATAGTATCGTCGGGATTACGCTCGGTCTTCCCGATGTTTATCGGGAGGAAGTGATTGAGCGAGAGACAGACGCTGCTATTCACTTAGCCGTTGATACTAGCAGCTCCATGGGCGGAGAAAAATTGCGGACCGCCAAGAAAATTGCCATTACGTTCAGTATGGCGGTCGAGACGCTCAATGATAACATCGATGGTCATCTGTGGTGCTACGACACCTCTGGTGTCTATGACTACGGACCGCCGGACCCGAACAATGGTTTCGTGGCTCATGAAGCACAGGGCACCAACAGTGACACTCACATGCTAAGCATTGTCGGTCCGAAGTTGGCTCGATCGGAACGTAAGCGCAAGATCCTGCTGGTGTTGTGCGACGATGGTCCGGACAGTATCGAGAAAGCCAAACGTCTGTCCGAGCAACTGTTGGCTCGCGGTATTTTGGTCGTTCATTTAATGGTGGGTGTGCACCGTGCACCGAACATCTATCCAATTGAGCTTATTTATAGCTCAATGGAGGAGTGTTTAGATCAGTTCGGCGAGCTGATCGAGACTATCGTCTCCAACATGAGGTGACGTACGATATTTCTTGGCTCCACATTGACCTGTGAAACACAGGTTGGTGTGGGGCCGTTTTTTTTGAAAACAAAAATCCG
This sequence comes from Candidatus Uhrbacteria bacterium RIFOXYC2_FULL_47_19, assembly GCA_001791745.1. Lineage (GTDB taxonomy): Bacteria > Patescibacteriota > Patescibacteriia > SG8-24 > SG8-24 > UBA1561. Next base: position 2,903 of record MGFG01000027.1, on the reverse strand, counting down.
ACAAAAGGTCGGGTTTTTTGTTTATGACAATTTTTACTTCTTTTTCTTCGTTTCTACTGAGAGTCTAAGGCTAGCCGCTAAACCGATTAGGATCCAGAACAAGAAGGCCAGATCATTTTTGAAGTAGGGGACGTCGACCAGTCCGTGAATCAAGACGGCAATCATGGCGGCAAAGAGTGCAATTGGTAGCCACTCGTCTGGTCGACGACGAATAGTTGTGCCAGTAGAGATGAAGAACGACCAGAGCAGGGCCAGGAAACCGACCAGTCCAATCAAACCGGTTTCGGTCCAGAAGTTTAGCAGCATGTTGTGTGGGTACTGAAAGATCTCGATGTGTCGAGCCAAGTGATAGGTGGGTAGAGCGTCGGAGTAGCCGGACAGACCAGCACCAAACACCGGTCTATCTCCGATCATGTCGATTGATTCGGACCAAACAATCTTTCGTACTTGCCAGGAGTCGTCACGCATCGACAACATTAATGAAGTGTAGTTGCGGAGTGGAGTATAAATTAGGATCAATACAAAAACAAAAATCAGTCCGATTAGGGTGTACTTACGTATTGATCGTGATAATAGTCCGTAGGTAAGTAATCCAGCGGCGATACCAAGCATTGCGCCTTCCGAAACAGCGAACAGTATAGCTAGTATACCAAGTAGGGCTGATGTTCCGGTAAGTAGTGGCCAAATTGAGTCGCGCCAATAGCGTACTTTTCGAATCAGGTCGACGGTCCAAGCTGCCATCAGAATTGTAATTGGTGCAGCCATCAGTCCGATCCCATTGGGGAAGCCATAGAAGCCGGTTACTCGTCGAGTGGCTTCATCACGCCAGACCGGATTAGGTATCCACCAACCGGTCAGTTTTTGAATGATCGCTACTAAGCCGACGATCGCGAGGGTTAGACCAAGTGCTGCCAGAACCATTCGTCGAGTTCGCGCCTCGCGTACTAGGTCGGTGAACAGGAAGAAGAAAAGTACTGGCTCTAGAAAGTAGGCCCGCCACAATCCTAGTGCAGAAATTATATTTGGTGCGATGAGTACACCAATCGAAGCACCTAGTATCAGTAGTACTAGTCCGGGCATCCATCGTCTAAGATCATGGTCTGTTACCGCATTTACTGCTGCCGTACCTTTAGGTTTTTTCTTTGGTTGGCGTCCGACTAGTAACCAAGTCAGGAATAAAATCCAGAAGAAGACTTCGAGTAGGGTAGAAGGCAGCGCATCGAGCGGGCCGAACGGTAGTGGCAGAGCGAAGCGAAGTAGGTAGGTCGGTAGCAGGGCGCAGAACAGGGCCAGTGCCAGACGCAGATCAAGGACGGCGCATATAAGGTATAGCAGTCCGGCCACGATCAGGATTACAGTCAGTGTGGTCATAGGTCGACAGGTTTAGCTTCCGGCCGGTCGATTAGGATCGACTTGATCGACTTGATTGGCAGACCGCGAAGTGCCGCCAGTAGACCAACGAAGATCACAGCACCGAGCCCGATCCTCAGTAGTACTTGCAGGTCGGGGAGCAGCCAGACGATCACGAACATGATTACGCTTGCGACCAGGGCTTTGATTAGTTGGACGAAGTCAGGTCGGA
>MGFG01000027.1:0-1273 GCA_001791745.1 Candidatus Uhrbacteria bacterium RIFOXYC2_FULL_47_19 | reverse complement strand
TTCGTCGCGTACCAGATCACCATCTTGCGCTGTTGGCCGATGGCCACGAGTGCGTTGCCGTAAAGCGCATGCCAGAAGACGGCCAATCCGCCGACCATTAGTATGGATACTGATGATCCGGCAGCAGCGAAGTCCGGTCCGGCAATGAGTGTCATCAGTCCCTCGGATACGGCAAATGAACCGAACATTAGCGGTAGTCCGATTAGGGCCAGGAAGTCGAACGACAGCGATAGTTTCCGGTTGAAGCCAGTGCGATCATTGCGTGACCAGGCAGTGGAGAGTAGTGGTAGGACTAATCCCATGAATATATAAGGAAGAACCGTCACCACATCGAGTACTTTGTAGGCTGCACCGTACAGTCCGACTTCACCTTGCGTGCGCATGACCGAGAGTAGTATCACGTCACCTTTTAGATATAGAAGATTGAAGGCGATTGAGATGCCGATCGGCCAGCTCTCGCGCAGAATTTCTTTCCAGACCGTAAAATCGAAAGCAAGTCCAATGCGAGTAAAGCGGCGGGCCATCAACCAGGACAGTGTGAATTGCAACAGATTGCCGGCAGCAAGTGCGGCAATAATCCAGATTAGGCCGTGACCAGTTACAATTGCGACCACAGTCCCACCTAGGAGTACTGCACGTCCAGCAATTTCAGCGAAGGCGATCTGCCAAGTGACTAAGTGGCGTTGGAAGACGGCGACCAGTAGTTCTTGAAGGGTCATTCCTAAAAACGACAATGTGCCGACCAGGATGCCGAGTTTGATTTCCGGTGAGTAGGGGAACAGCACTCCAACGAGTGGTGCCAGTGCGAACAATCCTAGACCGGACATCAATCGTAGAGCGAAGGCATTCGACATAATGCTTCGTTCGTCCGCTTCGGCGCGTGACAGCAACTTAGCTGTGGTAATTGGCAGGCCAAAACCAGCCAAAATGGCGAAGAATTGCAGGAACGACAGGACGGTAGTGAAGCCGCCATAACCCTCGCGCCCCAGATGGCGAGTCATAATCGCCACAGTCACGAGTCCGATTACAGTGGCGATCATTCGTCCGGCTAGCTGCATTCCAGTATTGAAGGCGATTTTTCGCTTAATCGACATATTCAGGCTTGATTTCTTGTCTCGCGAATTATAGCACGGATGTTGCCGCGTTCGGCGCCAGACGTGAAGTCCGTTCGGTTGCCTTCAGTCTTGGCTAGTCGGACGAAAAGACCTATAATGGGCCTGTTCCCGAACAGTCGTTCCGTCGGCGCGGGCAGGCCAAAACAAAAACAGACCCC
>MGFG01000026.1 GCA_001791745.1 Candidatus Uhrbacteria bacterium RIFOXYC2_FULL_47_19 | reverse complement strand
GGTTCGAATCCTCCTACGCCCACCAGGGAGAATTCAAGACCGGACAGGTCGGAGGTTCGAATCCTCCTACAATTCAAGACCGGACAGGTCGGTGGTTCGAGTCCACCTACGCCCACCAGGGAGAATTCAAGACCGGACAGGTCGGTGGTTCGAGTCCACCTACGCCCACCAGGGAGAGATCAAGGCTAGCTAGATAGATCGATAGTTTAAGTCGATTATCAACTCTGACTATCTAACCCGAAAAACAAAATGGTCAACTTGAAAAGATAAAAAATCGGCTTTCCGTAATGCCGAGGTAGCTCAGTGGTAGAGCAGAGGACAGCACGCTAGCGCGTGCGGCCATATTTTATCCGCTTAAAACATTTCCCAGACCGTGGTGCGTGCCGAGGTAGCTCAGTGGTAGAGCAGAGGACTGAAAATCCTCGTGTCGCCAGTTCAATCCTGGCCCTCGGCACCACGATCTGGAAAAAGTTCTTCGCTGGGGCCTCGTGTCGCCAGTTCAATCCTGGCCCTCGGCACCATGGAAAGTCGATTTTTGCTAAGATTTGTTGCGACGGGGCGTGGCCTAATGGCTAAGGCACTTGCTTTGGGAGCAAGGGATTGGGAGTTCGAATCTCCCCGCCCCGACCACTCAACTGTTATTGAAGTAAATAAAAATAAGCGGGTGTAGTTCAATGGTAGAACACCACTCTTCCAAGGTGGCTACGTGGGTTCGATTCCCGTCACCCGCTCCATGCCAAAACCGGCCAACAGGCCGGTTTTGAGTTGCAGATAATATGGGAATCGAACGGGTTGAAAGTGAGGCTCGTTGTTCCTATCTAGGAACGACGAGCCGAGCGTCGGCCGGTCCGAACTAGTGCAGGACCGGACGCAACCCAGGCAAGGAAGCGGTCCAGTCCAGATGGATCGGACCGCAACGCGAAATTCCCGTCACCCGCTCCACGAAATGGCCGTCACCTCTTGCGGGTGGCGGCCGTTTCGTTCGAGGCGGAAGCTCGAACTTTTTTTGAAGAGAACATTTGAGAAAGTGTTTCATTTCGCTCCGCTTTCGCTCGCAAATTTTTGAGAAATTTGCGTTTCAAAACAGAAAAATTTTCCTCCAATTTTTTCGATTTCGCGCCCCCCCCCAATTTTTCAAAAAAGGAAAAGAAAATTTTTGTTTTGGAAGTCCAGTCTCTTTTTCGAAAGAGCTGGACGGCAGAAGCAATTATTATAGCCATTTATACTTTTGGTCGCCATTGTCCCACCCAACCCAACGCTGGCGACATTGCGAAATTCCCAACGGCATTCACTCCTCTTGACCTGGTTGCTTTAGTTTGTTAAAGTGCCAGTATGTTTGAAAAAATAATTCAACTCAACGGTAGAGAAAAAGGGACGATCAGTATCGTTCTAGTTGGTGTGCATGGTGACGAAAAATGCGGAGTGGAAGCATTGGAAAAAATTTTACCAAACCTCGAAATTGAGCGCGGGACAGTTTTATTTGGCTATGGAAACCCGCGAGCGATTGAAACGAACAAACGATATACAGAAGTCAACTTGAATAGAATGTTCAATCGCAATGAACAATTTACCACAAGTGAGAAAGAAAGTTATGAATATGGTCGCGCCCAATTTCTGAAAAATTATCTTAACGAAGCCGAGGCACTTCTCGATATACATGCAAGCTCTATCCCAAACAGTAAGGCGTTTGCAATTTGCGAAGCAAATGCAAAAGAAATTGTAAAATTTTTTCCAATTAACCTTGTAGTGTCTGGCTTCGACAAAGTAGAACCGGGTGGAACAGATTATTACATGAACAGTATTGGGAAAGTGGGAATATGCTTGGAGTGTGGCTACATGAAAGATCCACAATCAATAAAAATAGCGGAAGAAAGTGTTTTTGCTTTTCTGAAAGCGAGAGGACACATAAAAAATAATCTTATTCCGCAAAAACAGGCCTACGTTCGAATGTTCAAAAAATATTTCGCAAAAACAGATAAATTTACTTTGTCGAAGCTATTTGAGAATTTTGAGGTGTTGAAAGAAAATCAACTTATCGGAATTGACGGACAAGAAGAAGTAAAAACTTCAAAGCAAAGTCTAATACTCTTTGCTCACAAAGGCACAAAAGTTGGCGACGAAGTTTTTCTTTTAGGCGAAGAAAAAGAAAGCCTTGTGTAGTCGTTAGACCACACAAGGTTTTTGCGCTATGCGCAGACGATTGCCAACACCTTATCTAGTTGGTGTTGGAATTGTTCGTCTGTCCTACGAGCCATGGGGCGTACCTCAATGCACAAAGCGTTGCCATAACGCTTGAGCCTGAAGTGCCACCAAATACTGCGTAGGTAGAGAGATATCTCCAGATTACTAACATCCTGAAACGGCACGAGACGCGCTCCTTGAACAACATCGTGTCGGACAAGAGCTTGGCAGTAATCCTCCAACGACTCGAATGCCAGAGGACCACCATACCGGTTAGAAAGATATTTCGCGGACGAGTCCACGATGTATCGTTTCCAAACCGCGTCTTGCGGAAAATCCGTCAAGAACGAACCGACCTTTTTCCCGAACTTGTTCAAGATTTTCATGGCATCCTGCGGAGAAACCGAGATTGTGAATTGAACCGATGACGTACGCGCAAGCGGAGCAAGGGCGTTTCGTCCGTCCAATTCCAACCAGACTGCGTCTCTCTCGTCGGGAATGACCAGTAGGTCTTCTTCGCCAAATAGTATCGGTGCGAAGAACGGCTCCGCACCAACTCTTCGAGCGGACTCGTAGAGTTGAGCAAGACATTTCCGCATAACATCGAGGACGCAAGCGGAAGTTGAGGCCGCCGTTGAAACCTCCATGTTGTGACGGCCAAGCTCGTAGAAAATTTTGTTGTCGTTCTGATCAACAAGGGTTGTGATGAGATTGTCTTTACGGCAATCAACTTCCCAACCATTTTCGGCGAGGTGTCTCAACATTTGTTGAGACGTTTGGGTCTGGACTGCTTTGCCGTCCTTGTCCACAAACTGCGTTTCGACTTCCGCTCCAATTGTCTGAAGCGTCCCCGACGAGATTCCGTCTGTGAAGTAACTGATGAGCTTCTGCATGATTCTCTCCTTTTTTAAAGAACTGTGTTTACCGTTTTATTGTGGGTAGGCAAACGTAAACCCCCTCCAATTACGGAGGGGGTTATGTTCATGCGATGATGAGAAATTACATCAAGACAACCCTCTCCGTGATTGGATAGAGTTATGATGATGGAGTTTATTTATAATTATTTTGTAGCCACCGCCTTTTCCATTTAACCACTTTGCAACACGAGCAACAGTAGTTGAACTTAAGCCAGTCTCTTTTTCGATTGTAGAATATGGTATTTTTTCTGTAAGCATTTCCGCTGCTTTTAGTCGTTTTGCGAACTCCTTGATTTCTTTTTCTGTCATCAAGTCACGCAAAAATCGCTGTGTTTCATCAGCGTTTTTAAGCAATAAAATTGCCTTTATTAACTGCTCTTTTCCTTTGTCATTCCAATCCATACTGGCACTTTAGCATAGTGCAGTGATTTAGTCAAGTAAAGTAGCTGCCAAGCCTTTTTAAATTTTACAAAAGGCGCTAAACCCCTGCTAAAATCCCAAAAGGGAGTTATATTGATTTAAGCGTGCGCGAATGGGTTTGGGTGGGTCAAGTACGCTTTCCTTTTATTCGTAGGCCGTAGCCCCGCTTCCGCCTTTTTGTTTCACAAAAATCCAAAACAAAAATTTTCTTTTCCTTTTTTGAAAAATTGGGGGGGCGCGAAATCGAAAAAATTGGAGGAAAATTTTTCTGTTTTGAAACGCAAATTTCTCAAAAATTTGCGAGCGAAAGCGGAGCGAAATGAAACACTTTCTCAAATGTTCTCTTCAAAAAAAGTTCGAGCTTCCGCATAAAAACAGCTCCATGAAACGGCCGTCACCTCTTGCGGGTGGCGGCTGTTTCGTTCGAGGCGGAACGACGGGAATCGGACGGGCAGATAGGGGCGGTAACCGTTCTGATGGGATTCGACCCCACCATCAGAACATTTCTTCCTCTTGGTTCTCGTGGTAACCCCTCTCTGGGAAACGCAGGTCTATCCTCCTTATCTCCTTATCGAAGGCCAGCATGGGATTATGGGTGGCTACGATAACGGTCGCCTGCGGAGCCATTTCCCTGATCCGTCTCTTCATGTCCCGCAACTTCCATGGATCAAGCCCCTTTTCCGGCTCGTCTATCAGCAAAAGACCCTTAAACTCACCTAAGTTAAACTTTTTTATCGAATCCTCGAAGAAAGCCAACTGCAATTCGCCTGTCGATCCTTGGTTGACGCTCTGCTTCCTCATCATGTTGGACAGTGGGTTGGCCGATAAATCGTTGTGTGACGCTATGTTCTGAGCGAATCTCGAAAAATTAAGATAGATAACGCTATTCTCACCTTCCGGAACCGAGAGACCACCGATATCCATGGTACGGGCAAAACTAGGAACGAAGGTCGGTATGGAACCGTTCCAATACTCTCTTTTCTCAAGATCACAGGCTATGTCACTATAGTCCTCTCCTAAACGTCTGCCGAAGTGGCTGGCGGCCACGCGCAGGGAATTCAACAATGTGGTCTTACCCGATCCGTTATATCCGATCAGGACTGACAGGCTACTTTTGGGTATGCTGATCTTTCCGAGCCGCAGCAGGGCGTCAGGAATCTCACCCACCTCCTTTTCCGTCAGGAGACTCAAGTCAAAACTGACTTCCAGTCGATCCTTCTTCTCCTCACTTTCCCGGCTCTTGGAGAGAACGCGATCGTCGACTACAGCGAACTTAGCCGTAACGCTGTCCATAACGCACGGAAGTTCTATCCCCTCCTCTCCAGAAAAACTTTTGATGAATTTGTAGATAACATTTCTATTTTCCGTGATGACAGAATCAGGCACCGTTCCCCGATACCTGCCGTCATGTAATTTATCGCTTTCGGAAATGATTTCTTGCACCAATCTCATCGCCATCTCAAGACGAACCCTATCAACCTCAATTTTTCTTCTGACGTAAAAGATACGGATGGAATCACGTCCGCGACGCTGTCTGTCGATTACCTCAAAGTTTTTGTTGAAATTTGTCTTTTCTTCGCGTCCCCAACACTCAAATTCTATCTCGTCCATGTATCCAGAACCCGCACACCGTTCCAAATAGGAAACCAAACTGTAGATCTGCAGGTGTTCTCTATCTTTTTGAGACAGAAACATTCTAACCGAGCTGCAAAAACTCGACAAGGATTTAGAGAAATTCGCATCTCCACGCAGGACTTCCTTGCTTTCCACTTCACGGATGGACAACGGACCGAATCGAGCTAAAACTTTTAGTCCAGCCGCCTCTTCCGGAGAGGTAACACACATCTCCTCTTCGTCACGTGTCCGATCCAAGAGTTGTTTGCCCAGCTTCTTTCTGGCTTCTTGAAAGGAACCAAAGTCAGCCGAAACGGGAGATTCACCGCATTCCCTATCTACCTCTGAATTAAATCCTTTTTCATGTGTCGTTTCGGATTGGATCCCTCTTCTTGTCGGCATAAAAACCAAGTGAAAAACTTATTTAGCTTAATGTAACAGAAACCCTATTCCACCACCACCCTCGTCCCCTGCTGGGTCCAAAAGTAAAGACGCTCCATATCAGCATATCTGACGTTGACACAGCCATGCGAAACACGAGCCTTACCGAACAGATTGTGCCAGTAGGCACCGTGGATGTAATAGCCCAGACCGGAGGAACTGCGGGTAAACAGCAAATTCCATTTGGTATTAGGCAAGTCGAAACCTGGACCGCCATAGTGTTTGACCGGAATCTTGTCCAAGATCGTAAACTCGCCCCGTGGAGTCGGCATACCTGGTTTGCCTGTTGAAACAGGAATCGTATCCAAGTCCCGTCCACCAAAACTGTAAGTCAGAGTTAAATTCTTATCATCAACCCGAATTAATTTCTCCAACTTCACTGGCTCCAAACTAATTGGATCGAATCCAGCCGCTACTTCGGTTCCGTCCAAAAATAAATCCCCGTCCGAGTCGGGGTTCAGTAATCCAGTGCCTAATTTTATCTCCCAGTCGTCGTTCAAGTAGTCCAGATCCGAATCTACATCAACTAAACGACGTTCATCGGCATGGCGCGGCGAGTAGCCGTTCACTATCTCGAGCCCGTCGGCATAACCATCACCATCGGTATCCGAAACTAATCGGTCGGTAAAGTAGACCGTCTCTTCTAACCTGTCGGTCAAACCGTCACCGTCGGTATCTAGCTCAGTTACAGCCGAGACCGAGGCCACACTGCTATTTCCGAACAAGCAGAAAACCAACACTACTCCGACACCTATTTTAATTCGAAGATCCATGTTTGTTTTTATTAGGCTAAGTATAGCACTTTTTTGAGGACTTGAAAAGAGCGGAATCGAAATCCGCTCTCCAATTTCGCTAATTTTAAATTAAAAAATGACCCTAAACCATTATTGGTACATTAGTACTAGCCAAGGCCAAGGCCAGAGCCAACGCATCGGCTGCATCATCTGGTCTTGGCAACTGCTCTAATCTAAGAAGAATCTGAACCATCTTCTGCATCTCTGTCTTATCTGCTCGTCCGTGTCCACAAACGGCCATCTTTACCTCGGCCGGACTAAATTCAATGCACGATACACCCTGTTGAGTTAGGCATAAAAGGATCACCCCACGTGCCTCAGCCACTGGAATTGCGGTTTTAGCATTTCTAGAAAAAAATAATCGCTCAACAGCTGCCTGATCTGGATGAAATTCTGTTATTAACTTCACCAAACCATCGTGAATATCCTGCAAACGTTCTCCAGTTGGTGCACCAGCCGCAGTCCGCAGGCTACCGTAAGCCAAACAACGATCACGACCACAAGAACGTGAAATTAAACCGTAGCCCATATCTGCATAGCCCGGATCTATGCCAAGAATAATCTGCTCAGTTTTTTCATGTTTATAATTCAACATTGGAGTAGATATCTGAAACATCCTCATCGTCATCAAGTGCTTCGAATAGACTTTCAATCTGTCCGCGAATAGCTGACTCGACCTCGGCTGTCTCTTTAGCTTCCCATTCCAAACCAACCTCAAATGTATCGAGACTGATTCCAGCTGCAGCTTGACGGACCTGCATCAAAGAATCTGGCTGGCAGGTTAAGATCTGCACCCCATTCTCCGTAGCGAGATCATCTGTACCTGCTTCGATTAACGTTAGCTGTTCATCGTCAGACAATCCGGATTTACCTCGAGCTCTAACCACTCCCCGACGGACAAACATCCATTGCACAGAACCGCTACCACTTAAATTTCCACCATGCTTACTAAAAACATGCTTGAGACTAGAGCTAGTGCGATTCCGGTTGTCAGTTAGAGCCTCAACCAGTACAGCCACTCCACCTGGACCGAACCCCTCATACAGCACCTCCTCAATAATGCCACCAGCAATCTCCCCTGTTCCGCGTTTAATGGCCTGATCGACCTTGTCTTTGGTCATGTTGGCAGCTAACGCCTTGTCGATCGCTGTACGCAACGAAAAATTGAACTCCGGATCTCCACCATTGCGAGCAGTCACAGTAATATTCTTGGATAGTTTGGTGAAAAGTGCCGCACGCCTCAAATCAGCAGCACCTTTCCGATGTTTGATGTTCGCCCATTTCGAATGTCCTGACATAAAAGAAAAATCGCTAGGTTGACCAACATCCTGCACTCTACCATCAACAAACAGTTGCCTCAATGAGGCAAAAAGGCCGAATTGTTTAGCAGTCAAATTTAAGATGAGTACGAAATACGTACGAATAAACAAAACCCCGCCAGAGGACGGAGTTTTGTTTGTTATTTTTGACCGAAAGACCAACTACTCCTTGGCCTGATCAGATCCAACGTCTGGAGCTTCCTCCTTTAGTGTTTGCTGGTCACCACTATCGTTAGTTGCTTCATCCGCAACCTCCGTCGCTAATACTGGCCAACTACCATCTTCAGGGTAGACTGTGACCGGATCCAATCCAGTACCCGCTGGAATCAGTCGACCGATAATAATGTTTTCCTTAAGACCCTCGAGCGGATCAATCTTACCAGTAACCGCTGCGTTGATTAGTACCCGAGCTGTCTCTTGGAATGAGGCAGACGACAAGAAGCTCTGAGTAGAGAGCGAGATCTTAGTGATACCCAGGAACAACTCTTGTGCTTTAGCGAGCTGACCACCACTCTCCTTGATCTTGGCATTCTCAATCATGAACTGAGCCTTCTCAATGATCTCTCCAGGCAACAAATCAGTATCTCCAGCATCGCTAACGTTAACACGAGAGAACATTTGACGGACGATAATCTCGATGTGCTTGTCGTTGAGTTTCTGACCTTGTGACGTATAAATGGCCTGCACATCTTTGAGAACATACTTCTGCACCGCCTCCTTACCACGGAGTTTGTACAACAACTGAAGATCAAGATGGCCATCAGTGATGGGTTGCCCAGCTTCGACCTGATCACCGGTTCGAACGTAAATCACATAACCCGGAGGAATGATGTAGTCTTTATCCTTCTCGATATCACGAACAACTTTGACGCTCTTCTTGTTGATCTTGGCGCTGCCCGAACGTTCGGAAACAATCTCGGTACCATCCTTACGTCTAATAAGCAACTGACCTTCCTTAACTTTGGCACCCTCTTCGACTAACACCTCCTCATCCCGGTTCAACTTATAAGTTTCACCATCCTTATCCTGATAGCGGACCCGAACGATCTTATGTCCAACAAAAGGAGCAAGTAACTTCTGACCTTCAGGGCCTTCAATCATGTGTCGTTCGATCTCCTCGACCGTCACCTGACCTGAGACCTCAGTCATGTAGGCCCGACGCTTAGGTGGTCGTGCCTCAAACAATTCTTCGACACGTGGTAGACCTTGAGTGATATCAGAACCACCAGCCACACCTCCACTATGGAAGGTACGCATAGTGAGCTGGGTTCCTGGTTCACCGATCGACTGAGCGGCCATAATACCGACCGGAACACCAATCTTGACCGGCTTATTGTAAGCCAAATCGTAACCGTAGCATTTCTTACAAATACCTTTAGGTAAACGGCACTCAAGCACTGATCTGACGTGTACTTGTTCAAGGTCTAAAGAAGTCAAATTGCGAGCAACACTCTCGGTTACCAATTCACCCTTCTTAATAAGAGCCTTGCCACTCTCTGGATCTTTGATCTCCTCTAGTAAGTATCGACCTAAGATGCGGCCGACCACGGTCTGCCCCATCTCCTCGCTCTCTTTTTTGGTAATCAGATTACCCTTGGTGTCACCACAATCCTCTTCGCGAATAACCACGTCTTGCGACACATCGACTAGACGACGAGTTAGGTAACCAGCGTTAGCAGTACGTAAAGCCGTATCGGATGAACCCTTACGTGCACCATGTGTCGAGATAAAATACTCCAGTACATCAAATCCTTCTTTGAAGTTAGCTTTAACCGGTAATTCAATAATTTCACCTGATGGGCTGGCCACCAGACCCTTCATACCAATAATCTGAGTAAGCTGGCCCCAAGATCCACGCGCACCCGACTCAATCATCGACGAAGTCGGACCATCCTTCGGTAAATTCTCCTTAGCTAACTTAGTTACTCGATCTTTGATGTTGGACCAAATATCGACGATCTTGGAGTGACGCTCTGATTTAGTCAGCAAACCTTCTTGATACTGTTCTTCAACCTCCTCAATGGATTTGTCTCCTTCCTCGATCAACAAATTTTTCGATGGAATGGCTGGTAGATCGGCCATACCCCACGAATAACCAGAAACAGTAATGTAGTGGTAGCCAATGTTCTTCAAATCATCAACCAATTGAACAGTTCGTTCTTGCCCACACTTCTCCAAACACTCACGTACAATCTCACCAACCTGCTTAGCATCGAGTTGTTGATTGACGTAGCCGAAATGCTCTGGAATGACTCGATTTAAGATAATGCGTCCAACATTAGTATCGACTGGTTTCTCGCCCGGCTGCAACCGAACCGAAATCAACTCACGCATTTCAATCTTGCGCAGACGATAGGCCAAAACAGCCTCCTTGGGATTACTGAATAAACGTGGCTTCTCCAATCCTCCTTGAGGAGGAATGGTCGAGGTCATGTAGTAGATACCCCAAGCCACATCCTTATCCGGACGAATGATTGGAGCACCAGTGGCTGGCTTGAGTAAATTATGAGTAGCCATCATTCGCTCACGAGCTTCTTTCTTGGCTTCTTCGGTGAGTGGTACATGAACAGCCATCTGGTCACCATCGAAGTCCGCATTGAAAGACGGGCAGACCATCGGATGAATTTGAATGGCCTTACCTTCAATCAGTTTGGGCTGAAAAGCTTGAATACCTAGTCGATGCAAGGTCGGAGCACGATTCAGTAAGACCAAAGAATCACTAGTAATCTCTTCGAGAATATCCCAAACCTCTGGATGATCAGATTCAATGTAACGATTAGCACTCCGGATGTTGTGGCAGTAACTACGCTTGATCAACTGCGAGATAACAAACGGCTTAAACAACTCTAAGGCCATCATTTTTGGCAAACCGCATTGATTCAACTTCAAAGTTGGACCAACCACAATGACGGAACGTCCCGAATAGTCGATACGCTTACCCAACAAGTTCTGACGGAAACGACCTTGCTTACCCTTCAAAATATCGGCTAACGACTTAAGCTGACGCTTCTTACCGGTAGCAGCGACCACAGTCTTAGCCTGACGGGCGGAGTTGTCGATCAAAGCATCGACTGCCTCCTGCATCATGCGCTTCTCATTCCGGGTAATAACTTCCGGTGCATTCAAGTCCATCAATTTCTTCAAACGATTGTTCCGATTGATAACCCGACGGTACAGATCATTAAGGTCAGAAGCAGCAAAACGTCCACCATCAAGGGGAACCATTGGACGGAGGTCTGGCGGAATAACCGGGACCGCAACCATAACCATCCACTCAGGTCTAATACCATTAGTTTTAAGTGCCTTGAGCAACTTGACCCGACGGACCAATTTGTCGTAACGAGCACCAACCATCACATCGAGCATCTCTTCTTCTAGCTCGGCAATTTTAACATCGATGTCAGTCTTCTCGAGCAGATAACGAATGGCCTCTGCACCAATACCAGCATCGAAAATGTGACCATACTTCAGTGACCAATCCTGATAAACACTCTCAGAGATGATCCGATTGACTGTAATCTCCTTGAGTTCCTTCTCAACTGTACGGAAATCTTCATCTAAATCTTTAAGCTTCTGAGTCTTGAGATCAAAAGCTTCAGCCAACAGTTTCTCCTGATCAATCTTCTTATCGGTATTCTTCTCAGACTCGTCAACGATCCGCTTATACTCATTCTCAATCTGCTTTTTCTTGGACTTGTATTCTTCTTTCACCTGCTCCAACGTCTCAGTCTTAGCATCCTCGCGTACTGCAGTGACAATGAAGTTAGCAAAATAGATAACCTTTTCAAGATTTTGCACCGACAAATCGAGGACTAAACCAATCTTCGAAGGCACACCACGCAAAAACCAGATATGCGAAACTGGAGCTGATAGTTCGATGTGACCCATGCGCTCACGACGCACCAATGAGTGAGTCACTTCGACACCGCATTTATCGCAAATAATTCCCTTGTAACGCACCTTCTTGTATTTACCGCAGTAACATTCCCAATCCTTCGACGGACCGAAAATTTCCTCAGCGAAAAGGCCACCCTTCTCCGGTTTTTGGGTACGATAGTTAATCGTTTCAGGATTGGAGACCTCTCCGTAAGACCAACCACGGATCACCTCCGGCGACGCCAACTTAAGACGTACGGCGTCGAAGTCCTGAATCTTGAACTGCTCTGCTATGGGGTTCATATGATTCTATGATGATCCAGGATTAGTCCTCGTACTCTTCGCGATTTCCGCTAGACGCAGATCGCTTTTCTGATCCAGCATCGGCCGACCTGCCCGATGCTACGCCAACCAACAACGAAGGCATGGTACCTTGCCGCAGCTCTTCGGCATCCACTCGCTTCCCACCCTTCATGAGTTCGACATCAAGTGCCAATCCCTTCAACTCACGAATGAGTACGTTGAACGACTCAGGAATATTAATTTTCCTGATTGGTTCACCTTTAATGATCGACTCATACGCCTTAGCTCTACCAGGTACGTCATCAGACTTAATGGTCAGGATCTCTTGCAAAGTATGAGCTGCACCATAGGCTTCCAAAGCCCAAACTTCCATTTCACCAAACCTCTGTCCACCAAATTGAGCCTTACCACCCAAAGGCTGTTGAGTTATGAGCGAGTACGGACCAATCGAACGTTGATGGATCTTGTCCTCGACCATGTGGTTCAGTTTGAGCATGTACTTATGGCCGATAGTGACCTTGTTATCGAAGGGCACACCTGTACGACCATCAAACAAAGTCAGCTGTCCAGTCTCCGGGAACCCGGCCTCCCTAAGCTCTCCGCGAATTTCATCTTCAGTGATACCGTTCAAAGTCGGAGTAACTACGTGGTAGCCCAGAGCATTAGCTGCCAGACCTAGATGAGTTTCTAAAATCTGGCCTAGGTTCATACGTGACACGACACCGAGCGGCGACAGGATGATGTCGACCGAAGTACCGTCCTCTAGGAAAGGCATGTCTTCAACTGGAACGATCTTGGAAACCACACCCTTGTTACCGTGTCGGCCAGCCATCTTATCGCCAACCTGGATCTTGCGTAGCGTGGCGATCGAAACCTGAATAGACTGAATGACTCCCGGTGGGAGCTTGTCACCCTGTTCACGAGAGAAAACCTTAATATCCACCACCTTGCCATGACCACCGTGCTCCAGATACAGAGAACTATCTCGCACATCACGAGCTTTCTCGCCGAAAATCGCACGCAATAACTTCTCTTCAGCGGAAAGCTCAGTCTCACCTTTAGGGGTAATCTTACCGACTAAAATATCACCTGAACTGACTTCAGCACCGATTCGGACAATACCTTCGGCATCTAGATTTGCCAGCTTCTCTTCACTAATGTTCGGAATATCAGAAGTCACCAATTCTGGACCAAGTTTGGTCTCACGTACGTCGATTGGGAAATTCTCTATGTGTATGGATGTAAAGCGATCCTTCTGGACCATTCGTTCAGAGACGATGATGGCGTCCTCGTAGTTGTAACCCTCCCAAGAGAGGAAAGCTACTAGTAGATTCTGTCCCAGAGCCAACTCACCATGATCAATGGAAGATCCATCAGCCAACAAATCACCGGTTTTGACTTCCTGTCCCAGATCAACCCGCGGACGCTGATTCATACAGGTCGAACCATTCGACCGTACAAATTTACTCAAGTTGAAAACATCCTCATTGCCATCCTTACCAGTTACAACAATGCGATCAGACTGAACCAAAGTCACCTTTCCATCGCACTTAGATACCATGACATGTCCAGAATCCAATGCAGCTCGACGCTCCATGCCTGTGCCAACGATTGGTGCATCCGGATTGATGCAAGGCACAGCTTGTCGCTGCATGTTTGACGCCATCAAAGCACGGTTGGCATCATCGTGTTCGAGGAATGGAACGCAGGAGGTCTGAATGGAGACAATCTGTTTAGAAGAAACGTCCATGTAATCGATCTGATCGACATCTTCGACAGACGGTTCACCAAATTTACGTACACTAACACGTGGCTCAATAAAGTAGCCGCGTTCGTCCAACTTAGTAGTCGCGGAAGTTGTGATCGATTTCTCTTCAGTGAAAGCATTCAAATAGACGATCTCACTCGTAGCTCGTGGCTTGATTGGAACTGATTCTAAACCTAGCTTAGCAATACTCTTGGCATCGGCAGCCGAAATTTCGTTGCCATCTTTAACCAACACCTTCTTACCATCAAGAATGTCACCTCTCGCCATCTCCCCAGTTGCGCTTTGACCATCATTCTTAACTGCGCGCAAAACCTTACGATAGGGAGTCTCAATAAACCCGTATTCATTGATCCTAGCGTAGCTCGCCAAGTGACCAACTAGTCCAATGTTCGGACCTTCAGGTGTGGCAATCGGGCAAATACGTCCATAGTGAGTCGGATGTACGTCACGTACGTCGAATCCGGCCCGCTCACGCGACAATCCACCTGGACCCATGGCTGATAGACGCCGTTTGTGTTCGAGTTCAGCTAACGGATTGACCTGATCCATGAACTGCGACAACTGAGAAGACATGAAGAACTCACGAATCACACCAATAATCGGTCGAGCATTGACCAATTTGGATGGCGACAAGGTCAGAATGTCCATGGTAGACATGCGATCCTTGATGATGCGCTCCATGCGAGACATACCGACACGCAACCTGTTTTGTACTAGCTCACCAGCAGAACGCACACGACGATTACCAAGATGATCGACATCATCTGGTTCTTCTTGAGTGATGTTTAACCGAATTAATTCACGAACAATAGTTACCAGGTCCTCACGTCTCAAGATTCGGTTCTCTGGTCGGTCGATATCGTCCTGAGTGTAGTTCAATCCAAACCGTTGCGAGAATTTATAACGACCCACCTTACCCAAATCGTAACGATCGAAGTTGAAGAACATCGAGTAAATCAAAGAACGAGCATTATCGACAGTTGCCAGGTCACCCGGTCGAATACGTTTGTAAACCTCTTTTAATCCTGTGTCCTCTTCTTTGGCAATGTCTTTATCGACTGTGCTCTGCATGTAATTAATAGAAGGATGCACATCAACATCAGCAAACAATGCCAGTATCTCTTCGTCACTGGAGTAACCAAAAGCACGCAGTAGTGAACTGACTGCCACCTTCCTCTTTCGATCAATCTTTACCCAAATAACATTGTTAGAGTCGGTCTCCATCTCGAGCCAAGCACCACGATTCGGAATAATCTTGGCACCGAAATACTTACGACCACGAACGTTATCTACGGTGAAAAATACACCAGCCGAGCGAACCAACTGAGAGACAATAACACGCTCGATACCATTAATGACGAAGGTTCCACGATCGGTCATTAGTGGAAAATCGCCTAAATAAATCTCCTGTTCTTTGGTCTCAGCTGTCCGTTTGTTAATCAAACGAGCACGCACTCGCAACGGAGCCTCGAAAGTTAAGTTCTTAGCTCGGGCTGTCACCTCATCGAACTTGGGCTCATCTAGATAGTAGTCAAGAAAGTACAACTCTAGATCACGACCGATAAAATCCCTGACCGGAGAGATCTCTTCGAATAGCTCTCGCAAGCCATCATTGAAGAGCCACCCATAGGAATTCTTCTGAATCTCGATTAAATCGGGCAACTCCATCGAATCCACGATGCCCGTAAAAGACTTGCGCTCCCTCGATACTGGCTTGACGCGTTTAAATCTCATAGGTAACTGTGAATCGCTTCAAGTTCGGGGTGACGAAGCCCGATCTCAATGCGTCTTATTTACGATCTTGATAGAAATAGTTGAGCTATAGCGCCGGTTGCATCAAGCCTCCTCTTCCGACGCTCGATCCACTTCACACAACTAATTTCTTTATTTTGGCTAATAAACAAAAACATCCCCTTGCTATTCGGACACCGTTTTTGGCAACCGGAGCAAGGCGATTGTTGTGATGGCCAAGTTAGGCGACAGTTTCGGCCAACATCACTTATTTACGTCTACTTAGGGCAAAATTACCCTTATTACGCCTAGTGGCGCGTCGTCGACAAATCTATCAAAAATTGATTTAAAGGTCAAGAGCTGACCTTTCATCTTGTCAAGAGTTCAAAATAATTAACTAAAATAAGCGATTTTTTGATCATTTCAACTAGACCTCAGTAGTTGAAAAAACTCTTAGAAGCCTTAAAAACTTATCCACAAGGTCTTTTAGCCTTAACCATCAAGGTTGTATTTTTTCACCAGCTGAAATAATACCTTTCTAATAAGAAAGGGGTGTAAAAAACACCTTTAAACCTAGTCTAAGACCAAAAAAAGAAGTATCATTATTAAATAATAGACGACTCTCTGCATAGCCGCGGCTACAGTCAAGTTAAATCCATCCGGGCATTAGAGATGGCCCAATGACGTCTTCGTCTCTGATCCATCCCCTTTCCCTGACCCTCAGGGTTCTGCCCTCTCGTCGAATGCACTCGGCATCGGCACTTCTCGGACAGACACTTTCTCGGTAGCTGCGGCCCTATAGCGAGTCGTTTTCTGTTTTTAGTAAAAAAATTTCTTAGGTGTCGCCCAATTTGATATAATCCTTCCCGAAAGGCAGACTCCATCCATTAAATTTGTTTATGGCCAGAAGAAACTACCGACGGAGAGAAAAAACATCCCGTCGAAACGACGGACCAACCTTCGAAATGTCGCCCAAGGCTAAACGTGAACTAGCTGCCGTATTACTGGTGGTTCTAGCTTTAGTCTCCACCTTAGCCTTCTTTCAGATAGCTGGACCGGTCGGCCACCTACTTAACGTGTCACTTGGCACACTTTTCGGTTTACTAAAATACATCTTCCCAGTCGTACTGCTAGTCATTGCAGCTTGTCTGGCTTTTCCTGAACGTTATCCAATCCGCCGTATAACAATCATCAGCATCGGCTTCTTATTAGTTTCCATTGCCGCGCTGATCGATATTATAAAATCGGCTAGTGAAAGTGGTTCTCTATATATTGAAGAAATCAGCTCAGCTGGCGGATACCTCGGCCTGATCCTAGCCTACCCCTTGGTCGCACTACTAGGACTCTGGGCTGCAGTTATTATTATCGTGGCAGTCATACTAGCCTCTGTGGTCCTAGCTTCCAATCTATCGCTCCACGAGCTCTGGGAGAAAGTCAGGTATTCGGATCTGATCCCCTTCGGTAACAAAGATAGTATGGATGACGATGAAGAAGAGTTTGAAGATGAGGATACAATTGAAGACGACGAAGATGCAGAAAAAGATGACGAGGAAACCGATGAGTCATCGAAAGATTCTGTTCGTGTTAGTGACTACGATCTAGAACCAGTCCCTAAACCAAGAAAGCACTATCGCAAAATACCAATTCCTATTGACCTACTCGAAAACCGCATTTCCAAACCAACCTCTGGCGACATCCATGGTCGAATGATGACTATCCGAAAAACACTCGAGAACTTCGGTGTACCGGTGGAGATGGGTGATGTGAGTGTCGGACCAACAGTAACTCAATTCACTCTCAAACCATCCGACGGAGTCAAACTAGCACGCATTACTTCATTATCGAACGATCTGGCACTAGCTTTAGCCGCACACCCGATCCGTATTGAGGCACCAATACCTGGCAAGTCACTAGTTGGAATCGAGGTCCCGAACCATACAGTAGCTACGGTTACTCTGCGCGAAGTATTGGAGTCAAAAGAATTCGCCCAACGCAAATCTCAACTAACGATCTGCTTGGGTCGTGATGTGGCAGGTAAGGCTTGGTTGGCCGACATGTCCAAAATGCCACACTTGCTAGTCGCTGGTGCCACTGGTTCCGGTAAGACGGTCTGTCTCAACACCATCATCTTGTCACTCATTTACCAGAACAGTCCTGAAGATTTGAAGTTACTACTAATAGATCCAAAACGAGTCGAACTGCCAGTCTATAACGGTATTCCTCACTTATTGACACCGGCCATTACCGAAGTCCCAAAAATCATCAACTCATTCAAATGGGCCATTGGTGAGATGGAACGACGGTTCGATTTACTCTCTAAGTCAGCCTGTCGCGATATTGGTAGTTACAATGAAAGAAATCCGGATGACAAATTGCCTTACATTGTACTGGTAGTCGATGAACTGGCTGATTTAATGGTGGCTTCGGCTGCCGAAGTCGAGGCGGCTATCATTCGTCTGGCCCAAATGTCTCGGGCGGTTGGTATTCATCTCGTCATTGCTACTCAACGTCCATCAGTCGACGTTATCACTGGACTAATCAAAGCCAACATTACCTCGCGTATCGCCTTCTCGGTCGCCTCGTCCATGGATTCTCGAACTATTCTCGATACACCTGGGGCGGAAAAACTAGTTGGTCGTGGTGACATGCTCTTCGTATCTTCCGACCTATCCAAACCTAAACGTATCCAGTGTTGCTACGTTAGTGATCGAGACATCAAACAAGTAGTTGGCTTCATTGTCGAGAAGATGGATGAACCAGTTGAATATGTTGAAGGTGTTACCGAAAAGAAGACTGGTGGTAGTTCGAGCTTCTCCGGAGCCGACGATGATGACGATGAACTTTATGATGAGGCCCGGGCAACTGTAGTCAAAGCTGGTAAAGCCTCGGCCTCTTATCTACAACGACGTCTAAAAGTTGGCTATGCGCGAGCTGCACGATTGTTGGACTTGCTCGAAGAACGAGGTATCATTGGACCCGGAGATGGAGCCAAACCGAGGCAGATTTTAGTTCATGGCATCAACGATGAGGATGGAGTCCATTTCTCCGAAGACGACGAGGAATGACGATGATGTAAATTGCTCGGTCAACTAAAGATTTTAGATGGAAAAGAAAAAAAACAATGGAAACGTCCGGGTAGCTCAAATACTCAGCGGTGCTAGAGCTGATGAAGGTCTAACGCGTTCAGAAGCAGCAGCTAAGTCCGGTGTACCCGAAAGATATATTGCCTTTTTTGAAGGCGACTTAAAGAGTGGCGTGACAGCCGATGTTTTTGCTCGAAACAAGCTGGCTGAATACTGCCACTTTTTACGATTTGATCCTAAAACAATTGTTGCGGCCTATCGAAATGAACAACAACTTCTTCCTTCTACACCAATTGAATTCTCACCGCGTCTACGTCGTCATCCACTTACCCATATACCTACTACCAAGTTACTAGTCACACCCAACATAATCCGAACTTCTTTAATTGTTCTGGCTGTCTTTGGTGTTGGTCTTTTTTTTGCAGTTAGAACCTATCACATGGTTGCACCACCGATGCTAACTCTAGCTTCGCCACAAGATGGTCTGGTACTCCACGACAAGATGTTAACCATTGAAGGAAGAACTGAACGAGAGGTTCAATTACTAGTAAATGGTAAACTGATCACCATTGACGATAGCGGAAACTTTACTGACCAGATGGATTTACGTGATGGACTCAACGTCATCACTGTGACAGCAGCTCGAAGACACGGCAAAAGCACCGAACTAACCCGTCGAGTAGTTGTCGATCCACGAGATAGACCAACCGCCGCTCTAGGTGGAACCTCCGAACGGTAGAACCGACTTTGGCCCTTGCGCCAAATTAATCAATCAGTTAAGCAACTAAGGCCATAACTCTTAAACCACGCACTACTATGGCTCCTAAAAACACGGGTCAAGCCGATGCCAAAGGCTCGACCGACAATAACAAGGGCGCACGACTGCAAGCTGTGGGAGCTGCAATCGAGCAGATCAAACAGAGGTACGGAGACGGATCAATCATGAAACTTGGCGATGCCAAGCGAACCAATGTAGACGCCATACCAACAGGTTGTCTATCGCTCGACTTAGCCTTGGGAGTTGGTGGAATGCCGCGCGGCCGAGTGGTTGAAATCTTCGGTCCAGAAGCATCGGGTAAAACCACCCTGGCCCAGCACGTCATTGCCGAGATTCAAAAACTGGGTGGGACAGCCGCCTTCGTGGATGCCGAGCATGCGCTGGATCCGGAATACGCGACCAAGATCGGTGTCAACATTAACGAACTGTTGATCTCCCAACCAGATAACGGTGAACAAGCACTCGAAATTACCGAAACATTGGTTCGCTCTGGTGCGATCGATGTAGTAGTAATCGACTCGGTAGCCGCTCTAGTACCCAAGGCCGAAATTGAGGGTGAAATGGGTGACCAACATATGGGACTGCAAGCTAGGCTGATGAGTCAGGCGCTCAGAAAACTGACCGGTATCACGGCTAAGACCAACACCGTCGTCATCTTCATCAATCAGATTCGACATAAAATTGGCATCGTCTTTGGTAATCCAGAAACCACTTCTGGTGGTAATGCGCTCAAATTCTACTGCTCGGTCCGTGTGGAGGTACGCCGCTCGGCTCAAATCAAGCAAGGTGACAAAATTATCGGCAATCAGGTCAAGGTTAAAATCGTCAAAAACAAGGTAGCACCACCATTCCGCACCTGCACTTTTGACATTATGTACAACGAAGGAATCTCAATCTCGGGTGATGTGCTTGACCAAGGAGTTGAGCAGGGAGTGATCACCAAATCCGGTAACAGCTACTCCTACAACGAAATCAAGCTGGGTGTTGGACGGGAGACGGCCAAGGCCTTCCTGAAAGCTGATCCGAAACTGATCGCCAAACTGAGAAAGGAAATCATGGACAAGGCCCAGGCTGCAGAAAATGCACCAATGGTTAAAGAGAAGGATAAAGCTCAGGCTTGAGAAGGTAAAAAATTATAGCGAGCCAAACGCCACCACTGCGGTGGCGTTTTTGGTCTGAATGTCTTGCTTACTCCAAACCCACAACTGCCTGGATCAGTCCTGTGGTATTCTTTCGGCATATGCGCCCTACTCACTTCCTCACTGTTATTGCCGTAGCTATCACCCTCGGATCGGGAGTGTTTGCTTGGATGGTCTGGGAAGATGAACGTGACATCGACATAAAATCGACCTTCTCAGTTATCCGGCCACCTGCTGATCGAAAAACTTTGGAAGACGAGCTGGTACCGTCTTACTCAAGTGGAATGGAGCCGGCCGAATTCTTTGATCGGGCCTACGAACAAGCCGACGAGTTGCCACACGTCCCCGCTCGAAGTGTTCTGGTGGCACATCACCTGCTGGTCGCTCCAAGAATCGCCGAACTATTCGAGTCCATTGGAGATGATCAACCTCAGACCGTCGTTATCCTGAGTCCTAATCATTTCTCCATCGGCGGCAGCTCAGCCCTCTTGAGCCGCGGAACCTGGAACACGCCGTATGGCCCAGTCAGCACCGACACGGACGCGGTCGACCTGTTGCTCAAAGCAACGGCCGGACTCGATCTGCCCCCGACCGAACACATTCGACACGATGTTCGTGTCGACGAGCGCGCCTTCCCTGGTGAGCACGGTATCGGCTCAATCACTCCGTTCGTGGCACGCTCGTTCCCGAACGCCCACATCGTGCCCATCGTACTTCACGACAGCTTCCCGCTCGAAGGTCAGCAGGCGCTCGCTGCCGCCATAGTCTCCTCGATTCCGGACGCAATCGTCGTGGCGAGTATGGATATGTCGCATAACCTTCCATTGTATGCGGCGTCGTTCCATGACGAGATAACCCAAGCGGCCCTCGAACGAGGACGCTGCGACGGAACCTGCAGCCTAGAAATCGACGCGAACGCGGTCATGAGCGTTCTATTCGAAGTGAACCGTCTGCGTGGCGAACAGACTTGGATGGAGATGTACCACGGTAGTTCGCTCGACCTGCTCGGTACGACTGACGTGAATTCGTCGGCCTGGCGAGAAAACACCAGCCACATCATCGGACGCTTCACCGAGGGACCGGCGGAAGGCGAGAGTCTGGCGAGCATGATCTTCGTCGGCGACGTCATGCTAGATCGCGACATTAGACTAATGATTGGCCGCGACGGGGTCGATGCACCATGGCGGGAAATGGACCGCTTCCTATCTGGAACTAACCTGGCGGTTGGAAATCTCGAAGGAGTGCTGAGCGACCGCAGTAGTAAGATGACCTACGATCCTCCGTTCGAACTGGTCATGAGTCCGGAAGCTGTCATCGAAGCCAGCTCGCATCTCGATCTCGTCTCGCTGGCGAACAACCATACACGCGATCTGGGGAGCAGCGGCGAAACGGAGATGCAAAATCAGCTCGATGAAATCGGATTCCTTTGGTTCGGCTCATGGCGCACGCCATTACCGGTCCATCACGGCGAAATCGACGGATTGTCTTACAGCATCATCGGCTACCATGCCTTCGCGCCGAACGAACTTGAGCTATTAGACGTGATTGCGTCGGAAAAGAGAGACGGACGACTCGTCATTGTCATGCCACACTGGGGCAATGAATACGCACTCACCCATTCGGCGGCTCAACATGCACTGGCTCAAAAAATGATCAGGGTCGGTGCGGACCTGATTGTTGGTTCGCATCCGCATATGGTCCAGGATATCGAGCTGGTTGATGGCGTGCCGGTCGTCTACTCCTTGGGCAACTTCATCTTCGACCAGTACAACGTAGAAGGCTGGAACCAGCTTGCAATCGGCGTGATGACTGACGGGGAAAACCTGTCCCTGCGTCTGCTGCCGACCTACGGCCGAGGCGGACGGCCGACTCCGATCTCCGACACGGCGGCGACAGCCATCTTCAAGTCGATCGCCGAACGGTCAGATCCGCAACTTACGGCTCAACTACGCAGTGGAAGACTTGATAGTGTGATAAGATCGTACTGATAGTGCGTCGTCACTAACGATGTCCATCTCATTAATCAAGCAATATGTCTTTAGACAATCCGAACGAAAAACAGGTAACCAAACGGCAACTGATGACCGGCGTAGCTGTCGGCATCTTTCTATTGCTAGCGATCGGTGGTGCGATCATTATCGGCAGTATGACCGCCTCCACTATCAAAGAAAGAACGGAGTCAAATACACTGCTCAAGGAGCAGCTCCAGCAAGCCAAAGACGAACTACTCACGCTCCGCGACGAACAAACGAATCAGGATCCAGACTCGACCGAATCATCTCTCATAACCGAGCTGGCCAACGGCCAAACTGAACCGACTGTAGTCTCCTACGGTGGCGAGCTGGACATCGATTGGATACCGGTCGACCTGCAAAAAAGGTCCGCCCCACTGCCGTCGTTCAGGGCAGCCCTCGGTTATTTTTCCGATGATAAAACGCACACTTCTGATGTAGGTAATGATTCTTTCTTCGCTGGAGATTCTTACCCTCTAGGCCAAGTCCGAGGTGGTGCTTATGACGGCTATGAACTGACCCAACAGACGGTTATCTTTCTCGGCATGGGAGCTTCTTTCCCTAACTTCTACGTCCTTGTTCCGTCCTCACCACTCAGCCGTTCAGTCATCCTGGACTCGTATCCGCCGTACGATACAGGACTAATAGGAGCTACTACTGCATCCAATGCTAAATCAGTCCGCAAATGGCTCACGGACGATTTTCCAGAGGGAACATTGGACATCATTGCCGCAGGAACTGCCTTCGAGACCGAGACACACATTCCCACATTCGACAATGTCGGTATGTTTTCCGACGATCAAGGCAACAGCTTCTCGATCGTCAACATACTAAACCGCGAAAATGCCATTTCCACACCTAAGAATGGCAAGGCCGTCCGTCTGACCGGACCCAAGGCCGAAATAGAAACCTATGAAAGGGAAGATGGCTCGTTCTACTATCTACGCGAGGATGGGATGATGCTCAGACTAGAGATAGCACTTCCGTTCATGAACAACCGAAACGAAATGGTTTCCGACCTTAATTTCAGATGGACGGACGGCAGCGAGCAAACGGTCAGGATGACCCCCGGCACCCGCGGAGGCTGTGGCTTCTCTCATTTCACTTCCGTCTTCACTGAGGATGACATCAAACCACTGACTAAAGTCGGTGACCTGCGCAACGTCACCACCGGACAGTTTGATGTTCCGATTTATCGCTCGGAGAACCTCGACTCAGCCGCCTATACCGACCTCATGGAGACGACCTACCAAACAGAGGAGCAGAAAGCAGCCGGCGACTGGCGCACCGAACAAGACTCCGTAGTCTTTGTACGTGACGGACTTGGCCGCTGGATACGCCTCACTAACATCATGGTTGGTCCGCAAGGTGAATGCGGCAAGCCGGTCATCTACCTCTATCCGGAAACCGAGACCAACATCGACGTACGTCTCGAACCGACCGGCGGATTCTCCGCGACCGAACCGACCTACAATAATGGTTGGCGCATTACGGCCAGTCCGGACGGACAGCTTGTAGACCGCAACGATGGCGAGTCCTACCCCTACCTGTTCTGGGAAGGGATCGGCGGACTCTATGAAGATCCAGAAAATTACTGGGTTGTGGCTAAGGAAGACGTACCGAGTTTCCTGCACGACACGCTGGTCGAAATCGGCCTCGTCGACCACGAGATTGCTGACTTCACGGAGTTCTGGTTGCCCCGTATGGAAGCCTCAGTTTACTACCGCATCGGCTTCCACGACACTGAGACGATGGATCGGATCGCTCCTCTCGAGACCACTCCATCGCCGGACAGTGTCCTGCGCATCCTCATGGACTTCATCGAACTCGACGGACCGGAACCTTCGAATCCCCCGACTATCCGACCTTTCGTTCGCCGGGGTTTCACTGTCGTCGAGTGGGGCGGCGTCCTACGATAGGACTTTCAAAGTAATTAGGTTCAGACAAAAGACGTCGCTGTAAAAGGCGGCGTTTTTGGTTAAATCGGTAGCCAAACCTTGACAAAGACGGTTTTTGCCGATAGACTTCAACGTCGTCGGTCTGACAACCGACACACCGGTCTGGAGCTGGCCGCCGCACAGTGCGACGGAAGCGTCCCGATCGGCCTCTCACCGGGGCTGACCCTGAAAAAAGGACAGGGAAGCTGCCAAGGAGAACAGTCATGAGCGAAAACACCGCCGCCGCCCGCCATGCCACCGGACCGACCGAAGATTTCATCTTCGGTCACAACAACGGAGTCGTAGCCATGTGGCCTAACCCCAATGGCCGATTCTCGGCCATGGTCCGGGAGATCAAAAACAGCCCGGAACACCAAGCCTGGGTTTTCACTAACCCCCTGATCTTAGAGGGTAAAGTGAGTGAAACCCACCTCCGTGCCCATCACGGAAACCAGGCCCAGCTCACCGAGCTCAAAACCTGGTTCCGTTCCAAGGGCATCACCTGGACCCACAGAGGCTGCGCCGGTACCGGCTTTGTTCCGTTCTCGAACGGGACCTACAAGTACTGGCAGAACGAGAACGGCCTGTGGCAGTCCGACTACCCGGACAGCGACTACGCCTGCCGGCAGCCGTCCGATCCCCGAATGGCGATCGAGGCTTACCTCGACGCTATGGAAGGGAAAGAGGGCCGCTAGCGCTCCCCCCCCCACCTCACCCTCTCACAAACAAGCGCCCTGTTGCTTTTCAGCGGGGCGCTTTCTAATTACGGAATTTTTCCTGCTGACCAAAACCGAAACCCAACAACTCAGGCGGCGCGAGCTGAATCACCAGCCAGGCCGCTGTCCGACCGTTTCACCCGAGCCGTGTCCCGTACCCTGATCTCCAAACTGAGCGGCGGCTCAAGACCGGTCTCCCTCAAAAGATCTTTCATGCGGCCGACGAACAGGTCGGAAAGTTCGGCCTCACGCTTCTGCTGCGCTTTAAAGTCCTCTGCCGACTCTGACCGGAACGACGGATCGCTGTAGCTCAGCAGGTCCAGTTCGTCCCAGCGCTGCGCTTCGGTGACACCGCACTTACCGATCATCCGAACGGCCTGATCCGGCGTATCGAAAACGCTGGCCAGATACAACGCCAATACCTTCCGGCCGTTTTCAAAATCAAAGACGTTAGTCAGGTACTTCTTCATGAACGATCCGTCTTTTCTTCTGGCTTGTACATTAGCCACGTCATTCATGACAATCTGCGCCCGCGGCTCGATATCAGCTCGATCCAACTCCCGCTGATTTTTTCCCCGAGACATGAAGTGCCCTATCTCGACGAACGAACCGTAGACGTACCTCTCGGCACGAACCAAGGTATCTTGCGCGCCATAACTTGAAACCAGGCCTGACATTTCAGGACTTTTAAACTCGTCAAAATCGTTCTTGTCTGCCCGAACAGGTGTCATTCCGTCGACGAACCGCTGAAACTCCTCAAGTTTGGCCTTTTTTCGCCGACGCTCGCCGATCTTGAAAATCGAAAACGGACCAAAAAAATGCTGTTCCAACTCCTTAACTTGGGCAGCACTCTTCTCGCGCAAAAAATCCTGATTCTCGTTCTCCACAATCTCACGATAAGCTCGAGCCAACTCCGGATCCTGAGCGATCAGTTCCCTTTCCTTGGCCAGCATGGGATCGACCGCCAGTTCTGCTCGTAAAGCTTCCATTTGTCTATTTTCGGCCTGCTGTTTCTTTATCTGATCGACCTGCGACACAACGTCAGGTTCGACTAATAGGTCATCACCTGTTTCCTCAAAAGCCTCAATCCGCCCTTCTGGCGAAGAATCTACCTCAACAGCTGACTCATTAATGATGTCCTCTGAAGATGAAGTAAGACCTTCCAACTTAGATGTTCTCTCCATAATCGCTTAATATTCACCAACCAGCTGAATAACGGCCGAGTTTATTCCTAGGATACCAAAACCCGGGACTTACCGCCCGGGTTTCTAGTATCAATCTCTTACTGCTGTGCACGCTCGACGTACTCGCCGGACTCGGTGTTAATCACCACCTGATTACCCTCCTCGATGAACAGCGGCACCTGAACTTTCATGCCGGTCTCGATTGTTACCTCTTTAGTGACTCGCCCCTGCGCACTGTCTCCCTTCACCGCCGGCATAGCCTCGGTCACGGCGAAAATCAGCTTCTTGGGCAGGTCGACAGACAACGGCTGACCATTATACATCAAAACCATCACCTCCTGACCCTCAGTCAAATAGAGACCCCGATCTCCCAACAGCTCTTTTGGAATACAAACCTGCTCGTAACTGGAGTTGTCCATGAAGTTATAGCCCAAATCGTCACTATACAAATACTGCATGTTGGCCCGATCCAATTCTACCGGATCCACCGACTCGCTGACCTTGAAGGTATTGTCGAGTGTTCGCCCGGTCTGTACGTTCCTAAGCTTGGTCCGAACAAAGGCACTCCCCTTACCCGGATTTACGTGCTGAAAATCAACTACCTGATGCACCGCACCTTTAAACATAATAAACGTATCCTTCTTCAAAACTGTCGTGTCGGCCATATTCCACTAGTTAAAACTAATTTTAGTGTCCGAATCCTCTTTTCGAGATCCAAACAGATCGACGGCTGGAAAAAACATCACATCCTCGATCGTTCTCGCATTCGTCAGCAACATTACCAGACGGTCTACACCCAAGGCAATCCCAGCTGAGTTCGGCATTCTACCCACTGCTTCGATAAAATCTTCATCAATTGGAAAGGCAGTTTTACCTTGAGAGATCCGTTCTTGTCGCTCATGGTCTAATCTTTTCCGTTGTTCGACTGGATCATTCAACTCAGAAAAAGCATTGCATAACTCTAGACCACAAATATAAGCCTCAAAACGTTCAGCATAAAGTAGATCAGTTGGTTTGAGTCGTGATAGTGAAGCCATCTGATGCGGATAATCATAGAGGATGACCGGTCGATCCCAACCCAAATTTGGCTCGATATCCCTCAAAAAAAGACGATAAAACAGGTCGTCGAAAGTGTCGCTCTTGTTAGTCTCACAACCACGATCACGAACCGCACGACCGAACCGTTCGACATCATCGAGCATGTCACCCAAATCTAGATTGGCATATTTTTTAAAGGCCTCTTCAACCGATAATCGAACCCATGGCGCAGATAAGTCGATTTGTTGACCTTGATACTCAATGATTGACTGATTATAAAGTGACTTAGAGAGCGACTCTACTAACCGCTCGGTGTCCTCCATAATGGCCCGATAGTCAGATCCAGTCCGATACCACTCAATCATGGTGAACTCGGGATTATGCAAACCACCCCAAGGTTCGTGATTCCGATAACCACGGGTAATCTCAAAAATA
Organism: Candidatus Uhrbacteria bacterium RIFOXYC2_FULL_47_19; assembly: GCA_001791745.1. GTDB lineage: Bacteria > Patescibacteriota > Patescibacteriia > SG8-24 > SG8-24 > UBA1561. The sequence continues at coordinate 28,020 of MGFG01000026.1, read as the reverse complement.
CGCTCGTAACCGGCAGCTAGCAGCTTCTTCAATGAATACTCAGGTGAAGTAATTAATCCGACTCCGCTTCTGGTTCCATTTTGAGCAATCACTTCAGTCATAAACGGATCCAGTTCTGGCTCCATACCCGGACTAGCCACTAAAGTTGGAGTTTCAACTTCAAAAAAACCAAGCTCTCGAAAAAAACGACGAATTCCAAAAATTATCTCCGATCGCCTTTCCATACGACGACGAAAATCAATATCATCTACAATTCTTTTCCAATTCTTTTCCATATAATCCGGACGTCAATTGCGGATACACACGATTCCACCTATGGAAAAGCCCGCCGAGAAGCGAGCTTTTCCGGGTCCAGAATTATCTAGTCGTGAATGGCAGTAAAGCCATGATCCTCGCCCGCTTGATGGCCGTAGCCAACTTCCGTTGATGCAACGCACAGACCCCACTCCGACGACGCGGGACAATCTTACCAAAGGACGAAATGTACCGACGTAGTGTCCCGAGGTCTTTATAGTCTATAGACTTGGTTCCGTTGATACAGAACCAGCAATGCTTCTGTCGGACGATGACATCATCTTTCTTATTTCTCCGCATAGTTTAAAAAGGTATATCCTCGACGCGTATCTCTTCCTCACCACTGGTGGTGTTGGCCGGCTGTGCTGTAGCGGTCGCAGTCTGTGTAGCCATGGCTGGTGCTGATCCAGCACCTGCACGATCCAACATAATCATGTTCTCGGCCACAATCTCAGTCCGATTACGCTTAGCTCCATCCTGACTCTCCCACTCTCGTGTTTGCAGACGACCTTCAATGTAGACCTTGCGGCCCTTACCCAGGTATTGGCTGCAGATTTCGGCCAGCTTGCCCCAGGCCACAATGTTGTGAAACTCGGCTTTCTCTTGACGCTGACCGGAGGAATCGGTCCAGGTGTGATTGGTAGCGACACCAAAAGTGGCCACATTTTGACCGTTCGGAGTAGTTCGCAACTCTGGATCACGAGTCAGGTTGCCGATAATCATGGCGCGGTTGAGATTCATACGTCTATATCTTAGTTAGGTATAGGTCCGTTCCACATCTCTATTAGATAGAGGCTAAAGTACTTCTTCAGTTAAAATTTCATCCAGCTTCTTATCTAACTCCTGCATGTTCACACTCTCCGGCTTGGCAACCGGTTTGGATGGAACTGCTCGCACTGGAGTAGATTCACTCTGACGCTCACGGTTTTCTTCAGAACGTCGATCTTCGACCTCAATCAAATTCGGCATCTGCGTAATATGCGGATCGCGCTCAATGATGATATGCCGCATCACCTCGCCCGAAAGTCTGATAGTCTGATCCATCTTAGCTAATTCGGCCGGCTCACTCTCAAAATAAGTGATGATATAAGTACCGTTCCGCTGATCACTAATTGGATAGGCCAAGCGTCTCTTACCCAGATTGTGTGTATCGGACAATTTGGCCCCAGACTCCTCGAGCATGGAGTTTACTTTCTTTATAATACCGTCCATTTCACCTTCCGTATACTTGGAAGGAATAATGAACATGATTTCGTATTTCTTCATGTTTTGGCCAATCTCGCGGTGTTACCGCGGATCCGGTCTTGACCGAATCGTGGTAGAAAGGCTTTACTGACGCCTTAAACGGCGTTATCGGGCCAACGTTAGCACGGCCAAATTAAAGATGCAAGGGCTGGGGTATTGGCTCATCAACCTTAATCTAATGGCTAAATAAGCCAAAAAATATCTTTAGTCGAGTTTGCCCCCGGCTGAATTCGTGTAATACTGATCGCTGAACTTGAGATATGCTTATTTTCTTCATTCTAGGATCCAATCCATCGTTATCAATAGCGGAAGTCCTATCGGTTCTACCGACGGGTAGTTTTACCGTGCAACAAACCAGCTCTCAAGTTTTGGTTTTAAGGGTATCTGATGATCTGGAGCTGACAAAATTGATGACCAAACTTGGCGGTACGATCAAAATTGGGCAAATCGTGGCTGAAAATGTTGAGCTGTCAACAGATGCATTGTCCGAATTGATGGCCAATACGATCATCGAACGATCTTTTGATGGACGTGCAACCTTTGGTTACAGTCTATACTCCGCCAACATATCATCTCCGACCAAAACTGCGACTAGACTTAAACGTTGCGGTATGGAAACCAAACGTCGACTCAAAGAGAGTGGACTGGCCGCCCGCTGGGTTCGACCAACTGAAGGAACAACCTTAACCTCGGTCTCGGTCGCGAAAAACGGACTGCTTAATGATAACGGTTCTGAATTCGTAGTATTGGTTTCTGATCATGGTAATCATGGCATGGTCGGTATCACCTCCGTGGTCCAACCCTTTGAAGAGTTTTCTGAACTTGATTATGGTCGACCGGGGCGCGACGCCTTCCGTGGAATGCTTCCACCCAAACTGGCTCGCATCATGCTCAACCTAGCGGGGGTAACCACCGACTCGGTAGTCTGGGATCCATTTTGTGGCTCGGGCACGGTCCTGACCGAGGCACTACAGCTAGACGTAACTGCTATTTACAGCAGCGATCTATCACCACAAGCCATCGTGGATGCGAAGCGTAATGTAGAGTGGTTAAAAGATAAGCATCCATCTCTTGAGACTTCTCAAGTTAAACTTTTTGTCGCTGATGCGTCGGTGCAAACTAGAGAAATTCCAAATCGAACTATCTCCGCTGTAGTGACCGAACCATTCCTTGGTCGACCGCGTGATGGACATGAAGATCGACAAGAACTAAACCGCCGGCTGGACGAACTGACTGACCTCTACACCAAATCGATGATGGCTATAAAGCCTACTCTAACCAAGGATGCATCTCTAATCCTGGCTCTACCGATCTATCTCGACAATAATCATAATCTGATGGGTATCGATCTAGTAGAGATCGCTGGTCATGATTATCATATTGAACCTCTACTTGAAAAAGACTTGATTAAATCTATTGATGGACGAGTCGGACCGAATGACGGTCTGGTTTATGGACGTTCTGGTCAATTAGTTTGGCGTGAAATTGTCCGATTGCGAAAAAAGTAAACTTATCGAATTTTCAATAAATTTCCCACGGGCTTACGCCCGGGGTATTAGACACCGATCTCAAACACGGCTTGATTAAATCTGTTAGATAAAAAGAACCGGCCGATAAGCGACCGGTTGAGTCCATCTACCTACTAGCCATCAAAATAATGACTAGCCAATCTCTCCGTTGGTGAGGAGTTGCCTCACCTCCGTGGAAGAAAACTCTCTTCCACCTCGACCCAGGACTTTTCTCACCCTTCTCCTTTCCCAGTCGCCTCCTGACGACGACCAGGCAGCGATACGGTCAGTGCATCCCTGACACCTCGACTCAGGAAACTGACAATCCGGGCACCTTCCATTTTTTCCGATTTTCGCCACGCTATCCTCCTACGACCGGGATATTTAACCGGCCGACCATAAATGAATAAAACATTTTTTAATCAAAAAGTCAACCTGTACTTTGGGCTGGATCCCGGATAATTGCTGACGCAATTTCCGGGATGACATATTAAAACACTGTCGTCCCGGAACTGTGAGCTGAACATTATTCCTTAAATACTGTCGTCCCGGAAGGAGCGCAGCGACTATCCGGGACCCAGAAGTAAAAAAGATTGGGATTAGCTCCTGGATCCCGGATAGACCTCGCTCCGCTCGGCCTTCCGGGATGACATATTAAAAAAGGCTTGAGGTTTCAAGATGACAAAATAAAAAGTAAGGATGACAAAAACATAAGAAGGATTGAGATAACAAAAAATACTGTCGTCCCGGAACTGTGAGCGAGTGTAGCGAGTCGAACAGTATCCGGGACCCAGAAGTAAAAAAGATTGGGATTAGCTTCTGGATCCCGGATAGACATCGCTCCGCTCGGCCTTCCGGGATGACAGCTGGAAAGACTCGCGATTTTCGGGATGACAAATACGTAAGAAGAATTGAGATGACAAAAAACACTGTCGTCCCGGAAGTCGCGACAGCGGCTATCCGGGACCCAGGAGCAGAAAGATTAGATGATGTGTTCGGCTAGTCAAAACGACAAAGTGAGGCGTACTCAAGATGTACGTCGAACAAGAAACAAAGGAAGCCGAACGCAGCACGCTCGGACCACTGGCCGCTTAACTTAGGTCGAAACCCTAAAATGACAGGTATCTCCATCCTGGATCGTATACTCCTTCCCTTCAACTCGAAGTTTTCCGGCTTCCTTGGAGCCGACCTCTCCTAATTCCACAAAGTCTTGCCAATTGATTACTTCAGCCCGAATGAATCCTTTCTCAAAATCGGTATGAATTACACCGGCAGCCTGCGGTGCTTTGGTGCCGCGTTTGACGGTCCAAGCCCGACTCTCTTTTTCACCAGAAGTAAAATAAGTAATCAATCCCAATAGGTCATAGCTGGCCCGAATCAACTGATCGAGTCCGGTCATCGATAAACCCAATGCGTCTAGATATTCCTGCACTTCTTCATCTGGTAAGGCCGCAATCTCCTCCTCCATTTTCACACATAGCGGAATCTGCAACTCGGACGGCAGTGATGAAATCCGAAAGTCGGACCTAAGCTGAGTCTCATTCACATTAACTACATACAAGAGCGGCTTGGCAGTCAGCAGATGAACGTCCTTAATAGGTTTAACCTCGTCTTCTGTTAGAGCCGCTTCACGGGCCGGCCGGCCTGCCGACAATAAAACATTAACCTTCTCAAAGGCAGACAAAGCCAGCTTTTGTTCGTGAGTCTCACCAGCCTTCATCGACTTTTTAAGACCTTCTAGTCGTTTACTTACGACCGACAAATCAGCGTAGATCAATTCTAAATTGATGGTTTCAACATCATCAGTTGGATCAATTTTACCGGAGACATGCACGATGTCATCGTTCTCGAAGGCTCGAACCACTTCAACAATGGCATCCACCTCACGAATATGCGACAAAAACTGATTGCCTAGCCCCTCACCCTGGGATGCACCCTTAACCAAACCGGCAATATCTAGAAAATCAACAGTTGTCGGGATCGTTTGTTTAGACTTAGAAACACGAGATAGTTCGGTCAGTCGTTCATCTGGCACAGCTACCACTCCCACATTCGGCTCAATGGTGCAGAACGGAAAATTAGCACAATCGACTTGCTTCTTAGTCACAGCCTTAAAAAGGGTCGATTTACCGACATTGGGAAGCCCGACGATACCTACTTTCAGGGACATAGTTTTGGCTGATGAATAAGACACTTAGTGTGCGGAGCGAATGGTACGTAATTTTAACGAAACTGGAAAGGATTGAGTTATAGTCGAACTTAATGGAATAAAATATCAGCCAGACGTTGACACACCTGGTAGCTGCGGCTAATATTGTACTGCCTTGGGCCGCTAGCTCATTTGGTAGAGCACTTCCATGGCATGGAAGGGGTGAAGGGTTCGAATCCCTTGCGGTCCACCAAAAGATGACATTACATAGATGTCATTTTTTGTTTAAACCGAAAGGGATTCGAAGGGTGGCGAGAGGATGAGATGTTGAGACGAAGATTCATTACTTTGTCGTCCCGGAACTGCGAGCGTAGCGAGTGGTATCCGGGACCCAGGAGTAAAAAAGATTGGGATTGGCTTCTGGATCCCGGATAATTGCTGACGCAATTTCCGGGATGACAAAATAGATCCCCACGGGCAAGCCCGTGGTACTACTCCAGCACAAGCTTCGCTTGACCCATTCAACCACGCCCAAGGGCGTGGTCTTTTGGGTTAGTTGATAAAACTTTGTCGTCCCGGCCTCTGAACCGAACACTCCCTCCTCCTGTCCTGTCGTCCCGGAACTGCGAGCGTAGCGAGTGGTATCCGGGACCCAGGAGTAAAAATCTAAAAGATAAAAAAGATCTAACCACAAAACAAAAATCGCCGACCCTACGCAAGAGCCGGCGATTTGTTTTTACTTTCAGCCACCTACTCGACCGGTGGTGGCAGCTCCCCACCTTCGTCGCCGGCGGTTCCAGCCTTTAACTCATCTCGCAAAGACACTAACTTAGCTGCGACCTGCTGATTGTCAGGATTGAACGACTGAACGATCTCGATCTCGGAGATAGCTTTCGCCAATTCACCTCGCTCTTCGTACATAGCAGCCAAATACCATCTAGCATTCGAAAAGTTAGATGTGAGCTTGATCACCGACTCCAACAATTTTATAGCTGCCTCTTTCTGATCATTGCGATAATAGAGAAGTGCTAATTGGAAACCAACCCCAACATCCTTGGGATTATCTCTAGCCACCGATTCCATACCACTGATCGCCTCAACTAACTTACCCTGACGATCGAGTATTAACGCCAAGTTGTAACGAGCTGGACCATAATCAGACTTAAGCTCGACTGCCCGATTAAAATACTCATTGGCTTTATCTTGAAGACTGGTCACTTTAGCCCATCCCTCATCAGCAGCCTTGCCCGATGGTGCTAAATTTTTCCTAGCCAAATCCGACAATAATAGATACATCTTGCCCACTTCTGTCGGTAATGATGGATTGCTGGGTTCAAGCTGTGAAGCCTGCTCGTAGGTTGCTAGAGTCCAATTCTCAGCACCTTCGGTAACACCAATCAACTTTCTATAGATGGACCCTAATACTGACCAATTAGCTACATTCACTTTACTAATCTCAGTTGCTGCTTTGGCTGATTGCACGGCTTTAGTAGTCAGCATCGAGGCGATCTGAGAACGCTCCTGTGTTGCCTTAGTCTGTCGTGCAGCAAAAGCCTCTTTACTCTCTCCTTCCTCTTGAACTAAAGATATCTGTTTGGCGGCCATCTGCTCTGTTTTGGACATTAGTACCAAAGCCAGATTCCGTAGATAAACATCATTGTGTTTATTGAGGTTGGTTGCCTTGGTCAACTGTTCAATCGCCAAATCATAATCCTGGCTATTCCTTGCTTCCATAGCCCTGGCAAAAGCGACCTCACCAGAGTAACGCTGAACTTGAACAAAGGCGCCGGATAAGATAAAGACCAAACTCAGAATAAAGGCAAAAGTCACTAACATGGAGGCGCGCGGCGATTTCTCGAACCGCACTGAGTAAAAGTCATGTTTATGAACAATTACCAACATGGCCATCATCACCCAAAACAAAACCTCTAGAGTCAACGATGAACTGTAGAGAAACTTCGAAAGAATCAACAAGAACCAAGCCGAAAAAATCCCGATCAGAATATGCCAGGTGGCCTCGTCAGCTCGTAGCAACTTTTTACCAGCAGAACCGAGTAGTAGCAGTAAAACCAACAACCAGGTCAAGGTACCCAGCAACCCTAAGCTAGGAAGTAAGGTAAGAAATCGCGATGACCCTCGATCGAAACGGACATTCCAAAAATTAGTGTCGTTAAGTTCTACTGGATGATACTTAGCGAAATCGAAAATGTATGTCCCGGGACCAGAGCCTAGGAATGGAAACTCACGAATAGTCTGAGTAGCGATACTGAATGACGTACTAGTAGAAGGCATCACTTCTAATGGAAAATGAAGCCCTAACGACCAGCTAAAGAGCAGAGCTAAGATGGTCACGACAACTGCAGCTGCTGGCAAAATAACACCGTTCAATCCACGTAACGAATTGGCATGAACGAAAGTGTAACCAATGAGTACTAGTGACGAAACCAATAAAGCAACCGTAGCGGGCCAAAATCCGATAGCTGCCACCAACCAGAGAGAGATGATCGAAGTCATTACCAGTAAAACCTTGGTGGCGTAAACCTTGACTCCGGACTGACTTGGCCGGCCATGACCATAGAGAAGCAGACCACTGCACAGCATTACCAAAAAGGCCGCCAAAATACCCAATGCTGACACTGTACCAACGGTATTGAAACCCGCTTTACTAGCAAAAGTAAAAGGAAGAATAAAGACTCCCAGCCCCTGAAGCAATCCATAAACCACCGCAACAAAACCACCAGAAACCACTGCCATTAGCAAACGCTTGAGCTCTGATTCAGTCTGAACGCTATTGATAGTCACGAAATAAAGAACGGCCAAAGCAATCACCGTTAGTAAACCATCTCGGGCCTGGCCATAATTACCAGTCAAACTCAGATACGGATTGACTGACAGCCAGGTGCTAATGGCGTAAATACCCAAAAAAACCAACACAATAAGATTGACTACACTACGACGATATTCAAAACGCCGTTCGGCCAACATCTTCCCCATCCAAGCTATTGCTGCGACACTAACACCCACAAACAACAGCATCTGCTTATTAAAATCAGCCACCTCTGTGGTCCACGGCAGAATAAAGACTGGAATCAAAAATACTAAGATAATTAGTGACCATCTGGTCACAACATCGCAGATTCTAGCCAGTGATTGCGGCTTAAGTCCGACTGCTGACGTCTGACCAACTTGTATAGTTTCCTGCATAGAGACTGGTTCGATACGGCCTGATCTCCGTATCCGATTACGGTTATAACTGATGGGAAGTATAGACTATCAACCTCGGTACGTCATCATAAATTGATGACTAAGTCAAGAAGAAAAGACGAAAAAATAATGGAAAAAGATCGATTGACTAAAATCGATCTCTATTCGACAAAATTGAGATTACTCCTGAACTTCCTCCTCAATCGGTAACTCCGGCTCAGGTTCGGGCTCGGTAATAACAACCTCCTCCTCAACTTCCGGCTCAGGTTCGGGCTCGGTAATAACAACCTCCTCCTCAACTTCCGGCTCAGGTTCAGCATCAATAAGTTCTTGCTCGTCTTCCACCTCCTCTTCAACCGCCGACGGCGGGACTACATCATTATCCTCAACATCATCAGCCGGAGGTTCCGGAGTGGAATGAGTACGATCGTCAACCACATCGAGAATCCAATACTCAAATTGAATATCGGTCGCAGCCACCGAGCTGAGCTTGATCTTGAACCGTCCGTCGGTGCGTTCTGTCACCCACCAACTACCCTCAATGTTACCGAAGAAAGTGACAAAGATACGGCTATTAAACTTGACGGCTGGGTTGTCGATGACGTATTCGTAAGACCCGACCGGAATGATACCCTCACCGACCGTAGTCTGTACGTCATCAGCCCGCACAGTCAATTTTTCAGCACTGACACCATCGGCCTCGACCTCATTCACAGTCAACTTACCGTTGCTATCGAGCGACCATAGTCCACCGAAGCCTTCGAGTGCACCAATACCGACGATCGGCTGTCCACTCATGTCCAAAATGCCGTTCACACCGGAAAGCGACATGGCCGAAGCTTCAGTGTCGGCCTGATTGATAGACCGACCGTCATACCAACCAACCTTGAGGAAAACTGTGATCAGCCCGTCGCCGTTACCGTTATAACTCTCAAGGGCTAAACCAACCACATAGTCAGCCTGTGTAGCTCTCATACCAACGCCAGGTATTGAGGAGATAGCGATCGGATCGCCAATACTAATCGGGCCGTTTTCCAAATTAACCTTGGTCGGAACACGACCTTGCAGAGCGACCGGATAACTATCCGCGTCGTTCATGCCGGCCAAAAAGCCGGGACGAGTGCTGACGATACCGGCCAGCAGGTAACCGTTGGACTCTAGACTATTTGTGGCCCGCCGAACTTTGTGCGAGGAACCCATGTCAATCATAACCAGCTCCCCAGTGCCGAGACTTTCCGAAGATCCGAACATCTCGGCGAAGTCATAGCTGCCCGTGGACCAACCCGCGGCGTTGGTGCGAATGAAGTCGCCACCCGGACCAGCCGAGCCATCATAATAAATGTAACGCTGATCCTGCATGGTGCCCCGGTCCGAAAGGTACATTCGACCACTCAAATACAGATCTCCCTGATTGTTGATTCGAGCAATTTCGTTGCTGGCATTGTCGGTTAAAACCAAATTGTAATCATCTAAACCGTAAACTTGATTACGCAGCGTTAAACTAACATCGTCCGCCGCGGCAGTGACGCCATTCCAAGCCGAACCAGAGAAGGTCAACATTTTAGAATCGACTGCCGTGGTGATGGCGTCGGCTGGCTGTAGCGGATCGATCTCGTAGGCCGTCCCGGTCAGTTGGTCGAGCTTTAAGGATCTAGAGATATCGATGTTGTGCTGCTTGATTACGGCCAGGTTGTAGACGGACAACAGCTTATATTCAATGCTCTCAACCTGACCCTCAGAATTGAACTCGACTAAATCTGGAATTAAAGGAAGTGTATTCTCGGCAATGAGACCAATACTAACTCCTTTTGGAGTTACATTAACAATATTTCCTTGATCATCTGTAATAAATTTCTCTTTCCAATCAAAACGTACTGGTTCTAAGGCCAAAACCTTCTCAATATCCACATCCAATGGACGAACATTCTCTTTATAACGAATCGATGAGGGAAGACATGTTGTAAACGTGTACATCCCATTAATAGTAATATTGTCGTAACATAAATCATTGGCAGTTGCACCAGCTAACGCAGAGATAGCTGTATAACCAGTGGCATGCTGAATAGCCAATCGTGTATTATTGTCGTCAACGTTATAGACGAAGAAATCATCAGCAAGGGTTGGGTTATCTGGTGGCAAATTCTGCCCAATAAGCCATTGTTCATTGGTCGTATTCAAACTAATGCCGGTTGCTGTGTCTGTAGTCGAAGCGATGGTCATTAAATTGGAAAAATCACCAACGATGCCACCAGCACCACTAACATGCAGCATTGATTTTGGAACACTAATACCAACACCCATCAAGGCACTCATAACCATTACGTAATCGGTCGCTGAATCATCGAAAACAATACGACCAGCTGCGGCACCAAGACCCAGCCAATCATCATCCGCCGTGGCATCACCAAAAGAGGTTGCCGAGGTCATGGAACCGATTTGAGTGATGCCGGTATCTGTGTAGGATAAGACGAAAGAAGTTCCATCATAAACATAAAGAGCATCACCTATACTATTCCAAACCATGTCACCTTCGACCGTACCTGCCTTTTCTACCGGATTACCTGCATTGGTAGGCACCTTAAGACCAACATTGTCACTATGAGTACCCATGTTGAGCCGAGCAGTAACCCCGACATTACCACTCGAATCCACTGTAAACAGATCGCCATCACCTACAGTCAGAAGTGCTGTTGGGGTAGCATCACCAATACCAAAGTTAGCATCCATGATTAGCACTTCATCGGTCGCTTGATCATCGAAAATAATACGACCAGCTGCGGCACCAAGACCCAGCCAATCATCATCCGCCGTGGCATCACCAAAAGATGTATCTGAAGTCATTGAACCAATTTGGGTAATACCTGTATCGGTATCAGTGTCGACCTGTACAAAAGCCGCCCCATTGTAAACATAAAGAGCATCTCCAGTACTGTCCCAAACAATGTCACCTTCGACCGTTCCTCCAGCTGCCACTGGCGCACCGGCATTAACGGGTAACTTCAGACCGACATCATTACCATGAGCTGGCATATCCAATCTGCCGGCAATTACCACATCTCCATCCTCATCAACACTAAACCTAGTCACACCACCCAGCGCTACGCCGAACAAAATTTCATTAGCATCAGCTGTAGCCGGATTTACGGTCAACGAACCTTGTGTCACTCCTGCACCTTGCGGATTACCAGTCAAAGTCAAATTACCACTGGAGTCGGTAATTGGAACAAAGGCTGATGTGCCACCAGCATTACTCGTATTCAAGTCATCCAAAAGATCAGCGTTCATGGAGTACCCAGAAGCCACAATCTGTTTCCTGGGAGTCATTTCGGCATCAGCCTCAACCGTCACTCCCAAATACATGGCTGTATTAGTAAACAATGTAGCTGGTATTGCAACCGCTGAACCGACAGCGCAGGTTAAGCTGCTACCAATAAGAATCGAGGAGATTCCGTTAGTAAAAGTGGCTTGAACCGCAGTCGGAGCACTACCTGGAAGACCATCAACAGAGCAGGCTGTATAAAGTTGACTACCGCCAATTGCTAAATCGTAAATAGTCAACTCAAGCTCAACTATACCGTCCGGTACCCTAATTCCACTCGAATCAGTTAGCCTGATTTGATAATTAAGAACACGATTCGAAGATGGACCTGACGCTTCGGCGAAACCAAGAGGCGAAACCAGTCCGAACAAAATTATAAAATAGGACAAAAACCAAACTAGCCTCAACGACTTGAGGCTAGAACCGATTTTCTCCTTTTTAATTGATGCCTGGAGCATCTTTTTTGTTTTTATCCTCCTTGGATCTTTTTTGTTTTGTCCAACTGGAGATTGGGACATTACCCACCTTTTAAGGTAACGCGACCATTCACCACTTGTCTTTTTGTCAATCTACAGATCTCTCTTCATTACCTCTATTATTGCATTTTTTGACTCTTTTTACCAGCCCCCGGCTGTGTTATTAGATAAATCTATTCTAAAACTATCTGAGTTCGGTTCAAACAACTAAACATGACAGTTTCAAGGATCAAAACAACTACTTCTTACTTCAATTCCAATCATTCCTGGTTTGAAATCAAGGCCTTACCTTAGCCATTATTTCGCTGACTCATCATTCTTTGGACCAGAATCATTTTTCAGTATCGGTGAATCAGATTCAATTGCCTTTTTTTGTATCTGCTCTAAAACTTGAAGCTCCCAAGGAGTTTTAGTTTTTTGTTCACCTAAATTATCCACAGCTTGTTTTCCAGGCTGTGTCACAACTGACTGACTAACCGTACCTTTAGCCGCTTTATCCCCAGGTTGAACAATTAAGTGCCCAGTTTGGCCAATCTTCTCCGCTAATGGCGGCTTATTCAACGATGGGGCCTTGTCTACTTTATTAATTAAACCGAGTGCCGTTCCCAATCTAAACCTGAGACCTGACCAGAAACTAACTGGGCGCTCCGAAACCAAGCCGATATCACCGGCCACTAATTGATCTTCTTTCTTCTTAACCGCTACCAAATCCAACGGTCCAACCTGTTTCTTTTGATAACCAGGCTTTTCGTAAGTGACATAATAAACATTATTACCGACCAAGAATGCATAACGCCCACGCAGGTCGGTCACTCTGGTTTCTAGCAACTTGTTGTAACGAGCCTCAAAAATACGAACAATGGCATTTCGAATTGGCCTCTTAGTTTGCTGGTCGTAAACAATACCCCAATTCTTGGGTTGACGACCGGCCGCTAATCGACGGAACAATAGGTGCATCAATAAATTGACGGCGAGCATCAAAATCACGAATGGGGTTGGAGAAATGACTACAGCTACAATTAAAGCGAGCAAGGTCAAAACACTCACACTCCGCTGAACTCGACGAGCTACACCCTCCCAGAACACTCGACGCGGAGCTTTCTCCTTCATCAACGGATCAACTGGAATATTGGCTGCTATGGTTGCGTCATCCGAAACAGCTATGGTCTCGCTGTGATAAAGATTGATAAACCGCACATCCTCACGAACATTTTTCAAATAGGCAGTCGGAAACACGTAGCCAGACTTAGCAACTATCATTCGGTAAGAACCACGACCGGCCATAAAAAAGTAGCGTCCTTCACGGTCGGTCACTGTCGATCTGATGATGCGTCCGGTTTGATCGTTGATTAGACGAACAATGGCCAAATCAACTGGTTGTTTAGTTACCGCATCATAAACCACACCCCACTTTTTGCGCTTCTTAGCACCGAAGAGTAGTGATGGATGAGTCAGTAACGTATATAGATATAGAAGGTATGGAAAGGCAGTGGCTGTCGCAGCACCAGCTACAGCCACATTAGCTGTCGCCACCGCCACCGCTGCTGGAGCGACACGCTTCTGTGCCCCTTCCTCAATAAAAGGATTGTTGGTGAATTCCTTAATATCCTCGACTACGACCTTAGTCTGAAAATCAACTTGATTGATAATATTTTGAAACGAATCAGCGGTCTTCTGTGGTTCCGCAATCAGAACGACGTCACGAATAACTAAACCGTTGATCACTGGAAAAGCCATAGTCTCCTTAGTGCGATAACCATCCTTCTCTACACTAAGTCGATAAGTACCGTTAGGAACAATGAAATCATAGGTACCACCCTCAGCACTTACTACTGGATTGATCTGTCCTGAACTATCCCCTGACCAAAGACCAAAACTACCATTTTCAAACTCAGAATACAGTGTCACTCTGGCCTCGGATACCCCAATTTTTTTACCATCCTTTTCCTCGACTACTCGGCTAAACGGTACAACTTCAATTCCAGCACGAATTGTCTCTGTTAAGTCATCGCCATAATCAATCACCACTGAAAATAGATGTCGAGCTAAATCTACCGGCGTTACTATTCTAGCTTCAAAAGCATCACCTGTAGGCGACATAACATACGAACCAGCAGCCAGATTCAAATGCACTGTACGTGGCGTCTGAAGTAAGTTCGTGCTTGGCAAAGAAATAATAACCGACATTCCAGGAAAGACTGAGACGTCGCCACTCGTCGAGAGTAATGGAATCCTAGCCGAAGTTGCGTAATACCTAAGAACTGTTGCTGATAGCCTATCTGACTCGGAAACTGTATCCCCTTCCTCAACTAACGGTTCCATTGGTTCAGCCTGACAATCGACCGGGCAACTGAGCTCATCTTCGTTCCCTTCACAAATAGCTGGATCGTCACTAACGTTCAAAGAGGTTGTTGATCCAGGTGCAATTGTCGAGTCCTGCCAAACCAGACGATCGAGCTTGGGAACGCCATGATAACTAACTGCTAGTCTGACCTGATGATTGAGTGGAGAATTACGACTGACCAAAGTAACACCCGCCGAACCACAAGCATTGGTATCGAGAATCAAGACGACATCATCGTAATCCATATCCAAACCATCATCATCGAAACTCAACCTGAGACGTCCTGGTGAAAGTTGCTCTGAGCGGACCGCTCCGGTACTCATATGCCGCTCAGTGCCATCAGGATTCACTATATATAAATCGAAGGTCATTAAATTACATTCGATTCTACAGTCCCGACGTTCGCAAACTCCATTACCACAAGTCGAAGTTGATACGACAGCTGTAGCTGGAAGACAACGACCAGATGAACACTTGTATCCAGCACTACACCGATAGTCGGTGGTGCTTAAATCACCGCCAGAACAAAAGTTTTCTCTTAGTACAGATCGATTTACACAGGCGTCTAAGAATGATCCGGCGGAGGTAGTTGTTGTCCCACGGACAAAATAATCGATACCACCATCAGTATCAGTACATTCCAAGCGAGGAGGTGGAAGACCGAACTCTGGAGTCGCCGAGGTGGTCGGCCCCAAGCAGTAATTACGTGAAGCATCGTAAGTATAAGCTCCGTAGTAATACGTCCGACCATTAGTCAATCCAAGATCAAAATAGTTGTCGGCAATTCCCTCGAAGACAGCTAGGCCATCAGCAGGTCCAGTTGGTGCATGATCATCCCGTCGAACAATGCGTGTTCCAGACAATCCTGGATCAGCTGGATTACTCCA
Source organism: Candidatus Uhrbacteria bacterium RIFOXYC2_FULL_47_19 (assembly GCA_001791745.1). Classification (GTDB taxonomy): domain Bacteria; phylum Patescibacteriota; class Patescibacteriia; order SG8-24; family SG8-24; genus UBA1561. Next base: position 12,594 of record MGFG01000026.1, on the reverse strand, counting down.
AACGACCAAAACCTGACTATCTCCGGCTGTTGCAGTCAGGCCGGAAGCGCAAACTGGAGGCACTAAATCCACTCCAGCGGCTGGCACCCCTTGGTTAAACACGCCAGCACAATTGTTTCCCGATAAGTCATAAGAAAATGCCCCGTAATAATAGGTAGTGCCATTAACCAGACCAACATCAGTCCAACCAGTACCAGCACCATCAAAAATGACTGTTCCATCTGACCTATCGACTGGGAAACGGTCCGTTCGCCGCACAATGCGTGTTCCAGCAAAGTCGCGATCAGCTGGATTACTCCAATTCAAAGTGATTTGCCTATTACCAACCGAGACAGTAAAACCCGCTGAGCAAGCAGGTGGTACTACGTCGGCCGGACCAACCGGAGTTGCAGAAGCGATCGCCCCACAACCAAAATTACCCGCTTCATCATAACCAAAGGCTCCATAACAATAATTCAGCCCATTCACTACACCGAAATCATCAAAAGAATTCTCTAAACCATCATAAACCGTCATCCCATCAGCACGGCCGGCTGGACAAACACCCTGACGACGAACTAAACGTACACCTTGCAAATCAGCATCTGGTGGATTAGTCCAGCCGAGACGAATTACCGCGCTACCAGGATTGGCGACCAGATTCATGACGCATCCTGGCGGTATTAAATCGGGAATGGTACTAAAAGTACCATCGTCAGTCGCAGTCCCCTGATTGCAGGTATCTTCGGATCGAGCACGAAAATGATAGGTGGTACCAGGTAACAAACCACTAATGACGACCAGATGATTAAGTGTTAAGCCTGGCGCAGATGAAACCTGACCATAGGCAACAGTTGGACCATAATCAACAGTTGAACTGGTTGGTGTAGCAGTGGTCCACGAAACACGAGCGGAGTTCTCACCGATATGAGTAACTTCAAGATCAGAAATAACTGGCATGGCTAGTGCAGTAGTGGTAAAACTCTGATCCACCGAAACCGTCTCCGTTGCACAGGCGTGCCCCGACCTAACTCGATAGTGGTAAGTAGTACAAGCATTGAGTCCGGGAATAACTAAGGAGTGTGCCAAAACCGCAGAAACATTACTTTGATCACTACCATAAGCAACCGTCGGACCATAGTCGACCAATGAACTAGAACTGACATCGGTAGACCATAAAATAGTGGCCGATCCAGCTGTTATATCAGAAGTAGATATCCCAGAAATCACCGGTGGACTCCCACTAGGTGTAATAAAAACATTATCAGCACTGGCCGTCTCGAGATCAGTCGGATCTTCCGATCTAACTCGATAATGATAAGTTTGCCCGGTACTCAGTCCGGTCAAGGTTATGATATGACTCAGCAAATCAGCCGGGGTGGAAGCTAAATTCGTATATGGAGGACCAACTACTGGGCCATAATCGACTTTTGAATCTGCGGCTTCGTTAGTGTCCCAACGAACCGTAGCAGAAACTGGAGCTACACAACTGATATCCGTCACTCTAATATTCGAAATCACTGGCGGAACAATAGCACCGTCACTGGTCGTGCAAGTCAGGTCAGCCGATAAAGCCTCGTTACTAGAAGCATCGCCAGTTCGCACTCGATAATGATAAGTAGTAGCTGGTAATAATCCAGAAACCGTAACTGAATGAGCTAGAATTAATTCTGCTGCTCCAGCATTGGTGGGATAAGGTGGACCGACCTCTAACCCATAATCAATGAACGAGGACGCATTCTCATTGGTATTCCAGGTCACCCGAAAAGATGTGGTAGTAATGTCAGCACAAGACAGATCAGAAATAATTGGAGGAGTTTCATCTAAAGTTGTAAAGGTGCAATCTGACGAACAAGTTGAATTACCAGGAGAATCACTGGAACAAGCTCGACAATGATAGAGTGTCCCTTCGGCTAAATCATTTATAGTCAAACTGTGAGAAACAACGAATGATGGATTAAAAACGGTTAGCCCATAGGCAGCGGTCAACCCGCATTGAATGGTAGAATTGGCTGCTTCATTGGTTTCCCAAGTAATAACCGCCGAATTTCTATTGATGGTAGTGGCACAATGATAGGTGATGACTGGAGGTGTAACGTCACCAGGTGGAGGTGGTCCAGCACCCTCCAGCGCACAGAGTGCACTGCAGCCATCGCCAGAAACCACGTTACCATCGTCGCAAGTCTCACCAGCCTCAATCACACTATTACCGCAGACCGGACCACTACTTACTTCAACCGAAACTGAAACTGTTGAGGCATCAATGATTGAAACCGCCATGTCACAACCACTGGAACAATCTCCAGCTGCGTCAGTTACAGATATGATGTAACTGCCGGGGAAAGCTGGATTAAGCATCAATATTCCGTTCGCTCCAACACCAGCTATGGTAAAAACCACTGCAGCACTAGCTGCACTAGCAGTAAAAGAACCTCCGCAAGGTATGACCCTAAAGATATTATTTGTAGTATCGATGGCCACACCAACATTTAGAGCGCCGTCAGCACAAGCAACTGTATCTACCCCCGGACCAGAATCAACCGCATCCACTGTCCTGGTCAAACTATCAGTAAAAGTAAAGTCGGTAACATCCCAAATTCCGCCAAGTATAAAATCGGCAGGAAAATCTACAATAATCTCTTCCCCGAATGTAAATGTATTGGCACCAGAAAGATTGAAACTTATCCGATGGGCAGAAGACCCATTAGCTGCTTGATTGGAAATCAGATCACGAAGACTAAAATTGAGAGCAGACGCAACCTGGATAGATAATACAGCCGAAGTCAAAATAACAATGACAACAAAAGCTGTAACTATAACCAAATTAAGGCGGGATAGTTTCCTATTCAGCCCAAACGGATGATAGGTTGTCCGTTTGTTTTTCATTTTGATTAACTCCTTTCCTCCTAATCGGGTCAGTCCAAGCTTTCCCTATCCCAAAAATACAATTTTCTGAATCAGAGTCTACCACCCTTGGTCCGACTAAACTTTTTAATGAGAGATCGATCGTAGGCTCGCTTCAACGCCACTAAAATAATCAAAAGTGCGATCAGACCGACTCCAATAACCAGCATCAATCTCCAAGGCCAAACATAAAAAATCCTCTCAGCAGCTAGCACCTGACTAGTAGTACCGTAACTAATCACCAAGCGAGCGGTGTACTTACCTAAAGCAAAGTTCCGGAACTCTGTCTCTATTGGACCCATCTCTTCGTCACTAATCTTACTACCCCATCCGAAGACGAACTTACGTATACTCAACGGTAATACATTTTTAGCCTCAGGATTGACTCCAATATCAGCTACTTTTCGGCCATACCAATTCTCTATGATTAAATTTCCAGTTGGTTTCAGATGTACATTACCGGCGTTTTCAAAACGCATGAACATCTCGACTGGCAGATGATTATACCAAGGCTGGGGATCAGAGAAGCCAAACTCAGCTATACCACCAATCTCTTGCACATCACCCGATACACGAACCAAAATTATCGTTGCTAGTTGAGACGCCACACCAACAGCGCCACCGTCCTGAGACGGCGGAGACGAAGAAAGTAATATCGCTCCATAATGACCGCCCGGTTTTACATTTTCCTTTGGAAGGTTAATGGAAAACGGCAGATTATAACGTCCACCAGGAGCAAGCTCTATTTTGTTGGTCTCAATACTAATCCACTCCGCCATCCCTTCACCTAATCTATCCTCAGAGGCTGGATAAAATCTGGGCGTACCATCCTCGTTGTTGCTCGCCCCAAAGTTCATTACTATCGGATAAAAAACTTCGGTCGAATTAGTCTCATTAAATAGCTTGATAACATCTAAAACGGAATCCTCTGCATTCAAAGAATAATCAAAATGTGGTGGAGAAAGAGTCAACGCTTCCGTTCCTCGCGGAAAAAACACAGCTATTAGTAACAAAAAACTAGAGCTGATGGCTAGCACGGTTTTCTTTGTTCCACTGGAATGGTTAAAACCGATTTTTTTTGTCTCCTCCATAAGCTCTTATTGTTCAACTGACCTAGAATGTAGCCGTAGCCACAAAAGTCAGTGTATCTGCATAATCATCATGAGCCTCGGTAACTGCACTAACAGAAACATTGGCCACTATGACCGCACGCCCTCCAGCAATCGGACCAGCTGCTTCGACAATACTCTTGCCATTAGTATTAAGGTCTTCGACATCGTTGGTTTCACCATCAGCATTGCAGGTCATACCAAGATAATCAGCACTGATCGTCAAAGGTGAACCAGATGTCCAGGTAGTAGTGTTAACACAAAATCCATAACGTTCAGTTCCGTCGGCAATGGCCCCATCAGAATTATCTATGGTATCGGCTGGAGTAGAGGTTGACACCATACCGGATGTGCCATTCGCATTTTGTATGGTTATAGATGCACCTGAAGCTGCATTAGTAGCTAGATCTAATAATATGTAATTAACAGAGTCGGTATCACCAGAGACTCTGCTATCCGCCGTAGTAACTGTCCCAAAAGAAACGGTATACGGAGTCGCTGTATCGGCCTCGATATTAGTCGAAGTGTCTATATCAAAGGTAATAGTGGGATCTATGTTGGCTGAAACGGCGACTTGATCATTGTCCACTACACCGATTGAAATACTACCAGTGTGAGCGTTAACTGAACCCTCGTCGGTCATGGCCAAACTAATCGTATAGGTATTTGCCGCCGCTGGATTAGTTAAAGTCCCATCAGTTGTTGTCCCATCAATTGTAAAGGCAATAGTTGCACCAGCTACTTGTGGAGTATAACTGGAACCACAAGGCATAACCCGAAAATCCAGTGCTGTCGTGTCTATCGCTACTCCAACATTATTAGCACCATCAGCACAAACAACTGTGGTGATGCCTGCACCTTGATTAATAGCGTTTATCGTCCTAGAGGTGCCGTCACTAAAAGTAAAGTCGGTTGTTGCCCAAACACCACCCATCACAAAGTTAGCTGCAGGAAAGTCGATCATAATCACATCAGTACTACCAGTGGCATCAAAATTATAAGTAGCCGGAAGGGTCAGTCCGATCGTGTGATCAGCTGTAGTACTCGTCTTAAGGCGCGTCATGGTGTCACTCATGGAAGTGAAGCTATTAGCTTCGACTGGGCCAACAACCATGAAAGAAGACACCAACAGTGAAATCACTGCTAATTTGGCCAACATTTTTTTGAGTGTCTTTTCCATATTTCCTTAATAAGGAGGCCTGAATATCGATAAAACTCTAATAAGTTCCTGTCGCTATAAAGGTCAGTGTATCAATGTAATCATTACCAGCTGCAGAGACTGGACTTATTGAGGCCTTGACCAATATCTCAATATCTCCACCTTTAATCTGTCCCGAGGAATCAACAATCGTTCGAAGTGTACCATCCACCAAACCCACATCATGACCGTTGACTTTATTACAAACTCCATCGTAAGGCGCAGAAGCTGAAAGTGTATCTGGGCTGTCTAAATCTTCAGCAGCTGAACCAACACAAACTCCATATCCTTCACTACCAGCAGAGAGTGTGGCCGAAGAAGAACTGATGATGTCTGAGGTTGAAAATCGCTTTAAGCCAGAATAAGTGCTAATGACTCCGACTGCCAATCCGTTATCTGCAGATGTTTCAGTTAAAACAAAGACTGAATTTACACCCACTCCATCAGAGGTCGTAACTGAAGAGGTAGAAAGCGAACCCAGAGCTACCCCTGTCCCCTCCACACCAGGTTTTGAAGTCCCCTCTTTCACGGAAAAACTGATATAAGGTGACCCATCGACGCACTGAAAGCCTGAACATCCACTGTAATTAGCGCTTTGTAGGTCTTCGCCTGAGGCTATATCACCAAAAGTGTCTTCAGCAACGTAACTTGCAGAACTAGAGTTACCTCCCCCAATACTGATGGTGTCACCAGTAACCTCATAATTAGCTGAACTCATAGCCTCAACTGCATCACCAGACCAGCAGGCAAAAAAAATGACGGTAAAAACCATCACCAAAAAAATGGATTCTGAATATATCGTTTTTTTTATCTTAAAAATCCCCATTTTGTTTTTTACCATTGCCCTCCCCATACATATAATATGGTAACATTTTTCTGAGCTATGGTCAAAGTTATCAACACTGTTTTTTTCGCTAATCTTAGGTCTTTTTCTATTATTTCTTTGTGGATAAAAACTTCTGTGGATTACTTTAAAGAATTTCTAATCTTAAAAAGGAATTATCCACAATCAATTTTTATGGATGTGGATAAAAAATAATTAATCCTAATCATCTTTATAGTGTCGTACAATTATAAAATAAGCTTAAATTAAAAAACTACTTTAAAAAGATAAAAAATCAAAATTAGTAAGTTTTACAACTTAAAAACACAAAAATCTTAAAAAGATAAAACACCTCTCTCCGTCTTCCTTAGAAAAAGGCTCATTCTTATGAAGAAAAAAATTTGATTCCTTGTTTCATAAGAAACTTCAAAAAATCCCCACTAATTAATTTCTTAAAAAATCCCTTAGGCTAAGATCCAAGATTTTGCAGGTAATAAAAAATTATTACCTAAAACAAGTTACACGAGAAACAAAAAACCAGATCTCTCTGGTTTTTTTGGTTCCCTATTAAACTGATTGCTATAGGGCATGGTGGACCCGAGGAGACTCGAACTCCTCACCTCTGCGATGCGAACGCAGCGCTCTACCAGATGAGCTACGGGCCCTAATACTTTTTTATTTTAAGCCTTAAAAATCTTTAATGATTTCTTTATATCCACAGTAGTAACAGTTTATGCACATGTGTGAATATACGCTCAAGTGGTGTCCCCGGGAGGAGTCGAACCTCCATCTTATCCTTAGGAGAGATCTGCTCTATCCATTGAGCTACAGGGACCAGCTCGCGAATGAGTATAACATGATAATTCGGGTTTGTGAAGATTCTAAAGTTCGATTAAGCGAAGACTTTGACTTAAAAAATTACTCGAAAAACTAGAGAGGTAATCTTTAAATTTTATGATAAATAAGCTAAAAAGATGCGTCGTAAAATACTATATTAATATATTTAATCTCTTAAATGGAGACGGTGGTTTTTGAGGATCTAAATTCTTATCCACCGCTTAACCTTCCGAAGGAAAGCCTTAAGACATATACTCTAGGATACTATGACTGAACTCTTACTTTTCGTACTCGTTTTAGCAGTAGCTTTTTTAATTTTTGCCTTCTTTTCATTAAGTCGTCGTATCAAAATTACTGATGATGCTCGTGGCAACGATCGTGGTCTGGTCATGTTGAACCAGAATATTCAGGGAATGAATGAAAGACTAGATAAGACGACCGAATCAATAAATTCACGTCTTGACCGTGCTGCTCAGGTCATCATGTCGGTTCAACGCGAACTAGGGACCGTTCAGGAGCGATTTAAAGGGTTTGAGGAGTTTAGTGAGCTGCTTCATCCTAAACTACGGGGGAATATTGGAGAGCAAATCTTAGCAGACATGCTGGCTCAGGTGTTTTCGTTAGGTCATTATGAACTTCAATATAAATTCCGTGATGGCCAAACTGTCGATGCTATTATCCGCACTAAATCCGGCCTTATCCCAATTGACTCCAAGTTCCCACTAGAGAACTTTAAACAACTCTCCAGAGCCGAGACTGATGACTTACGCAAATCATCACAACGAGAATTCATTAAGGCAGTAAAGCGGCATATTGATGACATTAGCAAAAAATATCTACTACCTGACGAGGGTACGGTCAATTTTGCCGTCATGTACATCCCATCAGAGAATGTCTATTACCACATTCTGACCGATGACGAATCAAATCTACTCGACTATGCCAAAGGGAAAAATGTCCTAATGACCTCGCCACACGGCTTTCTAAACTTCCTGCGAGTGATACTGATGGGTATGGAAAGAACCAAACTCCAAGAACAATCTCAAAAGATTTGGGATATTTTAAAAGGAGTACAGCAAGAATCTATAAAATTCGAAGGTACTATCAATGTTTTATCTAGGCATGTCACCAATGCTAAGGGGGCCATGGATACCGTTCATTCTGGTTACTCAAAATTGGCCGGCAAGCTCGATCAAGTTAAGCTCTTGGATGATATTAGCCCGGGACTTATAGAAGGGGATGATCAGGCTTGACGACCAGAGCAGCTTGAGCTATCATCCCGTTGTCTCTGAATCCTGGAACAACTAAGAAATAGTCGTTTATGCCCAACAAAAAGTCGGCAATGAAAGCCTTGCGCCAGACCCAAACCCGGGAAGCGCGCAATAAGAGAGTCAAAGAAAACGTGACTTATCTCCGAAGGCAGGCTCGTAAAGCCTTGGAAGCTGGAGATATCAAGAAGGCTGAAGCTTTAGCCAAGAGTGTAGTGAAATCGGTCGATAAGGCAGCGCAAAACGGAGTCCTCAAAAAGAACACTGTTTCACGCATCAAATCACGCCTAACGATCGGTATCAGAAAAGAGGCTGCTAAAAAGGCTTCTAAGTAGAAAAGCCAAAAAATCCCGATGCAAGTCGGGGTTTTTGTTATCTAAAAAGATCTTCTTAAGCTAAAATTAAGGTCTTCTTGGTTGTTGAACTGAACAAGCAAACAAAGTCAGCTCCGCTAAAAGTTTGCCAGTCCCAGACTTAAATCTACGTTCAATTTCCACTAACTCAGTAGAGGCTTTTTTTAGGTCTGTAAGTTGTAGCTGTTGAACCGAGGCTATAGCCTTACCAGCGGGGTAAGGATGAACACCCAACTTTCCAGCAATGGTCTGGCGATCACTAATACCACGATTTAATAAATCTCGAGCGCCTATCAAAATCCGCAATTGTCGCTGTAACATTGCCAAAATCTGCAAATCATTCACTCCGGATTGAATCAATCGATCTAGTAGGGGAATAGCACGTCTGGAACGACCGTCAAAACAGGCATCTAAAAAATCAAAAATTGATTCTTCGTTAGTTCCGACTACCAACTCCTTAATCATTGAAGTAGAGATGACCTGCTCACCTCTTGCAGCAGCAAATGAACAGAGTTTGGAGATTTCCTGAACCAATCGCCAAGAATCAGCTCCGGTGGCTTGAGCTAACTCAGTACAAGCCCTAATCTCTATCTTCAGACCATAATTCTCACATTCCGAGGCAATGAATCCAGTGACCTGTTCACCAACTAATGATTTGAATTCCTCGGTAAACCTATCGTTAATCAAAAATGGAAGTAGGGGAGAGCCACTAAGATTAGCTAAATCTGTCGGTTCGTAAAATACCGCGACTGTTGTTTCTGGTTGTCGTTGTAGAGCACTTAAAATCACTTCCTGGTCTGCTTTATTATGTGACAAAAAACCATCAGCAATGATCATTTTTCGTTCACCTAAAAACGGGTAGGTAAGTATAGCCTCGGCCAGCTCGACTGAAGTACGATCACCAGCTCGAAAAATATCCGTATTTAATCCGGACGGATCACGAGTTTGCTTAAAACGCTCGCGTATTAAAGCGAGTTTTTTTCTAGATCTAAAGATGTCCGAACCACAAATCAAAAAACGCATATCCCAAATTCGAATTTTTTGGCTTATTTTAGATCAAAAGCAACAATCCTATGGTCATTATTTGATCCTAAAGACTAACCACCCTCGCTTCAGCTTAGTTTACGATTTTAATCGTGTCCATCAAACAAAAAATCTTACAAAAACAAAAGCCGTTATTTCGTAACAGTCTTGCTACCAACCGGTGCTTAAACCAATTTTTCCATTGAACCCCAACGTTCTCCGGTCTTAATGTCTACAGTAATCTGGACTTTTAGCTTGATCACACTCTCCATTTCTTTGGTTACTAGTTTGGCTACTTCAGCAACAAGTTCTTTTTTGGCTTCAAAAATAAGCTCGTCATGAACCTGTAAGATCATCTGAACTGGCGAATCATCCCCATATCCATAGCGTTCACCTAGTAGGCGATCGATATTGATCATGGCTTTCTTAATCATATCAGCCGAAGAACCTTGAATTGGCATATTTACCGCTTGGCGTTCAGCCTCGGCTCGCTCTCTCTGATTAAGAAGATGAAAGTTAGGAAAGAAACGCTTTCTTCCAAAGATAGTTTCAACAAATCCGTCGGTAGCTAATTTTTCCTTAGTCTCTTGAATGTACTGCTCAATACCGCCATGAAGAGCAAAATATTGATCAATGTAGTTCCGAGCTTCAGTTACTGGCAGATCAGTACTAGCTGCCAGACGTTGAGCGCCCATACCATACAGAATTCCAAAATTAATAGCCTTGGCAATTCGTCTACTCTCTTTAGCCTTGTCTTCACCAAACATCTCAACTGCGGTCCGATAATGAATATCTTCACCAGAAGAGAAGGCATTAATCATGGTTTGCTCGTTGGCAATATGCGCCGCTATTCTAAGTTCAATCTGCGAATAGTCAGCTGCTAGTAAGACTGAACCTTCCCGTGCGACAAAAGCATCACGAACTTTTTTCCCATACTCCGAACCGGCTGTTGGAATATTCTGAAGATTCGGATTTGAGGAAGATAATCGACCGGTAGCTGTCACAGTTTGATTAAAATCGGCGTGTATCCGACCGGTCTTTGGATCAACCAATGGAGGCAGAGCCTCGACATAAGTCGATTGAAGCTTGGCTAATTCGCGATAATCAAGTATTCGCCCAATAATCTCATGTTGATCTTTTATCTTCTCTAGCTCTGCAGCAGCTGTCGATAAAGTTTGCCCACTTACAGTCTTCTTCAATCCAGCAGCCGATAAACCTAAGTGAACAAACAACACATCTTTGAGTTGCCCGGGTGAATTTAAATTAAATTCTTCTCCGGCCAAACCATAAATTTCGGCAGTCAAACTATCAATCTTTTTCTCTAACTCCTCCGAAAACTTCAAAAGATATTTGGAATCCAACCCCACTCCATTGTGTTCTAAGCGCACCAGAACGTGAGCAAGTGGAACCTCCATATCCCAAAACACCTCAAGTAGTCCATTGTTCCTGAGTTGGATAGAAAATTCATCAGCTAAAGAGGCAAGTTGACTAACCTCGACTACCAATCGTTCCTGTAATTGATTGGTCGAGACATCATCATGTTTGGTTGGGGTCGATATACCACGCAAAAAAGAAAGTATAGCCTCAAGAGAATGACGTCGCTCTCCAGCATGGAGCAAATACGAGGCTAACATTAGATCAAAAGTACGATTTTTGATCTCAATTCCTAGGGTTTGAAGCCGACGAATCTCAGTCTTAAGATCATGACAAATCAACTCCGTTCCGTGACCAGAAAAAAGACTACTAATAACACCTGCACCCTCTGTTAAAATCTCCTTAGATATCAGATAAACTACCTTTTCATCACTCAAAACCAAAAGATCGGGTGAGATAGAGGAGTTGTTATTATCATTCAATAACACAGTAGAACGAAAGGCCAGACGTTTGGTTTTTTTGAGCATCTCGACTATTTTATTCAATTCAGCAACAGTCTTAACCTCGATCCAGGCATGTTTTACAAACTGCTGTTCTTCTTCCTCCACCGAACCGGTCTCACCCAATAATCCCAATTGACCACCAGCCTTGCGTCCCTCTTCGGAATCGGATTTTGGTAATTGAGTAAGTAGTCGACTAAATTGATAGCGTTCAAAAGAATCCTGAACCGCTTCTCTGGTGACTGGTTTAAACTCTGCGTCCACAAGATGAAAATTAATCTTCACATCAGTCCGGATACGACACAAATTTTGAGACATTAAAGCATCGTCTTTGCCTTCAATTAACTTCCGCCGGACTGAATCACTGATTTCCGCTTGATTAGCATCCAATGCCTTATATAAATTGGCCAACGAACCAAATCTTTGTATAAGATCTACGGCTGTTTTTTCGCCAACACCTCGAACACCAGGAATGTTGTCAGATGGGTCACCGCGTAAAGCTTTATAGTCGACCATCTGATCCGGTCGAACACCCATTTTTTCTTCTACTCCAGCTGGATTATAAAGAACTGTATCGGTCATTCCTTTTCTTAGGGTATATACTGATACTCCATCATTAACCAACTGCAAAGTATCTTTATCTCCAGTTACAATAATCACTTCAACTTCTGGATTCTGATCCCTGACCGTAACAGCGATAGTACCTATCACATCATCAGCCTCGAAACCAGAGGCTGAACAAACTGGAATATCCATCTGCTTTAGGATCTCCTCGATAATCGGCACTTGCGCATAAAGTTCATCAGGCTTTTCCTCACGAGTAGCTTTGTAAGCTTTGTACTCCTTATGTCTAAAAGTTGGTCCAGCCAAATCGAAAGTTACTACCAAGTGAGATGGTTTTAGTTCCTTTATGGCCTTCAGTAGGATCATAAAAAATCCATAGGCCCCAGAAACAACCAACCCATCTTTAGTAGAAAGAGGTGGTAATGCATGCCAAGCCCGATGCAGTAGTGCATGACCATCGATTACAATTAGACGTTTTTTCATATCTCAAAATTGGTGACCAAATTTCATTCGATGACACCAGCATATATAAAAGTAGGGGAGTATAGAAGGCGATCGCCTAAAAACCGCTCTAAATAGATCCCCACGGGCAAGCCCGTGGTACTACTCCAGCACAAGCTTCGCTTGACCTGAATCCTGTCCTTGCTGGTATCTGACGTAGG